>NZ_CVSF01000040.1 GCF_001179925.1 Candidatus Pelagibacter communis | reverse complement strand
TGAAAAAGAAATTAGAGAAAACAATCAACAAAATGAATATTTATTTGGTGATGATAATTCTTCAGATGATACCATACAAGAAATAGATAAGTTGGCTGAAAAATTAAATACAAATAAAATTATCAAATATAATGGTCCTGGAATATGCAAATCTGAAAATGTATATAAAGGAATTGATCTTTCACAAGGTGATATAATAGTAATTTATGATGCAGACCTGACTGTTAGTTTTAAAGATATAGAATTTTCTATTAATATATTAAAAAAAACAAATGCTGATTTTATAAATTGCACAAGAATGATTTATCCACAAAAAGATGGAGCTATGAAATTTACAAATTTTATTGGAAATAGTTTTTTTGCAGGTCTGTTTAGCTTATTGTTTAGAAAAAAAATTACAGATACTTTGTGTGGAACTAAAATATTCTATAAAAAAGATTGGATAAAAATCAAAAAGGATATTTCAAATTGGGGAATTAAAGATTTGTGGGGAGATTTTGATCTTTTAATTAGCGCGTATAAAAATAATCTAAAAATTTCAGAAGTACCAGTTACATATTATGAGAGAAAAGAAAACGAAACAAAAATGACCTCAGTAATTTCCAACGCTCTAAGAATGTTATTTATTGTACTTGTGGCATATTATAAATTAAGAATGAAAAGATAAATTTTTATTCACTTTGATTTTCATAAACATATTCAAAAGATTTTCTAAACAACATTTTACTTTTTTTAATCATCTTAAAGCCTTTATCATGTAATAATTTATGAATATCTCCAAATTTATAATTTTTTACAATCATATCATCATAATGATGTTCAAAATATATTAGCTTAATCCTTTGACTATATTTTAATGCTCCTTTTAATACATTAAATTCATAGCCTTCTGTATCTATCTTAAGTAAATCTATATTTTTCACATTATGTTTTTCTACAAAAGAGTCTAATGTTAAAATTGAGATTGGAATTTTATGGTAAAAGACATCCTGCTCTTTTACATTCAAAATTCGCTTTTTTTTTTTAAAATATTTTGAACCCTCGTTTAATTGATTAATAGTCGATGAGGAAGACTCGATTACCTGATTAATATAATTTTTTGATATTTTGTCACCTAAACCTAAATTAAAAATTTCAACTTTATTATTTATCTGATTTTTAGAAATTTTCCTTTTAAGAACTTCAAAGTTTTTTGGGCTTGCTTCGAAAGAATAAATTTTTTCAATTTTTAGTTTCTTTAAAAATAATCTAATTGTTTCACCATGATGAGCTCCCACATCAAATACAACTAATGGTTTTAAAAATTTATTATTTATTAATTTTATTATTTTTTTTTGTTGAAAATAATCAAAAAAATTTAAAAGTTTTATTATTATCTTAGAATAGAACATTTATATTTTAACTCCTGTTATCTATAAAAAAAAAATATCCATTCTTTTTAATAGTTGTAAATCTAAATTTGCCTAAACTTTGGATACATGGTGATGGAATGTTCCAGCAATGACCTTTTGTTTTATAGATTGTTAAACCAGATGAAGTCGTCTCAAAAATGAAATCTTTTTCGGGAATGGCAAAAAAAGGAAAGTTATCATATTTATAGTGATCAGTTCTTTGAATTTCATTGTTAATTCTATCTATATTTTTTAAATTGAAAATAATTATTACAAATATTATTAAAAATTTAAATTTTTTCTGAAAAAATTTTTTATTTTCAAATTTTTGAAAAAATAATGCTAAAGGAATTGATAACGTTAAAAAAGATATAGAATAACCACCATATCTTAGCTGAGGATGTTTTACAAACCACAAGAAAAAAACTGTTAAAATTATAAGATAAAAAAATAAGACTTCTTTTTGTATATTAAAAGTTTTTAATCTTACATTGAATCTTTTAAATAAAATAAATGTTACTATAAAAACCGAAATCAATATTAATAATTGATCCTTAACCTTTCCCATAAAATAATATTCAAACCATCTAGAAACCCAATTGAAATTTTGAATATATATTAAGGGATCTTCGACTCTAAAATTTGGCCCAGCTCCAGATTTTGCCCACTGCTCTAACCAATTTGATAAATTTTCATAATGTTCTTTATCAAGTGCCCAATTTAAATTATCTCCAAAACAAGTTGCACTTATTGGTGAAATTATACATCCAGTAGATATAAAATGATGAAGGAAATAAATGAATAATGTTGAAATAAAAATTATAAAAGATTTTGAATAAAAAATAATTTTAAAAACTTTGTTAAATTTATCTCCAAAAAAAAATAACGTTAATCCAATTAATATATAAGGTAAAAAATAAGTTTTAAGAGTCAGACAAAATGCTATTAATGGAATGATTAATAAAGTATTTTCATAATTAAATTTTTTTTTATCAAAACAAGTAATCTGAAAAATTTTTATAATTAATAGAACTATTAAAAGTTGACCAACTTTGTCGGTACCATATTCTGCAATTCTATTAAATGATAAATTAAAAAATACTAAAGCGAATAAATATAAATATTTTGTGACTTCATGATTTTTTTTTGAAATAATTTCCTTAAATAAAAAAAAATTAAAAAATATTAAGAAATATAATGAACTAAAATGAAAGGCAAAATATTCAATAAATGGTAGATAAAAAGTAGAATTTAAAAAAAATAAAGATGATAATAATTTATATCCATGTAAAAGATTTCCCATTCCAAAAATAATTTTATGTTCAGTTAAATACTTAGTGAATGGAAGATGATAATATGAAAAATCATCATGAGTTTTAGAAATGAGGACAGCTAAAATTGTAAAAATAGATATAAAAAAAATTGTCTTTAAGTATGATCTTTTATTTTCAACTTTAGTAATAAAAAAAAATAAAATACCAAAAAAATGAATTATAAGATTATGTATATAATTGTGCGAAAAAAATAAACTTGTCAAAAGAGATATAAATGTCAATGAAAATAAACCATAAAATCCAATATAAATAATTTTTTGATCTTCAAAATTTGTTATTGAATTGAAGAATATTTTTTGAAAAAGAAACCCAAAACCAATTGTAGAAATTAGTAAGAAATAAAAAAATAGAACAAAAATAAATACATCAATCATAAAATCTGTTTTATCTTAGTTTTGAAGAAAAAACTCTTTAATAATAGTTTTATAAAATATTTAGCCAAGTTTTTTATCAAAATAATAATAAGATATTAGATACAATAAAATTGAGCTTGAGATCAAAACAATTTGTATTATCGAATTGTTATAATAATTAAAACCTATAAAGTAATTTAAAAACAATATTGAGTTTATTGACATTCCAATTAATGAACTTAATAAAAAATTTCTTTCTGTAATTTTCTTTTTTTTATAAAATTTAAAAATCAATTGATGCAAATGTTCATTGTCAGGTAAATAATTATTACTTTTTGAAAAATTTCTTCTTAAAATAGAAAACAAGTTTTCAAATGCTGGATACCAAAGTAAATTTGCAATGAAATAAGGTGATATATTATTATTTAGTAAAGAAACTTTTAATAAAAGATATCCTAATAAAAAACCAAGTCCATAGGCTGCACCATCACCAAGAAAATTTTTTCCAAAGAAGTTAAGTAATAAAAATACAAATAATGATAAAATGAATATATTCAACTCATGGTTTATAAAACTTATGTTGGAGCTTTTTATTAATAAATATAGAAAAATAGATATTATAAAAAAATTTAATGTACACAAACAATTTGTTCCATCAATTAAATTAAAACCATTAATTAAAACCATGAAAAAAAAAGTACAAATTAAAATTCTCGTTAAATCATAATTCATTAGATCATTTATGAACAATATTCTTGTGTCAATTTTAATTTCTTTAGAAATATAAAAAATTGATGCAATTAGTAAAAACTGTAAAATTAATCTCAACTTATAAGAAGTAACAATTTTAATATCGGCAAGTAAACCCAAAAAAAATAACATAGCACAACAAAATATTAAATTGGTGTCCAGATCATAAAATAATAATATTATTAATGGTAAAAAATAAAAAGTCCCAGCTAGTGGAGTAGAGCTATCTTTTCTTAAAAGAGATTTATGTTTTTCATTTATTGCATCTTTATCAAGACTAAAATTAAATTTTTTTAAAAAAAAATTTGTTAATAATAAATAAAAAACTAAAATAACAAATGTAAACAAATAAAATTGCATTAATTTATTTCATAATTTATCTTAAATTTTTTTTTAAATAATTAAAAGAAAGCAAAATTAAATGATATAATGCATTTATCCTATTGAATTGCATATAATTTCTGTAAACTTTATAACCATTAATTAAACTTGTAAATTTATTAGAAGAAAGTGAATCGCTGGTTTTTCTATAATATGTTAATTTTTTGTTAATACCCCTCATAGTTTTTAGATTTCTTGAAATTTTTAACCAAAGCACAAAATCTTCTTTTGTTTTTATTTTGGGAAAGAAATATTTATTTTTTTTTAAAAATCTTAAATTTAAGATTACTGTTGATAATCCTATATCGCAAGATTTCACAAGCTCATCAAAAGTAATTACTGATTTTGCATTCCTATTTGAAATTATTTTGTTTTTGTCATCAATTATATAATAGGATGTATGTGAAAATACTTGTTTATTTTTTTCCATATAATCAATTTGGGTTTTCAATTTATTTTTTGCCCATAAATCATCTGAGTCAAGAAAAGCCACATATTTTGAATTACTTTTTTTTATGCCTTTATTTCTTGAGTACCCCACGCCTAAATTTTTTTTATTAACTTCAATTCTTATAAAAGGTATTTTTTTACTTTTTATATTCTTTATAAATTTTTTTATTTTGTATAGATCTGACCTATCTTCATCATCATAAATTATTAAAATTTTTAAATTTTTATATGATTGTTTAAATACAGAATTTAAAGTTAAAAATAAATATTTAAGATTATTCTTATAAGGAATTATAACTGTAACTGATGGTTTTCTATTCATGAATTGATATATTGGTATTTACCAAGATATTTTTTCACTCTTTTTAAATGATCAAACTCCTTAGATAATTTAAAATTATTTTTACTTATAATTGAAATTTTCATTTTATTATTTTTTGCCATAGATATTTTCTTTTTCCACTCATAAATATTTTCATAATTACTTACAAAAAAAGCATTTTTAGAGTTTATTACTTCTTTTAGAACTTTTAAATCTGATGATATAATCATTTTTCCAACTGCCAAGTAATCAAAAAGTTTGAGAGGAGATGTATATTTTGAAATGTCATCTACTTCACCAGCAGATTTTATAATTTTGCTATATGGCAAAACTAATATATCCATTTTTAACATCATCTTTGGCAAAACTACATATGGGATACTTTCATTTATAAACAAATTTTTATTAGTATTTACAATTTTAATTCTGGATATTGACTGTTTGTTACCTCCAAAAATGTAATAATCGTTTTCAGGATCTATTTTCGATAATTTAATCAATGTATTAATCCCTTTTGATGGAGAAATTGAACCAAAATATCCAATTTTTATTCTTTTGTTGTTATTCTGTTTTGCTAAATAATTAATCTTAATTGAACTTCCACTCGGTAAAACTGTAATTTTTTTTGAAATAACTTTATATTTATTTATAAACAAATTTTTAACTGCATTAGAAATTGCTACTATATTTATTAAATTATTATTATTAAAAAAATTTAAGTATTTTAAAATAAACTTAGTTATTCTACCTTCTATTTTTGTATCATGATGAATTTCTAAAATTACTTTTTGATTAAATAATAAAAGCAAATAACATACAAAATAATTTCTCGTAATCGTAAGAGATTTCTTTTTTTTTAAAATAAAAAATAAACAGGCAAAACAATACAAATAAAATTCTAAACCTTTGGGAAATTTTTTGAAATAGATAAATTCTTTAATATTAACATTTTGAGTAAGTCCATAATACTTTTTTATAGAAAATTTTTTATTTCCAGTCCCAGGTTTAATCAAAGTTACGTTATAATTAAATTTTGATAAACTTTCACAAGTTTTTATTATTTGCAAAGAGCTTGGTAGTGGTGAAGGGATAGATGAAAAAGTTATATAATTAATTTCTCTCATAAATCCAAATAAAATTCTATACTTGTTGGTCTAAACAAAACATCAAAAGTATCTTTAAATTTATCATTTACTTCGAACATTTTTATTATTCACTAAAATCAATCTATCTGAAAAAAGTTCAACATTTACATTCCCAAATCTATTTAAGGATTTTTTTAAGTTATTAGTAATTGCTTCTAATTCATTATTACCGATTTTAGGAAATTTATATTTTGCGCTATTATGGTCTAAATTTTGATTATTATTTAAAAAACTTTTATTTATAATTTTCCCTTTGAGCTCTTTTAAATTTGCGATTGTTTTTAACTTAAACAAATTATTTTTTTTTGATAATTTGCCATTATCAAGCTTTTCCCACTCTCTAACAATATTATCAGACGCTAATTCATTTTTTAAATTACAAAAATAATCATTAAAATTTTTATCTTGTTTTCTTTTGATACCATCTTTTTTTTTAATAATATTTTCGATTTTTTTAATTAAATTTTTTTCATCAAACACATTATCAGATAATGAATTTGGAAATTTAAACTCAAAACCAGATTTTAAAGGTCTATAAGCGATAGTTGGTATATTTGAAGCATGTGACTCGACTCCACTGGTACAACTATTATGAATTAGTAATTTCGTTTTTCTTATCCATTTACCAATAGATCCATCTTGGATTACAAAAATATTTTTGTTAGGACCTATAATTGATTTCCAAGCATCGACACTTTCAGATGGATGAGGTCTTATTACAATTTTCAAATTTTTAAATTTTTTAGAAACAATTCGCATTGCCTTTACAAATTTAGCTGCCAATCTTATTTGATATGATTTGAATTCATAATACAAAAACTCATCTCGTCCTCTTTCAAAATTTTTTTTATCTCTTAAAACTTTAACCTCTTGCCAAATTCTTCGTTCATGCAACATAGCTCCAAAATTTGATGCTAATAATATAAATTTATCTCCTGGTTTAATCTGACTTAATTTTTGATTCTTATAATAATAATCAAATTCTTTTCTCCAAAAATCTACCCTTGGATTTCCAGTAACAGAAAATCTATTTTTATACTTACTAAAATAAGACGTGAATTTTTTATAATCTCTAATTCCCCATGTAAAAATTTTATCAGTTAATTTCACAGAACTTAGTGAAAACCTTTCCTCTAAAAATTCTTTAAAACTATTATTAATAAATCCACCCTCTTCATCGATTGCAGTAATTTTGCAACCATTATCTCTGTAAGCAATCAATTGTTTGATTCTACGTTCAGATGGCACAATACTTTTTTCAAAAATTATTCCTGGTTTTAATATTTTTTTTTTTACTAAATCTAATGTAAGAAGATTAGATCCGAGTAAAACTTCATGGCCTTTTTCTGCTGCAGCCATTGCTAATAATAATCTCGACTCTAACTCTCTTAGTTTAACTTCAACCTTAATATAAATATTCATTAATTAATAATTATAAATTATCTATTAATTTCAAATTTTTAGAACTTAACCAACAAACAATTTTTTGATCATCTTTTTGTAAATATGATTTGAATTTTTTTTTCATATCTTTATTAACAAGACACAAAAAAAATTTATTCTGACTATTCTTAGTTATCACACATTCATACCCAAATTTTTTTAATCTTTTATTTATTGATGGTGTGGCGTAGTAACCCCAGTTTTTTTTAACTATATCATACTCTTTTTTTTCTTTTTTAAATTTTTCAAGAAAAGTAACTTGATGATTTTCTTTTAAGTATATATTTTTCAATAAAGTAATACGAGTATTAAGCTTACTTTTTGTATGAAACTTTCTAATCTTTTTTTGCATTTAGTCAAAATTCTTAAATTTGAATAAAAATTTTTTTCCTTTGAAATCAAAAAGTTTTTTGTTTGTATATTTCCTTAATGTAGAAAAAAATTTTTTTTCACTAATTCCAATTAAATTTATAAATTCTTCATAATAGTATTTTGAAATAGGAACTCTATCAAACTTCATGACTAAATTTTGACCCTTTTTTCTTGAAATTTTGCCATTTCTAATATCTTCGCAGGCATGGTCCGTGGCTCTACCATATCCAAATTTTAAATATTTCAAATATTGATGAATCCTATTGATTTTTTCATCAATTCCAACATAATTTCTATAAGTTCCCTCACCAGCCTTTTTTAAAGAGTTAAAACCGTATTTTTTGGCAATTTTTAAATTTTCCTCTGAGTCCCATTTAAAAAAATAACTAGCAAAGACTGCATTAGTTTTTTTTAATTCGCTATCTGATGGTAAGTCATAATTTTTTAATGATTTATATTCAATTTTATGTTTTTTGGAAAAAATTCTTGGAGTTAAATTTGAATTAGCAGCAAATTTTTTAAACCATTTATAACTAATTTTTTTTGCATCATATTTTTTTATTGATCCACTATATTCGATCGCTGAATTTTCACCAAGTAAAACAAGTGGAATCTTAAAATTTAAAGCTATTCGAATTGGAAAAGCATGTAGCATACAATGACTCATTAGGTCTGGATCTCCATATTCTAAAAAAGATTTTTTCAAAATTTTTTTATGTATTTTTAAGTCAGGTCTTACTATTATTAAGGTAGCACCCATCTTAGATATATTTTGTAAATTAGAAATACCTATTTTAGTTTTTATTCCATAATCAATATTAACGGCCAAAATTCTTAAACCTTTGTTTAGTAATTTATGAACCTGAAATATGCTATCTTTTCCACCGCTGACAGGAACTAAAGCATCAAAATTTGGTGCATTAACTTTCTTTATTTTTTGAATTAGTTTCTCAAATTTTTTTTGTCTAAATTTCCAATCAATTTTTTTTTTTGAGTCTTTATAATTTTTATAATAAAGGCATGTATTGCATACACCGTTGGTGAAATTTAAATACAATTTTGTATTCGGCATTAAGCACTTGATACAATATTTTAATTTCATTCAATTTCCTTATTATAGTCGGGTATTTTGGTCTAAAAAAAATTTTGCTGAAAGAAAACGGAATATAAGCTTACTATTTTCAGGCGATTTATTTTTTAAAATAAATTCATAAAATTTTTTACGATTAATTATGTTAAATATTTTTGATTTGCTTTCAATAATTGATTTAAAGCTTTTTGACCTTACATCAATATAATCATAAATAGATGCATTAAATCCTATTTTTTTTCGATTTTTAATTATAAAATTTGGAGTTATTTTATTAAGTGAGTCTCTCAATATTGATTTTAAATATCCATTTTTAATTAAATGTTTAGTAGGTATAGTTTGTATAAAATCATATATCTCTCTATCTAGATAAGGTGTTCTGTTTTCGATTGAAAAATTCATAGAATTTAAGTCATCTTCATGAAGTAAAACTGGGACAATTTCATAATATAATTCATTCATCATCCTATTTCTCAATAAATCAGTTGAAAATTTTTTTTCATAAAATTTTGGTTTCTTTTTATTAACAAAAATTTCATGAGGATATTTATCATAAATATGCTCTCTAAAATTTTTATTCTTAAAATATAAATCATCTTTTCTTAAATTTTTGTTTTGTATAAATCTTTTAAAGTATCGATGCCAATCAGATTTTGTTTTTGCTAAAAGAACTCGATCATCCTTTATTTGATATAAAAATTGATTAAAATGATCAATATAACCTGAATAAATTTCATCTGCAGCTGAACCGCTTATTGATACTTTAATTCCATCCTTTTTCATTTGTCTCATCATAAACCAGTGTAGAAAATATGAGATTGTAAATAAAGGGTATCCTCTACTTTGAATAATTTTTTTCAAATATTTAAGAAAATTTGTCCTTGGAACTTTAACTAGTTTTAACTTGATGTCTAATTTTTTTGCAGATTTTTTTGTAAGTCCGTACTCATCATAATTTTTATTTTTACTATATATATTATATCCGATTATTTTTTGTTTAAGCTTTTTCTTTGCTATTGAAATTAATCCATTCGAATCAACACCACTACTCATACAAAAACCAATTGGAACATCTGATCGTGTTCTAAGTTTTACAGATCTAATTAAATTATTCTTATTCTTTTCAATTATTTCTCTATACGATATTTTTTTATTAAATATATTTCTTTTTCTTTTCCAATAATCTATTTTTTTTATTTTTTTGTTTTTCCCAATAATTAAAAGTGACCCTGGTTTTATTTGAAAAACATCTTTAAAAAATAAATTCTTATCCTTAAATGATGATTTATAACCATTTTTTAAAAATTCTTCTATCTTTTCAAAATTAATCATAAATCTTTTAGATGAAAGTGCTGACAAAGATTTTATCTCAGAACTAAAGAACAAATTTTTTTCTTTTAAAAAATAATAAAGAGGTTTTTCGCCAAATCTATCTCTTGATAAAATTAATTTTTTAGAATTATTATCATACCAAGCAAAAGCCCACATTCCTTCCAAAAAATCTACTGCTTTTTCTTTCCATTGTTTAAGTGCATGAATTAATACTTCAGTATCTGAATTTGTCTTAAATTTGTGTCCCATTGCAATTAATTTTTTTCTAACTTCAATGTAGTTGTAAATTTCTCCGTTGAAAATTAAAATGGTATTTTCATACTCCATTGGTTGATTAGATCTTTGATCAATATCAATAATTGATAATCTTCTATGAATAAAAACTAATTTATCTTTTTTTAAAACTATTACCCCATTGGCATCTGGACCTCTATGTCTAATTAGCTTGCTTGATTTAATAATATTTTTTTGAGTTGGTAATTTAGATCCATAGAAGCCAGCAATTCCACACATATAAAATTATTTTTTTAAATCTGATAATTTAACTATTGATCCTTTTTTAACATTTTTAATTGTTCTTTTATTAATTATAAGATACTTCTTATTTAATTGAATTCCATTACCAGGTCTTAAAGGAATTATATCATTTGATTTTATAATTCTATTTTTTGCCAAACTTTTGTTAAAATAATAAGATCTTCTAAACAAAGTTCTCTCTTTATTTTCACAATTTAAATAACTTTTTTTTTTATCATTCGTCAATTCTCCATACATTTTTATCTTTTTAACGAGTAAACTCATATCTTTAGGATCAGCTGAAATTGCATGATCTCTGAATTTTGAAAATGATTTATCTAACGTAAAATGTTTTTCAATAACTATAGAACCTAATAAAAAGGAGATTAAACATGCGTCAATACCAATTGTGTGATCAGAGTAACCAATATTATCTTTAAAAATTTTTTTTAATTTAAGTATGAAATTTAAATTAGCATTTTTTGGATCAACTGGATAATTAGCTACACAATGAAGAAAATAAGTTTTACTTATATGATTCAAATTTTGAATAAACTTTTTAAGATCCTCTATTTCTTTTAATGAAGTAAGCCCAGTTGATATAATTAACTCTTTATTTGACTTAACTGAACTTTTAATCAAATCTTTAAAATTATTATCTCCCGATGCTATTTTAATTATATCTACAATTTTTTTTAAATGATCTAAACTTTTAAGATCTAATGGAGTTGATATAAATAATAATTTTTTTTTTTTGGCATATTTAGCTAATTTTGAAAACTGATCAAATGATAATTCAAATTTTTTAAGTCTTTCAACTCTATTTAAGTCTTGATTTGAATAAAAAAGATCAGTTTTGAATGTCTGGAATTTAACAGCATCAACGCCTGATTTTTTTGCTGCATCAATTAATTTTAATGCATTTTCAAAATTTCCCTCGTGATTATTCCCAATCTCAGCGATTATTAGAGGTTTTTTAATTTTTTTAAATTTATTGAGAAAATTCATTTTTCCAAAAAGTTTGGTACCATTTTAAATATTTTTTATAACCTTTATCTATTGGAAATGATGGTTTATATCCTAGCAATCTTTTTGCTTTATCGATACTAAGCGTGCCTCTTTCAGGTGTAAAAGCTTCTTTATTTTTTTTAACAATCTTCAACTTAGGATATTTCTTCTTAATTATTTTAATTAAATCTGAAATTTTTCTTCCATTACCATATGTCAAGTTGAAGGTTTGATTTTTTGCACTTTTTTTTTTACAACAAAGAATAATTCCTTTAATAAAATCATCAATATATGTAAAATCTAATCTCGCATCACCACTACCATTAATGGTTATTTCTTTATTTTGTATAGCATTTTCAATAAAAATTTGACCGACTCTCCTGCTGACACATCTTTCACCGTACAGAGCTGAGGGCCTTATAATTGTATACGGTAAATTAAAAACTTGATTATAAGATTTTACAATTATTTCTCCTGCCATTTTCAAAGAGCCATAAATTCCAATTGGGTTACAATTTTGATCCTCTAAAGCTGTTTCACCTTTAAAGTCTCCATACACCATACTAGATGACAAATATATTACATGAGTTTTATTTGATTTTGCAATATCAAGTGTATTTTCAAGTGTTCTCAAGCTGTGATCGAAAGTATTATGAGGATCTTTATTAGATTTATTTGCATGTGATACTGCAGCTAAATGAATAATAGTACTAGGTTTATATTCATTATAAATTTTAGACATCTGATGGTAATCTCTAGCATCTTGCACAATCATTTTGATATTATTTTTATTTAAAAGTTTTATTCTAGTATGAAGAATGGTCGAGTATAAATCTTTGTTTTTGACGTCAGGGTCAGCAAAATTTAAATAATTGTTAACATTCAATCCATCAACTACAATCGGTTCAAAATCTTGCTTCAATTTTAGTGCTAAATTGTGTCCTATAAAACCTAAACCTCCAACTAATAATACTCTTTTTTTAGATTTCATTTTAAAGCCCTATAAATATAATTTAATTTTTTTTTAGATAATTCTCCATAAATTGGTAAAGATAAGTTTGTCTTAGCATATTTTTCAGCGTTGGTCATTTTAAAGGATTTCTTTTTATAATAAGTCATCTGATGCAGCGCTTTAGCATAATGTATACTAAAGCCAATTTTTTTATTTTTTAATTTTTTCATCAAATCATTTCTTACATTAGAATGTATAGGAAAAATAAAATAAGAATAGTCATCATTAAATTGAGGTAATTTTATATTTTTCTCATTTTTCAAAAGTGAATATAAATATTTTGCATTTTTTTTTCTTAATATGAGCTCTTTGGGATATCTTTTTAATTGTTTGTAGCCGATTGCAGCTTGAAAATCTGTCATACGATAATTTATTCCTAGGTCTTTAACATCATAATATCCAGGAATTTTTCTTTGAGTTATATCCTTATCAATCCCAAAAGCTTTAATGGATCTTATTTTTTTTGCAAATTCTTTATTATTTGTAATTAGCATCCCACCTTCTCCAGTGGTAATTTGCTTTGTAGGATAAAAAGAAAAAACTCCTGAAATACCGAAATTTCCAACATGTTTTTTTCTATGCATTGTACCAAGTCCATGTGCACAATCTTCAATTATTTTTATCTTCTTTCTTTTACAAATTTTTTTAATTTTACTGATATCGCAAGAAAAACCATTCATATGGACTAAAATTATAGCTTTAGTTTTTTTTGAAATAATCTTTTTAATTTTTTCAGGATTTATCAAGCCTGTTAAATAATCTATATCACAAAATATTGGCGTAGCCCCAGTTAATTTAACTGCATGAGCAGTTGCTACATGTGTTTGTGACGGAACAATTACCTCATCACCTTTTTTTAATTTTAATGCTAAGCAAGATAAATGTAGTCCAGCAGTGCAACTAGAGACAGTAATTGCAAATTTTGCTCCAGTAAATTTTTTAAATTCATTTTCAAAATTGACTGTATTTTTTCCATGAGTCAACCAACCACTTTTAAGAATTTTTTCAACTTGTTTTATATCTTGTTTTTTTATTTTATTATTTGAAAAATTAATTTTCATATTTTATTTTTACTTCTTTACCTATTTTCATAGACTTTTCAGCTGCTAAAGATATGCTCATTGAGTTCATTATATCTTTTTTATTAACAATAGATCTAATATATCTATTTTTTAAATTGTCTACAAAACTATGAATTATATTTAATCTATTTTTTTTGTCAGGATATTTTGAGAAAAGTTTTTTTATTTTTTTATTTTTTTTAATCTCATATGACCCTTGTAAATTATGAATAATTGTTGAATTTTTAGAAAAAATTTTCAATTCATGGAAATGAGGATAAATTGAGCTTGCGTTAGCTGTAATCTTTACAATTAAATTGTTGCTAAATTTCAGCAAAATAATTACATAAGAATTTTTTTTAAATATTTTTTTGTTAACTCCAATATTATTTCCTTTTACATAAACTGTAATTGGTTTTTTATTTAGTAACCATAAAACTAAATCTATGACATGAATAGCACAGCCATGAATTACTGAATAATCTTTTAATTGCGATCTCCACTGATATAATTTATATGATCTTCCCCATAAATAATCTGCTTCTATAGAAATAATTTTTTTATTAGATATTTTTTTTTTTATTTGTCTAAATAAATCTGTGGTTCTTAGAACCATATTTGATGTGATCTTTAAATTTGTTTTTTTTAATAAACTATTTATTGAGCTAAGCTGTTTTTTGTTTAAACAAATTGGTTTTTCTACAATAATATTTTTTTTGTTTTTTATACACTTAAGTATTTGATTATAATGAAAATTATCATAGCTTGCTATTGAAACAATACTTATTTCTTTATCTTGAAATATTTCATTTTCATTTTTAACAAAATCGATATTTGGAAATTTTTTTTTAAAATTGAATTTCTTTAATTTGTCAAAATCATAAACCTTTTTTACAATACAGTTAGGATGATTTTTTAAAGCTTGAAAATGATGCATTCCCACACCTAAACCAATTACTCCTGCCTTAAATAATTTTTTTTTCATAAATCTTAATTAATTGATTTAAAGATAAATCATTAATATTGTTTTTATATTTTTTTGCTAATTTTTTCAAAAAATTAAAGTTAGTTTTATTATCTAGTGCCATTGAAATATTTTTTTTTTGTTTTGATGAATTAAGATTATGAATTCTAAATTTTTTTGAATTATCATAAAAATATTTTGTAAAATGTTCTCTTTGATCTGGAGTCAAATTTTTTTCGTTAATCTTATTTAGGGTACTCACCTTAATAATTTCAACAGTTTGTCCTTTTGGGTAAGATCTTGGAAATTTATTTGTTACAACGTCATAATACCCTTTTACAAATTTTTTCATACATTTATCAATTAATGTAGGATCAATTAAAGGACTATCGGCACAAACTCTTAAAAAATACTTCAGTTTAAATTTATTTGTAGTTTTTTTAATTCTATTGAATACATGATTTAATGAACCTTTAAAAACTAAAATCTTATTTTTTTTGCAAAAATGGACAATCGGATAATCACTTTTTTTATTAGAAGTTGATACAATTATTTTTTTTATTGATTTTGATTTTTTTAATCTCACTATTATATTCTCTAATACTGTTTTATCATTGATTTTAAGCAATGCCTTACCTGGCAACCTTTTAGAATTAAGCCTCACTTGTATAATTGCAGTAGTCAATAATGGTTTTAAATTTAATTTTTTTAAAATAGTATTAATGATTAAGACACAAGATGAATAATTTCAATAAAGAAATACAATTTAAAGTATCGCTATTTATCAATGGTGATAGAGGATATGAATTAACTAAGTTTTTAGAAAAAAATAAAATTAAGATTTGTAAAATTTATCTATCAAAAAAGTTCTTAAATAAATCGATTTTTAAAAAAATTAGAAAATTCAACATTCCTACACAAATAATTTCAAGTTTAAAAAAAAAAAATATAAAAGAAAATCTAAAAAAAATAGATTTAGGAATAATCTGTGGTTTTCCTTATATATTTCCAAAAAATTTTTTAAGCTTACCAAAATATGGTCTGATCAATTGCCATGCTGGTAAATTACCCAAATATAGAGGGGGATCTCCACTTAATTGGCAAATAATAAACAGAGAAAAATATATTGGTCTGTCAGTAATTAAAGTTTCTAAAGGAATAGATGAAGGTAAAATTATTAATGAGAAAAAATTTTTAAATAAAAACTACGATATTTTAAAAGTGCACAAAATAGCTAATTCGATTTTTCCACATCTAGTTTTAAAATCAATTAATGATTTAAAGAATAATAGAAAACTGAAAAATCAAAATAATGATGAAGCAAAGTATTGGAAACAAAGGACAGGGAAAGATAGTTTATTTTTGCCTGAGACAACTCCTGTTTTAAGAGCTCTTGCAATGATTAAGGCTTTGAGGAAACCTTATCCACGCCCTTATTTCTTAGATAACAAACATAAAATAATTATAACTAAAGCTAAAATTTTTAAAAAAAAAATTAAATCAGGAACAATTAAATACAATAAAAAATCAATTATTTTAGGTTGTAAAGATAGTTCACTAAAGTTAATAAGTTTTAAAATAAAAAAAAATGAAAATTAAAAGTATTAAAAATTTAAAATATTCAAAATCAAATATTCCAAAATTAGCTAAGTACGAACGTATCAAAAAAGGATTAGAAAAAATAAATTTAAATAAAGTATATAAAATTTTGGATCTAGGTTGTGGTGCAGGCCAAGCTTTGTATGCTTTGAAAAAACTAGATTACAAAGGATATTATTATGGAATTGATAATGATATTGAAATGATAAATATGTCTAATAAATTTTATAAAAGAAATAATTATAAAAATTTTAAGTTTCATAAAGAAGAAATTCAAAAATTCAAAACCAAACACAAATTCGATCTAGTATTAATTTGGGGGGTGATTAGTTTTTTTGATAATTATAAACAATTTATTGACAAAATGGATCGTTGCTTAAATAAAAATGGAACCATTTCTTTATTTTCAGGTTTCAGCGAAAGCAATTATAATGTCTATGTAAAATACAAAATTGGAGATGGTAAATCACAAGCTGGACTAAACATGCATTCATTAAACGAAATAGAGTCTTATTTTAAAAAAAAGGGTTATAAAATTTCTAAACAAAAATTTATTCCTTCAGTAAATTTAATAAAATCAAAAAATCCATTAAGTTCTTTTGTTTTATATGAACAAAATAGAAATAAAGTTATAGCCAATGGTCTCAATATTATTAGGAAGTTTTATTTTATTAAAGCAGAGAAATTATAATTTTTTTTTTAATACAATTATTTTGTCAAATACCATTGCATCTAAATCCGAATTTTGGAGAATATATAAAGCGTCAATATGGTTTAGTGCGATTGGCATACCATGCAAATTTAAACTGGTATTCAATAAAGCGCCTATTTTAGTAATTTTTTTGAAAGATTTTATTAAATCATAATAACTTTTATTATCCTCTCTTTTTACAGTTTGGGGCCTTATTGTAAAATCAGCTGGATGAATTGCTGCTTTTAAATTCTTTCTACCAAATTCAGTTGTATTAAAAGCCATGCTCATGAATTTAGCATTCAAATTTTTATTGTTTTTGTAAAATTTATTTCTATCCTCAAATAATACAGATGGAGTAAAAGGCATCCAAAAATCTCTTTTCTTAATTTTTTGGTTTATTTTTGCTACGGTTTCGAATTTTCTTGGATCAGCTAAAATAGATCTATTACCTAGAGCTCTTAAACCAAATTCCATTCCCCCACAACATCTGCCTACTATCTTTCCGTTAGCAATTATCTTTGCAACTTTTTCGGGTTTATAATCTTTAATTATTATAAATTTTTTATTAAATTTATTCTTTTTAATATAGTTTTCTATATCATTAGAATTATTTTTATATCCAAGATACATGTTTTTTATAGGAAATAACTTAATCTTTTTTTTATTATCAAAATTTTTTAAGTGCATTGAGTGATAACAAGCGCCAATCGACAAGGTGCTATCACCAGCAGCAGGGGGCACAATTATCTTACCCAATTTTGTTGAACTATTAAGAAACATTGCAGCTTTAATATTTTGCGCCACACCACCTGAAAAATAAAATCTATTTAAATTTAACTTTTTTTTACAGCTCAAAAACCATTCTTGTAACTTTAATTCAATAAATCTTTGAACAGCTCCTGCTATGCCATCAAATCTAGCTCCATGAAAAGCCCTTTTGAAATGGAAATAAAGATCTTTTGGTTTTTTATTAAAAGTAACATTTAAATTTTTAATTTTTAATACTTCATCTAATAATGGATATATCTTATCTATTTCATATGATGATGCATAAGGTGCTAGTCCCATAGTTTTATACTCGTGCTGATTTGGCTTCATGCCTAATAGTAAAGTTATGTATTGGTAAATATGTCCCAAGTGATTTTTTTTCGTATGAGAAATAAGTTTATATCTATCGCTCTTGATAGTACCCACAGAGCCATTTGAAAAATCACCTATTCCTTCACTAGTAATAGCTATTCCATTTTTTCTTTCAGGATAAAAATAATACGAATAATAAATATGACAAAATTCATGAGTATAAAATTTAATTTTACTCTTTGGAAAATTCAAATTTTTAGATATGCAGTCTAATCTAATTTCTTTAAATTTTTTAATTAAATCCTTGTCATTATAAAGTGTTAATAAATTTTTAAAATCATAGTATTTATCAAGCTTCTTAAAGCTATTTTTAAAAATTTTATAATAATTAATTTTTTTTTTTTTAAGATAAAAAACTTTATACCAGTAATCTTCTTGTTCTTTTACCCAATCATTTACTGAAAAATTTGCATTCCTTTTAATGTAAAGCAAAACGGGATTGAGTGTATGACTAGCTACAGCTATTTCATCAATTTTAGCTAAAGATACATTTCCTTGTTTTAAACAACATTTTATTGCTTTAATTGGAAGACCATAGTCTCCTTTAAGTTTACTAAATCTTTCCTCCTGATTTGCAGCTACTATTTTGCCATTTATCATCAATGATGCAGATGCATCATGTCCATCATGAATACCTAATACTATCATATGTTCTGTTTGCCTTTATTCATAGTACCTGTAAGATTTATATTCATTTTAATTAATTCCTCATAGGTTCCTTGTCCTTTGATTGTCCCTTTCTCAATTAAAATAATATTATCTAATTTTTTTACTGTATCAATACGATGAGTAATCATAATAATTGTCAAATCACTTCTCATGTTATGCAGGGACTCCATTATTGCCTGTTCTGTAAAATTATCTAATGCACTTGTAGGCTCGTCTAAAATTAACACTTGAGGAGAGTGATATAGTGCTCTGGCAATTCCAATTCTTTGTAACTGACCGCCAGATAATCTAACCCCTCTCTCACCTACCTTAGTATTATATTTTAAAGGCAGCTCATTAGCCACAAATTCGTGTATACAAGCGATTTTGGCA
Source organism: Candidatus Pelagibacter communis (assembly GCF_001179925.1). Taxonomy (GTDB): domain Bacteria; phylum Pseudomonadota; class Alphaproteobacteria; order Pelagibacterales; family Pelagibacteraceae; genus Pelagibacter; species Pelagibacter ubique_E. The sequence goes on along the minus strand of NZ_CVSF01000040.1, from coordinate 1,861 downwards.
GCACGTTCTACTGCTGTTTGATCAATTAAATCCGGATTTTCTCCGAAGGCTATATTAGCAGCAATAGTATCGTCTGCTAAATAAATGTGCTGTGGCACATACCCGATTGAACGCTGCCAAGCTCTAATGTTATTTTTGTCAATTAATTTATCATCAATTTTTAGACTACCTTTTTGAGCCTCTAGTAAACCAAGTATAATATCAACTATAGTAGTTTTACCACTGCCCGTAATTCCAACTATGCCAATACTTGTTTGAGCTGAGATATTTAGATCTATATTATTTAAAATAGTTTTTGAAGAATTAGGGTATTTATAACTTATATTTTTAAGAGTTATGTTTTTCATAAGTTTAATTTTATCTTTACTTATCTCTGAGCTTGATTTTTTGAATTTTATCAATTCGCCATATAAAGACTCAAGTGAAGGTCCTACAAAATGAAGTTGAGCCGCTGAATTGTAAATCCCTTGCAACAATGGCATCAAACGATATCCCGCATACACATAAAGAGCTATAATAGGTACAGCATTAATAAAGTTATTAGTCTTAACCATTAAATACAGCACTAAAAGCAATATGCCTCCAAACGCGATTATTTCTAGAGCATAACGAGGCAACAAGCTAACTACTCCAAATGATGCTTGGTTCTTTGAGACTTTTCTTGCTGGTTTAGAATATCTTTTAATATAAATATTTTCTAATCCACCTATCTTTATTTCCTTAATCGCACCAAAAGCCTCGCTAATAGCATTAAATCTTAGCCTGTTTGCATTAAGACGAGATTGACCAAGATTTTTTATGAAATTATTACTTAAAAAATATATTAATGCATATACTGTACCCAAAGTAAAACTGACAATAAAAGTAAGTTTTGGATCTACTACGATTAACAAAGAAATTATAGTAGCTGAAACAACTATACGAGAAATAAGATCCATCATTGGACCAATCCCCTTATTAACAACTGTTCCAACTTCATCTAGAATATTTGTACCGAGATCAGAACTATGACGATTTAAAAACCAACTGTAAGGTTGATTTAGATAGCCCTCTATCATTCGACGTTCAAGATTATATCTGCACAATGTACCGAACAATATTTGTACGTATACTGTAAGTGCCTTAAAAGAAAGAGATACAACTAAAGTTAAAAAAACAAATGAACCTAAAATAAATAAAAATTGTCTTGTATTTTCAACTCCTAAATTTTTGGACCACTCGAAAATTTTTTTTAAATAAGTATTAGTCTCTACTATTTCTGGGTTAGATAATACAGCCATGAAAGGTAATATAGAAATTAATCCGAGCGTTTCTAATATGGCCATAACTAAAATCATGGACATTAAAATTAACGCAACTTTACGATCTTTAGCTGTTAAGAGATATACAAGTTTTTTGAATGTTTTCATTTCTAATTTAAAGCAAATTTATTTGTTTAAAACTTGACGTGAACCTAACTATAAACAATCAAATCAATATAAAATTTAAGATATAAAAATTTTTTTCAGTGCATAAATCAAGCCAATTGAGCTATTAGTACTGGTCAGCTCGCACGCATTGCTGCGCTTCCACATCCAGCCTATCAACGTGGTGGTCTACCACGGCTCTATAGGAAGAACTAGTTTTGAGGTGAGTTTCCCGCTTAGATGCTTTCAGCAGTTATCTCGTCCATACTTAGCTACCCGGCACTGCAGCTGGCGCTACAACCGGTCCACCAGTGGTATGTTCAACCCGGTCCTCTCGTACTAGGGTCAACTCCTCTCAATTCTTCTACACGCATAGCAGATAGGGACCGAACTGTCTCACGACGTTCTGAACCCAGCTCACGTACCACTTTAATTGGCGAACAGCCAAACCCTTG
>NZ_CVSF01000039.1 GCF_001179925.1 Candidatus Pelagibacter communis | reverse complement strand
TCTAAATTTTTTTTAATATATTTTTTTGCTGATTTAGCTCCAGAAGGTACTGATACTACTGGCCACTTATTACCTTGTACTTTTGAAACTGACATACAATCAACTTCACCTTCAGTAATAGTAATCATCTTTCCACCTGGTTTCCATTTGTGCTGACCAAACAACCCAACACCATTCATATCTCCTAACCAGATAAAATCTTTATTAGGAAATCGAATGTGTTGAGCAACCAAGGAGTAATTGGAATTATAATATGGAGCTATTTGAACTGGTTGTCCTTTGTATTCACCAGTTTGATAATTGAAGAATTTACAGGTTTCAAAATCTATTTGTCTTTTTGATAACGCTTCTACTTCACCTGTAATCATATCTGAATTTTCTTTTGTATTAGTAAAGCTATTCACTTCACCATTTGCTGGTTCTCTGTAATGACATCCAAAACAATAAGCGTGTCCATCGGAGTACCTGGCTAGGTTATCTCTTGACTGACATTCTGGACAAGGTTCGTGTCTTACAAAGCTACTCTCATCATTCTCCATTGAACTCATCTTCATCTAGTTCATCACCAGGAAGAAGGTCGCCTTCTACCCAAAGTAAATCTGCTTTAG
>NZ_CVSF01000038.1 GCF_001179925.1 Candidatus Pelagibacter communis | reverse complement strand
AGGAGGTCATTTATCCTACGCTCAAGGTTTAGATAAAGATATTTCTGATGCAATCAAAGAACAATATTTGCCTATTGGTTTAGACTCTAATGTTCCTAAAAAACCCTTTAGTGTTACACTTTCTCTTACTGATAAGATTGATACATTAACAGGTTTTTTTGGTGTAGGCGAAAAACCATCTAGCTCAAAAGATCCATATGCTTTAAGAAGAATGGCACTTGGCATAATAAGAATAATCATTGAAAATAAGAAAGATCTTAAGATTAACGATTTAATATCATATTCATCTAATTTGTATTTAGATCAAGGTTTTGATTTATCAAATAATACATTACAAAAAGATGTCTCAGATTTTTTAAAAGATAGATTTAAATATTATTTGAAAGAAAAAAAAATTAGGTATGATATTATTGAATCTGCCACAAAAGTATTTAATCTAAATTCAATATCTACAGTTTTTGAAAAAGCAAAAAGCTTGAATAAAATAATTTATAAATCGACAGGTGAAGATATTGTGTCATCCTATAAAAGAGCTTATAATATTTTATATTCAGAACTTGAAAAAAATAGTATTGAACTTTCAAATACAACCGATCCCGGTATTTTTAAAAATGATTTCGAAAAAGATCTTTATAAGAAAATCAACGAATTAAAAAAATATTTTTCCGGGATATCTAAAAGCCAAAATTTTGACGAATTATTAATTTTATTATCTACTGCAAAAAAGGAAGTTTATGCTTTTTTTGATAACGTTAAAGTTAATGATGACAGTGAAGCTGTAAAAAAAAATAGATTGGAACTAATCAATTTTTTCTGTAAAACCTACGAAAATTTTATAGATTTTCAATTGATTAAAGACATTAATGAATAAACTTATTTATAATTTTAATTCAAAAGCATTAAAAAAAACTAAGTATCCTAAAAATATTTTGGGTGGAAAGGGTGCTAATCTTTCTGAAATGGGAAGAATTGGTTTGCCTGTACCTCCAGGCTTTACAATTTCAACAAATGTCTGTGAATTATTTTATAAAAATAAAAAGAAACTTAATTCTAAAATTGATAATAAAATTAAATCAGAAGTTAAAA
>NZ_CVSF01000037.1 GCF_001179925.1 Candidatus Pelagibacter communis | reverse complement strand
TGGTGAATGTGTTTTCTAAAAAGATATTGTAATATCTATTTTTTGATGTAGTCATAGAACCAAATGAAACTAAAAATTGTATATTTTGTTCTTATATCGTTTTTTTTTACCTTTACAAGTGCGCACGCTTACTTGGACCCAGGTACAGGAAGTATAATTTTACAGGCTATATTTGGAGCACTTGCAGCTATCGTTCTAGCATTAAAACTTTACTGGCATAAATTTTTAAAACTTTTAGGAATTAGAAAGAAAATAAATATTGATCAAGATGAAGACAAAAAAAATGATAAAGATTAAAAAATTTTCAAACTATTATCTTTTTTAGACAAACAATATAACAAGTGCAAAACATTAGCCATAGTCCAGTAGAGAACCATGCCTGAAGGAAAAGAATAAAAAAGTAAAAAAAATGCTAGTGTCATTATCCAAAGTCCTAAATTTTTTTTAAAATTCGGCTCTATATCTGAACTCACTGAACTAACTTTAATACTTAAAAGATTCGTCAACGACATTAAAACTGGCAATAGATTAAAATAATTACCAAAAAAAGGTATATCTACTCCAATATCAAATAATTTGTCAGGCTCTGCCAAAGAATCTATCCAAAAAAAGCTTGCTTCTTTAAGGTCAAAGGTTTGTCCAAGTAAATGAAATAATGCAATAAATATTGGAATTTGGATTCCAAGTGCTGCCAAGGGTTTTAAAGTTGCAAGTGGGCTTGTGTTATATTTTTCATACAAAAGCAAAATTCTTTCACTTTGTTCACTACCTTCATAATTTTTTTTTATTTCATCTATCTTTGGTTGCAATTCATTTTGCAGTTTTGTTAATTTTTCTTGTGTTTCAATAGCTTTTTTTGCAATAGGATGAATAACAATTCTAACTAATATTGATAATGCTATAATTGATAAACCCCAGTTAGAAATTAAATCATTTATCCAATATAAAACGTACATTATCCCTAGAACTATATAACGCATCCAATTCCACAAAGACTCAAATAGAACATCT
>NZ_CVSF01000036.1 GCF_001179925.1 Candidatus Pelagibacter communis | reverse complement strand
TTAAATATGACAAAATATATATCTCCTTAAGAAATAAAAAAATTTCTAATAATCTTAAAAGAAAATACAAAAAAATTGTTATTGAAAATAAAAATCAGCAAATAATCGATAAATGCAGCTGGGTTTTTCTTGCAGTAACCCCGACAGTTGGTGAAAGAATAATTAAAGATTTAAAATTTAAATCTAATCAAACAATTATAAGTTTCATATCAACAATAACAATACCAAGATTAAAGAAAATGGTAAAAGTAAAGGCTGACATCGTTAGAGCAATACCACTTCCTCCTATATCATTAAAAAAAGGACCTATTCCTATATGTCCTCCAAATAAAAAAGTGAAAAGTTTTTTTGATAAAATTGGATCAACGGTTGAAATTAAGAATGAGAAATTATCAATTAATTTTTGGTCAACATCTGGAATGATGGCTTCGTATTATGAAATATTGAGAGTAATGAGTAATTGGTTAGTTAAAAAAGGCATAAAAAGGTTAGATGCTCAAAAATATATAACTTCTTTATTTTTAGCTTTATCTGAAGATGCATTTGTAAATTCAAAAAAAGATTTGAAATATTTAGTAAAAGACTCTCAAACACCCAAAGGACTTAATCAGCAAGGCTTGAAAGTGATGACAAAAAAAAATGTTTACAAGTCAGTTGTTAATACTTTAAATAGTATTCATAAAAGATTAAATAATTAATGTCTGAAAATATTCTAGAGATTAATAATTTATCAAAGTATTTTGGAGGATTAGCAGCAGTATCTGATTGTTCTTTAAATGTTAAAAAAGGTACTATCACTGGAATTATAGGTCCAAATGGTTCTGGTAAAACAACTTTGTTTAATTTAATTGCTGGTAATTTAAGATCCTCAAAGGGTAGTGTTATGTTTAATAATGAAGACATAACAGACGCGCCTTCTTATGAATTATTTTCAAAAGGATTGTTGAGAACATTTCAAATAGCGCACGAATTTACA
>NZ_CVSF01000035.1 GCF_001179925.1 Candidatus Pelagibacter communis | reverse complement strand
TTGGCTGGAAAAGATGTCATTGGATTAGGTGCTGGTGAGCCAGATTTTGATACTCCAGAAAATATAAAAAATGCAGCAATCAAAGCAATTAAAAGGGGAGACACAAAATATACTGCTGTTGATGGAACACCTGAACTTAAAAAAGCAATTATCAAGAAATTTAAAAGAGAGAATAAATTAAATTATTCCATTGATCAAATAACTGTTGGTTCAGGTGGAAAACAAGTTCTTTACAACACATTTATGGCAACCTTAAACAGAGGAGATGAAGTAATTATACCTGCACCTTTTTGGGTATCATATCCGGACATGGTTTTATTAGCAGGGGGAAAGCCAAAAATTATAAAGTGTACTGAAAAAGAAGGTTTTAAATTAACTGCGAAAAAATTAAAAAACGCAATAACGAAAAAGACGAAATGGATAATTCTTAATTCTCCTTCAAATCCAACTGGGGCAGGTTATTCAAAAAAAGAAATTCAAGATTTAGCAAAAGTTTTAATTAGATATAAAAAAATTTTAATTTTAAGTGATGATATTTATGAACACATTAGATATGACAATTTTAAATTTTTTACTATTGCTCAAATTTCAAAATTAAAAGATAGGACACTTACAATGAATGGGGTAAGTAAATCATATGCCATGACTGGCTGGAGAATTGGTTATGCTGCAGGTCCTAAAGATATAATTAAAGCAATAGGAAAAATTCAATCACAATCTACCTCAAATCCTTCTTCAATAAGTCAAGCTGCTGCAGTTGAGGCATTAAATGGAAAACAAGGATTTATTAAAACTAGAGCTAAGGCATTCAGAGAAAGACGAAATTTTGTTGTTAAAAACTTAAATAATATTAAGGGGATTAATTGTTTAACTCCTAATGGAGCATTTTATGTGTTTCCTAGCTGTAAAGGCTTACTAAACAAGAAAACAAGATTAAAAAATGATACTAGTTTTGTTCAAAAATTGCTCGAAAAAGAAAATGTCGCTGTTGTTCAAGGTTCTGCTTTTGGCTTAGATGGCTATTTCAGAATATCTTACGCCACATCAATGAAAAATTTAAAAAAAGCCATGTCAAGAATTAAATCTTTTTGTGAAAGTTTTAATCAATGAGATAAAAATTTTTCAGCCTCTAAGGCTGCCATGCAACCCATCCCAGCTGCAGTAACTGCTTGTCTAAATGTTTTATCTTTAACATCTCCTGCCGCATATACACCAGGAATATTAGTTTCTGTTGAATCAGGTTTTGTAATTAAATAACCCTCTTTATCCATATTTAATTGGTCTTTAAATAATTGTGTAGCAGGATCATGACCAATAGCAATAAACAATCCATCAAGTTTTATCTCATCAATTTTATTAGTTTTGACATTCTTTACTTTTATGCCTTTAACATTTTTGGGCTCTTTATCTCCAATAACATCTTCAACAATTGAATCCCAAATAATCTGAATTTTTTTATTTTCCATCAATTTTTTCTGTAGCAATTTTTCTGCTCTCAAGCTATCTCTTCTGTGAATTAATTTCACTTTAGATGCAAATTTTGTAAGGAACATAGCCTCCTCTACAGCTGCGTTACCTCCACCAACAACAGCAACTTCTTTATCTTTAAAGAAAAAACCATCACATGTAGCACAAGCTGAAACTCCAAAACCTCTAAACTCTTGTTCTGATTTTAAATTTAACCATCTAGCCTGAGCACCTGTCGAAATTATAATACTATCTGCAGTATATTTTTGACCACTATCACCAACAGCTTCAAACGGTTGAGATTTTAAATTTACTGAAGAAATATGGTCTTCAATCATTTCTGTTCCCACAGTCTTTGCCTGTTCTTTCATTTGATCCATTAACCAAGGTCCTTGAATAACATCTGCAAATCCTGGAAAATTTTCAACGTCAGTTGTTGTAGTTAATTGTCCACCAGGCTCAGATCCATAAACTAAAATAGGATTTAACATTGCTCTAGCTGCATATACAGCTGCTGTGTATCCGGCTGGACCAGATCCAATTATTAACACTTTTGTGTGTTTAGTTGGATTTTGACTCATATCAAAGCTATATAGTAATTAATGACTAAATTAAAAGGCATATTATTAACTCAAGGAATGCATGGTATGATTAGTCAGGTTGAGGGATTGGCAAAAGCTTTAGATTTAGATTTTACACACCATACGGTTGAACTAAATAATTTTTGGGAAATGATTCCTCCAAAGCTGTCACCGATTTCACAAAATGTTTATAAAAAACTCAATTTAAATGACTTTGATTTAATTATTTCCTGTGGTCGTAAAAGTGTTATTCCATCGATCCATTTGAAAAAAACAGCAAATAAAAAAGTATTTAATATTCATATTCAAGATCCAAAAGTAGATTTAAATCATTTTGATTTTATTATTGCGCCAGAGCATGATGCTTTGAAAGGTAACAATGTATTAAACACTAAAGGTGCTATACATTATCTCACGAAAGAAGAAATTGATAAGCATACTGATTATTTGAAAAATAGATTAGTATCAAATAGAGATTATTTTTTACTTATACTAGGCGGGCCTACAAAACATTATAAATACTCAGAACAAAATATTGAGATTATTCTAAATTTGTTTAATGATTTGGTTAATAAAAATAATCTTCAGGGAATTGTTATTCCTTCAATGAGAACTCCAAAAAATATAATTGAATTATCTAAAATTAAACTTCAACAAAATAGTCTTGTTATAGAGACTATAGATAAAAAAGCCTACCTGTCAGCCTTATCTTTAGCAAAATATATATGTGTAACATGCGACTCAACATCAATGATATCTGAAGCAGCTATAACTGGAAAGCCGATTTATTTTGCAGATATTCCAACAAACAAAAATGATCAAAGAATTAGAAAATTCAGAGAATTATTAAGTGAATTAAACATTATAAAAAAATTAGACAATAGTTTGGAAAATTGGAGCTATAAAAAACTTGATGAAACTAATAGAGTAGCAAGTATTATTAAACAAAAAATAAATTCATAATGTCGTTTTTAGATTCAATACAAAATCAATCAAAAAAACATGAATTTCCATTTAATCATTGGGAATATAATAATGCACTAACTGATGGAGCTATAGAGGAAATAATTAAAGCTGATATTCCAGATGTGAGCAAACATAATATTGACTATGATGGTACTAGAGCAATTGACGGGGGGGCGGCTGAATTTAGAGAGGGAATAGCTTCAGGTGGTGAAGCGATAAAATTTAGATGCTTCGTTAACAAAGAAAATGAAAATAAATTTCCAAATTTAGTTAGATTTATTAATGAACTTCAATCTAAAGAGGTTCATCAAACTATTTCAAAGATGATTAATAAAGATTTATCAAATTCTTACGTTAGGTTAGAAGTAATTTGTGATCGAGAAGGTTTTTGGTTAAAGCCTCATTGTGATATTAAAGAAAAGCTAATGTCGGGTTTAATTTTTGTAAATAATGAGAATGAGTCAGAAGAATTAGGAACAGATTTTTATAACGAAAAATTAGAAAAAGTAAAAACTGTTCCTTATAAGCATAACTATGGATATCTTTTTACTAGTGGACCTAATACATGGCATGGAATGGAAAAGAAAAAAATAGTCAAAGAAAGAAGATGTATACAAGTAAATTATGTAACTTTTGAAACAGATTGGAAAGTGATTACTTAAACATCCTGAAGAGATACAACTTCTATTTTTTTAGTTTTAAGTGATTTTATTGCTTCCATGCATGCAATTGCTGTTGACATATTAGTACAGTAAGGAACTTTATTTTTAAGAGTTCCTCTTCTAAGGGCTATGGCATCATTTAATCTGTGTTCAGAATTTCCTCCACCTGTATTAATTACTAGAGCAATTTTTTTAGAGTCCAAAACATCTACTATGTGAGGAGATCCACTACTTACTTTGTTAATAATTCTACATTTCATTTTATGTTTTCTAATGTATTCAGCAGTTCCTCTTGTTCCACATAACGTAAAATCTAATTTTATAAGTTCTTTTGCTAAATCAATTCCCTCATCTTTATGTGAGTCTTTCAAAGATATGAAAGCAAGTCCTTGTTTTGGTAAAGAGTTAGAAGAAGCTATTTGACTTTTAGCAAATGCCATTCCAAAGTTTCTGTCAAATCCCATTACTTCACCAGTTGACTTCATTTCAGGACCTAAAAGTAAATCACTGTTAGGGAATTTATTAAATGGAAATACTGCCTCCTTAACTGCATACATGCCTTTAGAATTATCTTTTAAATTAAATTTAGATAATTTTTCACCTGCCATTACTCTTGATGCAATTTTTGCAAGAGGTAGACCTTTTGCTTTTGAGACAAATGGCACTGTTCTACTTGCTCTAGGGTTAACTTCGATCACATAAATTTCATCTTTTTTGATTGCAAATTGAACATTCATAAAACCTTTAACTTTTAAAGCTAAAGCTAATTTTTTAGTTTGATCTTCAATTTCTTTAATTAAGTATGGCTTGATAGATATTGGAGGTAAGCTACAGGCCGAGTCACCAGAATGAATTCCAGCCTCTTCAATATGCTGCATAATACCTGCCACATATACTTTTTTTCCATCTGATATCGCATCAACATCAACTTCCATCGCATGATTTATGAATTTATCAATTAGTATTGGATTTTTTTCAGCTGCTTTAAACGCTTCCTCTACAAAATTTTTAAGCTGGCTTTTTTCATAAACAATTTCCATTGCTCTTCCACCTAATACATATGAGGGTCTTACCATTAAAGGTAAACCAATTTTGTCAGCTATTTGTAAAGCTTGTTTAAAAGTTTTTGCAATTCCACTTTCAGCTTGTTTAAGCTTTAACTTATTTAGCAAATTTCTAAATCTGTCTCTGTCTTCAGCTAAATCAATCGATGCGTATTGAGTTCCTAAGATTGGAAATCCGTTCTGATGTAAAAATTTTGCAAGTTTAATTGGGGTTTGGCCACCAAATTGAGCAATAATCCCAACTAAGGTACCTTTTTCTTTTTCTTTCTTAATTAAATTAAAAACATATTCTTCTTTGAGCGGCTCAAAATATAATCGATCACTTGTATCATAATCTGTTGAAACTGTTTCAGGGTTACAATTAACCATGATTGTTTCAAATCCAGCCTCTTTTAATGAAAAACTTGCCTGACAACAGCAATAGTCAAATTCTATTCCTTGTCCAATTCTATTAGGACCACCACCCAGAATAATAATTTTTTTCTTACTTGATGGATCTGCTTCACATTCTGAATTAATTGAGAAATTTCGCTGGTATGTTGAATACATATAAGGTGTAAACGATTTAAATTCAGCTGCACAAGTGTCAACTTTCTTAAATACTGGTAAAATTTTAAGGGCAGTTCTTTTTCGTCTTATTATATCTTCAGATGTATTTGTTAATTCTGCTAATTTTTTGTCTGAAAAGCCTATTGATTTTATCTTATTAAATTCATTGAAATTCTTAGGTAATCCTTTGCTTTTAATCTCAATTTCATTCTCCACTATTTCTTTAATTTGCTCTAGAAACCATGGATCAATTTTTGATAGTTTGAATATTCTTTTTAAATTGATTTTTTTTCTAACAGCTTCTGCAACTAGCAAGAGTTTATTAGGAATATTTTCTTTTAGCTTTTTTTCAATTTGTTTTTTTTCAAAATTAAATATTCTATCTAATCCTGAAAAACCAGTTTCAAGAGATACCAATGCTTTTTGAAGGGATTCTTTAAAATTTCTTCCTATGGCCATTGCCTCACCAACTGATTTCATTGATGTACCTAAAGTTGCAGGAGAAGTTGAAAATTTTTCAAAAGTAAATCTTGGAATTTTTGTAACCACATAATCAATACTTGGTTCAAATGAAGCAGGTGTTACTTTTGTGATTTCATTTTTTAATTCATCTAAAGTGTAACCAACTGCAAGTTTTGCAGCAACTTTTGCAATTGGAAATCCGGTTGCTTTTGACGCAAGTGCTGATGATCTTGATACTCTAGGGTTCATCTCAATAACAACCATTCGGCCATTTTTAGGATTGATTGCAAATTGAACATTTGATCCGCCTGTCTCTACTCCAATTTTTCTTAAACACGCAATAGAGGCATTTCTCATTACTTGGTATTCCTTATCAGTCAATGTAAGCGCTGGAGCAACAGTTACTGAGTCACCAGTATGTATTCCCATTGGATCGACATTTTCAATTGAGCAGATGATGATACAGTTATCTTTTTTATCCCTTACAACTT
>NZ_CVSF01000034.1 GCF_001179925.1 Candidatus Pelagibacter communis | reverse complement strand
ACTTGTTTCTGTTGCAGCATCTTTAATTCCATTTTTAGAAAATGATGATGCCAACAGAGCCCTTATGGGGTCAAATATGATGAGACAAGCTGTTCCTCTGTTAAAACCAGAGTCACCACTTGTTGGAACAGGGATTGAAAGTGATGTTGCTTTAGATTCAGGTGTAACTATTGTTGCAAAAAGAGATGGTGAAGTAGATAAAATTGATGGAAAAAGAATTGTAGTTAAAGTAACTGAAGAAACAGACTTTACTAAATCAAGTGTTGATATTTACAATCTCCAGAAATTCAAAAGATCTAATCAAAATACATGCATCAATCAAAGACCTTTAGTAAGAGTTGGCGATAAAGTAAAATCAGGTGATATTATTGCTGATGGCCCGTCAACAAGATTAGGTGAGTTAGCATTGGGCAAAAACGTAACTGTAGCATTTATGCCTTGGCAAGGTTACAATTTTGAGGATTCGATTTTGATTTCAGAAAGATGTGTAACTGATGATGTATTTACTTCAGTTCATATCGTCGAATATGAAATTATGGCTAGAGATACCAAATTGGGTGAGGAAGAGATTACAAGAGACATTCCAAATGTTAATGAGGAAGCTCTAAAAAATTTAGACGAATCTGGAATAGTGTATATTGGAGCAGAAGTTAATGCAGGTGATATTTTAGTTGGCAAAGTAACACCTAAAGGTGACTCAGCATCAGGACCAGAGGAAAAATTATTAAGATCAATTTTTGGCGAAAAAGCAATAGATGTTACTGATACCTCACTAAGAATGTCAAGAGGTAGCAGTGGAACCGTTGTAGATGTAAAAGTATTTAATCGTCATGGTATTGAAAAAGATGAAAGATCCATAACAATAGAACGTGCCGAAATAGATCAAGTACAGCAAGACAAGATTGTCGAAGAAGAAATCTTGGAGAGAAGCATTAAACAAAGAGTTGCTGAATTTTTGTCAGGAGCTTCTTTAACCAAAAAAATTAAAGACCTTGATGCAGGAACAAAACTTGATTTTGAAAATATTAATAAATTAACAATTAATGATGTTTTTAAGATAACAGTAGGAAATGTTAAAAATGAAACAACTCTAGCACAATTAAAAGATCAGTTTAATAAAGCCAAACAAGATATAACCGAAAGATTTGAGGATAAAGTTCTCAAAATTAGAAGTGGCGATGATTTGTTACCTAGTGTTATGAAAATGGTAAAAGTCTTTGTTGCTATCAAAAGAAGATTAAGACCAGGTGATAAGA
>NZ_CVSF01000033.1 GCF_001179925.1 Candidatus Pelagibacter communis | reverse complement strand
TAATAATGGAGTGATACTCTTGGGGTTGTGCGGGTGTAGTTCAATGGTAGAACGCTAGCCTTCCAAGCTGGATGTAAGGGTTCGATTCCCTTTACCCGCTCCAAGAAAACGAAATTGTAAATTAAAAGAAAAGTGAGGATTAAAAGTAATGTCTAAAGAGAAATTTGTAAGAAATAAACCACATTGTAACATTGGTACAATTGGTCATGTCGATCACGGTAAAACAACTTTAACTGCAGCTATCACTAAAGTTTTATCTGAAACTGGTGGAGCAAAAGCGGTAGCGTATGATCAAATAGATAAAGCGCCAGAAGAAAAAGAGAGAGGTATAACTATATCGACAGCGCATGTAGAATATGAAACTGAAAAAAGACATTATGCTCATGTAGATTGTCCAGGTCACGCTGATTATGTAAAAAACATGATTACAGGAGCTGCTCAAATGGATGGAGCAATTCTTGTAGTAAATGCTGCTGATGGACCTATGCCACAAACTAGAGAACATATTCTACTAGCAAGACAAGTTGGTGTACCAGCAATCTGTGTATATTTAAATAAAGTAGATCAAGTTGATGATAAAGAAATGATTGACTTAGTTGAAGAGGAAATAAAAGAGTTATTGACTTCTTATAAGTTTCCTGGAGACAAAACTCCAATTGCAAAAGGATCTGCTCTTGCTGCTGTAGAGGGAAGAGATGATGAAATCGGAAAAAATTCTATTTTAGAATTAATGAAAAATGTAGATGAATTTATTCCACAACCTGACAGGCCTAAAGATAAAGATTTCTTGATGCCTGTTGAAGATGTTTTTTCAATATCAGGAAGAGGTACAGTGGCAACTGGAAGAGTAGAGTCTGGTGTGCTTAAAACTGGTGATGAGCTTGAAATTGTTGGTATTAGAGATACAAAAAAATCTGTTTGTACTGGTGTAGAAATGTTTAGAAAACTTTTAGATTCTGGTGAAGCAGGTGATAACGTTGGTGTACTTTTAAGAGGTGTGGAGAGAACAGATATCGAAAGAGGTCAGGTTCTTTGTAAACCAGGTTCAGTCACACCACATACTAAATTTGAAGCTCAGGCATATGTTTTAAAAAAAGAGGAAGGTGGAAGACATACCCCTTTCTTCACAAAATATAGACCACAGTTTTATTTTAGAACAACAGATGTAACTGGGGAAGTAGAATTACCAGCTGGTACAGAAATGGTTATGCCAGGTGATGATGCTAAATTTACAGTAAAATTAATAACACCGATTGCGATGTCAGAAAAATTAAATTTTGCTATTCGTGAAGGTGGTAGAACTGTTGGAGCTGGAGTAGTAACTAAAATTATAGAGTAAGCTCTATATAGGAGTGTAGCTCAATTGGTAGAGCGCCGGTCTCCAAAACCGGAGGCTGAGGGTTCGAGTCCCTCCGCTCCTGCCAATTATTGTAAGAAAAAAAATGAAAAACCCAATTAAGTTTATTCAGGAAGTGAAACAAGAGGCTTTTAAAGTGTCTTGGCCTACGGGTAAGGAAACACTGCAAGGCGCCTTGATGGTTTTCGCTATGGCAGTAGTAATGTCTTTATTTTTTTTACTTCTTGACCAAGTTTTAAAATTTTTTTTAGAATTGTTACTTAAGGTAAGTATATAATGAAAAATTGGTATATTGTTCAATCTCATTCAAGTTTTGAAAATAAAGTTGCTGGTTTGATTAAAGAAGAAGCTGAGAAAGCAAAAATATCAGATAAATTCGAGGAAATTGTTGTACCAACCCATGATGTAACTGAAGTAAAAAGAGGAAAAAGAATTCAAAGAAAAAAAAAGTATTTTCCAGGCTACGTGCTAATTAAAAGTGAAATGGACAATAACATTTATCACATGATAAAAAATATTAAGAGAGTAAGTGGTTTTTTAGGTACAAAAGGTATGCCAGTACCAGTTTCTGATAAAGAAATTGAGAAGATCTTGGGACAAATAAAAGATGGTGTAGCCCAGCCGAAATCTGGTATAGAGTACAGCGTAGGTGAAAAAGTTCAGGTAGTAGATGGACCTTTTGCATCATTCAGTGGAATGGTTGAGGGAATTGATGAAGAAAAGTCTAGACTTAAGGTTTCAGTTTCTATATTTGGTCGTCCTACACCTGTTGAATTAGAATATAATCAAGTGGAGAAAATAAGTTAATGGCTGCGAAAAAAGAAATAAGTGGATTTATAAAATTACAAATAAAAGGTGGTCAAGCTAATCCTGCTCCACCCGTAGGTCCTGCACTAGGTCAACGTGGAGTAAATATAATGGAATTTTGCAAAGCATTTAATGACAAAACAAAATCGTTAGCGGGAAAACCTGTTCCAGTTGAAATTACAGTTTATAAAGATAAAAAATTTGATTTTAAAATAAAATCTCCTCCTGCTTCCTTTTTTATTAGAGAGGCTGCTAAATTAAAAAGTGGTTCGAAAGAACCTGGAAGAAATATTGTAGCTTCAATTACAAAAAAACAAGCTGAAGAAATTGCTAAGCAAAAAATGAATGATTTGAACGCTTTAGATTTAGATCAAGCAGTAAAAATCATTTCGGGTTCAGCTAAATCAATGGGTATAGAGGTTAAAGAATAATGAAATCTAAAAGATTTAAAAAACTCCCTGAAAGAACGAAAGAATTAAAATCAGAGTCTATTGAAAAATTATTACCTTTATTGAAAAAAAATTGTACTACTAAATTTGATGAGTCATTAGACTTAAGTTTTCAGATAAACAATAAACAAAAAAAAAATGAGATTAATATTAGAACAGTGGTCAATTTACCAGGAGGAACTGGTAAAAAAATAAAAGTTGCTGTGGTTTGTGAAGACGCTAAAGCACAAGAAGCCAAGAATGCTGGAGCAGATATAGTAGGGAATGATGAATTTATAGAAAAAATTAAAGCTGGAGAGCTTAATTTTGAAAAATTAATTTGTACTCCTGGAATGATGGTAAAACTTTCTAAACTTGGAAAAGTTTTGGGTCCAAAGGGACTTATGCCTAATCCAAAACTTGGATCTGTTTCAGAAAATATTAAAGAAGCTGTAACTAATGCTAAGTCTGGTCAAGTTGAAATAAGAAATGACAAAGATGGAAACATAGGCGTGAGTATTGGTAAGAAATCTTTTCAAGATGATCAGTTACTTAAAAATTATAACGCAATATTAGAGTCTTTAGAAAAAGAAAAATCAAACAATACTCTTAAAGGAGATCTAATTAAGAATATTTTTGCTACATCAACTATGGGCGTCTCATATAAAGTAAAATTATCGAAGGCAATATAATATGATGAACAAAGAGCAAAAAAAAAATTATATCGCTGAAATGACTGCACAATTTGAAAATAGTAAAGCAGTAATGGTAACTCATTATCAAGGTTTGACGATGCCGCAATTAGATGAACTTAGATCACAAATGAGAGAAAAGGGAATTGTTTTTAAAATCACAAAAAACAGAATAACTAAACTAGCAATTGAAAAAACTAAATGTAAAGATTTATCAAAATTGTTTACTGGCCCTACCGCGGTTGCATTTGGTGAGGACGCAATAATGTCAGCAAGAATCCTTTCTAAATTTGCTAAAGATAACGAAAATCTAAAACTTATTGGTGGAATAATGGATAATGAGGTTTTGGATCAGACAGGTGTACAAAATGTAGCAAATTTACCAACGTTAGATGAAGCTAGAGCTAGTATTATTGGAATTTTAAATACTCCAGCATCAAAATTAGTAAGTATTTTTCTTGCACGATCGGAAAAAATGAGTAGTTTGTCTGCAGAAAATTCTGAAAAAACAACCTAAAGAGTAGATTATGCCAGACCTAAATAAAATTATCGACGACCTATCAAAATTAACTGTTGCTGAAGCAGCAGATTTATCAAAACAATTAGAAGAAAAATGGGGTGTAACTCCAATGGCAGCAGCAGCACCTGCAGCAGCAGCTGGTGGAGAAGCAGCTTCAGATAAGGATGAATTTACAATTATGTTAGTGTCAGCGGGAGACAAAAAAATAAATGTTATTAAAGAAGTAAGAGCAGCAACATCACTTGGACTAAAAGAGGCAAAAGATTTAGTTGAAGGTGCACCTAAAGAAGTAAAAGCAGGTGTTCCTAAAAAAGAAGCTGAAGAAATTAAAGCTAAGTTAGAAGCTGCAGGCGCAAAAGTAGAACTTAAATAAATTAATTAGAAAGAATTCAAAAGCTGATTACTTGTTAATCAGCTTTAAATATAGATGCAAATATCTTTTACTGAAAAAAAGAATATTAGAAAAAGCTTTGGTAAACTAAAAGAGAGTTTATCTATTCCAAATCTTATTGAAGTTCAAAAAAATTCATATGATGAGCTGACAGACTTTAACGCTGAAGCTGAAATAACAAAAGGCTTTGACAGAGTTTTTAAAAGTATTTTTCCTATCGATGATTTAAATGATAAAGCAACATTGGAATATGTATCGTACAGACTAGAAAAGCCAAAATTTGACGTTGAGGAATGTATTGCAAGAGGTTTAACTTATTCGTCTGCTTTAAAATGTACTCTAAGATTAGTAGTTTACGAAATTGATCAAGAAAACAATACAAAAGATATTTTATCAGCTAAAGAACAAGAAGTTTATATGGGAGAAGTACCAATGATGACAAATAGTGGTACTTTTATAACTAACGGAGTTCAAAGAGTAGTAGTAAATCAAATGCATAGAAGTCCAGGAGTTTTTTTTGATCACGACAAAGGTAAAACTCATGCTAGTGGTAAATTGCTATTTAATTGTAGAGTTATCCCTAATAGAGGATCTTGGTTAGATTTTGAATACGATGTTAAAGATTTTTTATATTTCAAGATAGATAGAAAGAAAAAAATTTTAGCTTCTACTTTATTATTAGCCTTGGGATATACAAAATCTGAAATAGTAAATGAATTTTATGATAAGGAACAATATTTATTTGATTCAAAAACTGAAAAATGGAAAACAAAATTTAATCCTGAGAATTATAAAGCTAAAAATTTTTCAGAAGAGGTAATAGATGCTAAAACTGGTAAAGTAGTTATAAAACTTGGGGAAAAGATAAATTATCTTAATGCAAAGAAACTTTTCAATGATGGATTAAAAGATATACTGGTTTCTAAAGAGTCTTTATATGGAAAATTTTTACACAAAGATATTAAAGTAAATAATGAGGAAGATGGGACATTTAAAATTGGTACTGAATTAAATGATACAGTTATTAAACAAATTTTAGATGCAAATATTTACAGCTTAGAAATATCTGTCACAAATTCGATAAATAAAGGTCCTTATTTATTGAACACAATATTAAATGATAAAAATAATTCTAAAGATGAAGCGATTACAGAAATTTATAAAATGCTTAGACCTGGTGAGCCACCAACAATTGAAATAGCTACTCAAATTTTTAATAATTTGTTTTTTAGTTCTGATAGATATGATCTTTCAGATGTTGGAAGAGTAAAAATGAATTCTAGACTAAACTTAGAGTGCTCAGATAAAATTACAATTTTAAGAAATGATGATATTATTGCAATAATTCACAAAATGTTAGAATTAAGAGATGGAAAAGATGATGTTGATGACATAGACCATTTAGGCAATAGAAGAGTAAGATCAGTAGGTGAATTAGTAGAGAACCAAGCTAGAATTGGTGTTTATAGAATGGAAAGAGCTATAAAGGAAAAAATGACAACTCTTGATGTCGAGTCGGCTATGCCTCAAGATTTAATTAATGCAAAACCTTTGACAGTTTCTTTAAAAGATTTTTTTGCAAGTTCACAATTGTCTCAATTCATGGATCAAACAAATCCATTATCCGAAATAACTCATAAAAGAAGGGTTTCTGCTTTAGGACCCGGTGGGTTAACAAGGGAAAGAGCTGGTTTTGAAGTGCGTGATGTTCATCCGACTCATTATGGAAGAATTTGTCCGATAGAAACTCCTGAAGGACCAAATATTGGTTTAATCAATAGTCTCTCAACTTATGCAAAAATTAACAAATACGGTTTTATTGAAAGCCCATATAAAAGAGTAAAAGATGGAGTGGTTCAAGATAAAGTTGAGTATTTGTCAGCTATGGAAGAAACAAAATTCACTATTGCACAAGCAAATACAAAAATTGACAAGAATGGAAAAATTACAGAAGAATTAGTTTCATGTAGGCAAAATTTAAATTTTTTATTATCTAAACCAGAAACAATTGATTATATTGACGTTTCACCAAAACAACTTGTTTCTGTTGCAGCATCTTTAATTCCATTTTTAGAAAA
>NZ_CVSF01000032.1 GCF_001179925.1 Candidatus Pelagibacter communis | reverse complement strand
ATCTTTCAGAAAATACTATAATTAAAAAAAATTCAGATACCCCGAGCTTAGAAAAAAAAGAGTCTTTAGTTCAAATTTCTAGAGACGAAGCAATAAATCAAAGTGATAGAATAATATTTGAAAATAATAATATCATAGGTTCAATATCTCTAAAAGGTGCAATTATAGATGATCTTACATTCAAACAATATAATACCGAATTAGAAAGTAATATAAATGTAACTTTATTAAATCCTAGAAATACAGAAGATGGTTATTTTATAGAAAGTGGCTTTGTTACCTCAGATAAAAACATTGATATTCCAAATTCTGAGACTTTGTGGTTGGTTGAAGAGAATAATAAATTAACTGAACAAACTCCAATAAAATTATCTTGGACTAATAATCAAGGTATAAAATTTGAAAAAGAAATTTCATTAGACGATAAATTTTTATTTACTATCAAACAAAAAGTAAGCAATACAACTAAGAAAAAATTTGATTTTTATTCATATGGTCAAATTATAAGAAACAAGATGCCAGAGGGGCTCTCAAATTTTTATATTTTACATGAAGGTATGCTAGCTGCACTCGATGGTGAACTTATTGAGGAGGATTATGATGATATAGAAGAGGAAAAATTTAGTAAAAATGCTAACAAAGGCTGGTTTGGTATTGGAGATAAATATTGGATAAGTTCTATTGTACCTCCAAGAAATACAGAGTTCAAAACTACTTTTGATTTTAAAAATAAATTTAGGGCAAATTATATTGCAACTCAACCTATTGAACTCGACAGTAATTCTTTTATTGAAGAAGAGATGCAAATCATTATAGCTGCAAAAAGAGTCGATGTTGTAGATGGTTATGCAAAACAATTAAATATAGATAAGTTTGATTTAGTAATCGATTGGGGCTTTTTATATTTTATTACAAAGCCTCTTTTTTACGGAATTGATTATTTCTTTAAATTACTTGGAAATTATGGTTTAGCAATAATTGCCATCACAATTTGTATTCGATTAGTTTTTTTTCCACTAGCTAACTTTTCTTTTAGAAGTATGGCAAAAATGAAAGCACTTCAACCTGAAATGGTTCGTCTTAAAGAACTTCATAAAGATGATAAAATGAAGCTACAGCAGGAAATGATGGCACTTTATAAGAAGGAAAAAGTTAATCCTATGTCAGGATGTCTTCCAATTCTAGTTCAAATACCAGTTTTTTTTGCTTTATACAAAGTATTGTTTGTTACGATTGAAATGAGGCAAATGCCATTCTATGGCTGGATTCAAGACTTATCAGAGCGTGATCCAACATCGATATTTAATTTATTTGGATTACTACCATACGATGTTCCATCATTTTTAATAATAGGTGCATGGCCAGTTGCTATGGGAGTTTCAATGTGGATTCAGCAAAAATTAAATCCGGCGCCTACTGATCCAATACAAGCAAAAATATTTATGTTTTTTCCTCTTTTCTTAACAGTTATTTTAGCACCCTTCCCAGCTGGCTTAGTGATTTATTGGACAGTAAACAATATTTTAACAATGGCTCAACAACTGTTCATCATGAAGCGTACAACTATAAAAACTACAACCTAAAATTTTTAAAAGTAAATTATAAATTAATGGATCTAGAGAAAATACTTCCCAAAAATGGACCGCCAATAAGTGAAGTAACAAAATATATAGAAAAGTACAAAAATGATTTAATAGTAATAAAATATGGTGGCAATGTTTTAATTGATAGAAAGATATTTAATAATTTTATAACTGACATAAGTATACTTAACAAATTAAGTCTTTCTGTTGTGGTAGTGCATGGAGGTGGACCAAGAATTAAAAGAGAATTAGATAAATCTAATATTCAATCCAAGTTTATAAGAGGGCTTAGAGTAACAGATAAAAAAATTATAGATATTGTTGAGTCAGTTTTAATTGACTTTAATATTGATATTGTAAACTCTTTACAAGAAAAAGGTTCAGAAGCTATCTCATTACATACAAAAAAAAATAATATCATTCATGTTGTGCCAGAGGCACATGAACTTGGGTTTGTTGGAATACCAAATAAGATTAATCATGATTTATTATTAAACATAATTAAACAAAATAAAATTCCTATTATTTCACCGTTAGGTTTGGATAGAAATAATCAAACACATAATATAAATGGAGACACAGCTGCAATGGCAGTTGCGAAATCTTTAAAATCAAGAAGATTGCTGTTGATGACAAATGTAGATGGCGTACTAGATAAAGAAAAGAATCTTATAGAGGAAATATCTTCATCTGAAATTTTAAAGATGATTAATGATGAAATCATTACTGAAGGTATGATACCTAAAATAAATGCTTGCCTAGATGCCGTTAATAACGGAGTTACTGCTGTTGGGATTATCAATGGTACAAAACAACATTCATGTTTGTGGGAAATTTTCTCTGATAAAGGATCAGGAACATTAATTAGAAAATGAATTTACAGGACAAAAAATATCTTTTACTCGATTTAGACGGTGTATGTTACGGGAAACATAATAATTATTCTTTAGAAAAAGTATTTGGTCAAGTATCAAAAAGAATGACTAAGTTTATTTCTGAAAGACTTAAGATAGATATGAAGGCAGCAAAGGAACTTCAAACAAATTATTTTTATAAATATAATACAAGTTTAAATGGCCTTATGATACATCATGATATACCGCCTCAAGACTTTTTAGAGTATGTTCACACTATAGATCTTTCATTTATGAAAGAAGATAAAGTTATGAGGAATGAACTTGAAAAATTAGATATGGAAAAATTTATTTTTACAAATGGAAGTGCTAATCATGCAAAAAATATTTTGACACATCTTGGAGTATATGACTTATTTGGAAGAGAAAAAGTATTCGATATTGAAGATGCTGGATATGTACCGAAGCCTGAGGCAAAAACTTTTGACCTTATGGTAAAGAAATTTGGTATTGATCCAAAACAGACCATTTATATAGAGGATATCGCTAAAAATCTAAGTATTGGCCATGAACGTGGGTGCATAACCGTTTGGTTAATTAATGATGAACAATTTGGAAAACTGGATTCTGATAAAGAATATATTTCTCACAAAATTGAAAATCTATCTTTATTTCTAAAAGAAATAAGGCTATTAAAAAGTAAGTAAATTATGTCTTTAGAAAATATTATAAATGATGCTTGGGAAAAAAAAGAGAAAGTCAATCAAAATTCAGATCCATCACTTAAAGATGCAATTAATCAGGTAATCAGTGATTTGGATAGTGGAAAATCTAGAGTAGCTGAAAAAATTAATGGTGAATGGATAACTCATCAATATTTAAAAAAAGCAATTATGTTAAGCTTTAGAATTTATCCGATGGAAAATTTAAATGGCCCATATAGTAGTTGGTATGACAAAGCTCATTTATTAAAAGGTAAAACCGCAGGATGGTCTAAAGAGGATCATGAAAAAGCCGGTTTTAGAATGGTGCCAAATTCACCTGTAAGAAAAGGTTCTTTCATCGGAAAAAATGCTGTACTAATGCCATGTTACGTAAATATAGGTGCCTATATTGATGAAGGAACAATGATAGATACATTTGCTAGAGCAGGTAGTTGTTGTCAAATTGGAAAAAATTGTCATATTTCTGCAGGTTCAGGAGTAGGCGGTGTATTAGAACCGGCACAAGCATTGCCAACCATAATTGAAGATAATGTTTTTTTGGGAGCTATGTCAGAAGTTGTGGAAGGTGTAATTGTTGGAGAAGGTTCAGTTCTAAGTATGGGTATGTACATTGGTCAATCAACTAAAATAGTTGATAGAAAAACTGGAAAAATTACTTATGGAAAAATTCCACCTTACTCTGTAGTTGTTCCTGGGTCTTTACCTAACAAAAATGATTCATCAGCACCTTCATTATATTGTGCAGTAATAATTAAACAAGTTGATGAAAAAACAAGATCAAAAACATCTATAAACGACCTTTTAAGAGATTAAAATGAAAGTTTTAAATGAATTACAATTAGCTAAAGAGCTAATCAAGTTTCCATCTATAACTCCAGTTGATGCAGGAGTAATGAAATTTTTAGAGAAGAATTTAAAAAAATTAGGATTCAAAACAAAAGTACTAGAATTTAAAGAAAAAAACTTTCAACCTGTTAAAAATTTATATGCAAGATTAGGAACAAAAGAACCTAATTTTTGTTATGCTGGTCATTTGGATGTTGTTCCTCCTGGAAATATTAAAGACTGGACAATTAACCCTTTCAAACCATCTGTGAAACAAGGTCATCTAATAGGAAGAGGAGCAAATGATATGAAAAGTTCTATAGCTTCCTTTATCTCAGCAGTAAGTAAATTTTTGAATGAAAATAAAAATTTTAATGGTTCTATAAGTTTACTAATAACAGGTGATGAAGAAGGCGACGCAGTAAATGGAACAAAAAAAGTTGTAAATTTTTTAAAAAAAAAGAAAGAAAAAATTAACTTCTGTTTAGTTGGGGAACCAACAAATCCAAATAAATTAGGTGAAATGATTAAAATCGGTAGAAGAGGTAGTTTAACTGGTAAATTAAAAATATTTGGATTACAGGGACATGTAGCATATCCTCATAGGGCAAATAATCCTTCAACAATAATCGTAAATATTTTAAAAGAATTAAAGGAAATTAAATTTGATAATGGCACCAAGGATTTCCAGCCTACAAATTTAGAAGTGACTAAAATAAATATTGATAACAAAGCAGATAATGTTATTCCTGCGATCGCTCAAGCTACGTTTAATATAAGATTTAATAACAAGCATTCATCGACTTCTTTAAAAAAAAAACTTAATAATATTTTTAAAAAAATTACTAAAAAAAATAAATCTAAATACGAAATTGAATACAGAGTATCTGGTGAAGCATTTTTAACAAAAGCAAATAAAACAACTTTAATGATTCAAGATATTATTAAACAAGTGACAAATATTAAGCCAAAATTATCCACTACAGGTGGTACCTCGGATTTAAGATTTATTAGAAAAATATCACCAGGTTTAGAATTTGGTTTAGTGGGAAAAACCATGCATAAAGTTGATGAGGCGGTATCTTTAAAAGATTTAAAAAATTTAACCAAGATCTATAAATATATTTTACAAAATTACTTTAAGTGAAAACTGGTTTAATTACTTCTGAAACATATCAAAATCATGACACTGGTCCTGGACATCCAGAACAGATAGCAAGGGTTACTGTAATCAATGAAAATTTAAAAAAATTAAATAATAAAAATTTATTATGGAAAACACCCTCTACTATTACAGATGATATTATCATAGATACACATGATGCCGAATATGTTAATTTAATAAAAAACTCTTTTCCCTCTAAAGGTTTCTCTTCATTGGATGGCGATACAATTATTTCACCTGGAAGTAAACAAGCTACATTTGATGCAGCTAGCTCAATAATTACAGCTATAGATGGTATACAAAATAAAGAATTCAAAAATGCTTTTTGTAATGTGCGTCCTCCGGGTCATCATTCTAATCAAAACAAAGCAGCAGGTTTTTGTATTTTAAATAATGTAGCAATAGGTGCTAAATATCTACTAAACAAATATAAATATAAAAAAGTTGCTATTATAGATTTTGATGTTCATCACGGTAATGGTACACAAGATATTTTTTATAATGATGAAAATGTTTTATTCATATCAACTCATCAATATCCTTACTATCCAGGAACAGGCTCCGAAAAAGAAAAAGGTAAATTTAATAATATTTGCAATTTTCCATTACCTGCTGGCACAAATTCAGAAGAATATTTAAATGCTTTTGATTTTGCGCTAAAAAAACTAAATAAATTTAAGCCAGAATTTGTTTTAATTAGTGCAGGTTTTGATTCAGATTTTAGAGATCCATTAGCACAATTCAATCTTAAAACAGAAGATTTCTATCTCATTACAAAAAGAATTTTAGAGTCATCAAAAAAATTTTGTAATGGGAAAGTAGTTTCTATCTTAGAAGGTGGATATGACTTGCAGGCTCTTCAGGATGACACCAAAAGACATATTGATGCGTTGTTAGAATTCAATTAATAATTTTTAAAATTTATCTTAAAATAATCTTTATGAAGATATATGCAATTAAAAAATCTAGAATTGATAAAAAAGGTAAAGGACTTTATGCAACTAAAAATATAAAAAAAGGAACAAAAATAATTGATTATGTTGGAAAACTAATAACGAAAAAAAAATCTGAAGACTCAAGTAAATATGATAATAAAAAACCAATTTATTTATTCACAATTAACAAAAAATATGATCTTGACGGAGATTTTTCTTGGAATATAGCAGGATTAATAAATCACTCCTGTGATAATAATTGTGATTATGAAGGAAAAGGTCTTAAAATTTGGGTTAAAGCTATAAGAGATATCAAAAAAGGTGAAGAGTTCACTTGTGATTATGGATTTGGCTTTGATAAAAATTACAAACAATTTATTTGTAAATGTAAATCTAAAAATTGTTGTGGTTACATTGTTAGAGCTGAATCTAGATGGCGAATTAATAAAAAATTTTCAATGAAAAATAAAAAAACTAATAAATTACCCTAGCTAAAAATAAACCCTCTGGTGGTGCAGGAGGTGCACACAATAATCTTTTTTTGGACTTAAAAACTTTATCAAAAGTTTTAAGGTCCCATTTTTTTTCACCTAAATATTTTAAACATCCAACCATAGATCTTACTTGTTGTTGCAAAAATGATTGTGATTTAAATTCTATCTCTATCTTGTTTTTTAAAGACTTAATTTTAATTGATTTAATGGTTCTGATAGGGCTTTTTGCGTGGCAACTTGAAGATCTAAATGTTGAATAATCATAGGTTCCAACAAGTTTTTTTGCACCTTTTTTAATCAATGAGATATCTAGTGGTTTTCTTACATGCCAGCCTCTTTTTTTTTCTATCACTGGAGCACTTACTTGATTAAAAATTACATATTTATAAATTCGTTGTTTTGCAGAAAACCTTGAGTGAAATTCATTGCTCTTTTTTTTAATTCTTTTAATCGAAATACCCTTATCATTTAAAAAATAATTTATTGATTTCAAAAATTTATTCAAAAATTTAATTTCATTTTTACAATCAAAATGAGCAGATTGTTCAATTGCATGAACTCCTGTATCTGTTCTTCCTGAGCCAATTAAAATTATTTTCTCTTTTAAAAGTTTTGAAATATTTTTCTGAATATGTCCTTGAATAGTTAAGCCCTTTTTTTGAATTTGCCATCCCCTAAAATTTGTACCAACATATTCAATAAGTAACTGATATCTTACCATTTAAATTTTTGTTCCTTTTTTAATTTTTGATCCAAGTATAAATTCTTCTACTTTTTGTGTTTTTTTTCCTTGTCTCTGAATTTCAATAATCTTAATTGATTGGTTATTTCCACATACAATTTCCATATAGTCTGAAACTACTTCCCCAGGATTTCCAATTCCATTTCCAATTTCAGCTTTTAATATTTTATATCTCTCTCCTTTAAAAATAAAAAAAGCACCAGGAGTTGGATACAAACCGTTAATTTTACCTATGATTATCTCAGCGGTATCGTTCCAATCAATTTTGCCCTCTGTCTTTTCTATTTTAGATGCGTATGTTGCTTTTGTTTGATCTTGTTCAACAAATTTTGCTTTATCCTCAAGAATTTCGTCTATATTGTCTAATATCTTTTCCGCAGCAATTAATGAAAGTTTTTCAGTAACATCATTTGCATTCAACTTGCTGTTTAAATTAATCCTATATGTATTACATACAGGGCCACTATCTAATTTTTCGTTAATTTTCATAATGCTGATACCTGTTTCTTGATCAAGATTCATTATAGATCGTTGAATTGGCGCTGCTCCTCTCCATTTTGGTAACAGAGATGCATGAATGTTTATAAATCCTTTTTTTGATAATTCTAAAAAATTTTTTGGAATAATTTGACCGTAAGCAACAACTATAACAAGGTCTGCATTTATATTTCTAAAATATTCATATTCATCTAAATTATTTTTTAAAGACTGAGGTGTTCTAAACTCTAAATTTAAAGTTTCAGCAATACCTTGTATAGGGGACTTATTTATTTTTTGTCCTCTTTGTGATTTTTGAGGTGGTTGAGTATATACATTTGAAATAGGATAACCATTTTGATACAATGATTTTAAAATTGGCACAGCAAACATTGGCGTACCCATAAAAACAATCTTCTTAACCATTAATCAAAGAATAGCTCTATTTGACTTAAGTTTAGAAAGTTTTTTAATTATCATTGATTTTTTCAATTTTGAAAGATAATCAATAAACAATATTCCTTCTAGATGGTCCATTTCATGTTGAATACATGTCGCCAGTAATCCTTCTGCTTTTAAAAACTGTTTTTTACCATTATAATCTAAATATTCTACTTCACATTTACTAGGTCGATCAATTTCAGCAAATTGATTTGGAACAGACAAACAGCCCTCTTCATACGTTGCTTTTTTAAGATCTTTATTTTTTATTACTGGATTGACAAAATATCTTGGTTCTTTTTTATTAGGATCTTTACTTATATCCATTACAATTATTCTTTTTGGAACACCAATCTGAATAGCTGCAAGACCTATGCCGTTTGCAGCATACATAGTATCTAACATGTCGTTCATTAATTTTTGTTCTTCTGTTCTTACTTTATCAACAGACTTTGAAATTTGTCTTAAGATTTTATTTGGTTCTGTTAATATTGGTTTTACTGCCATAATATCTTCTATCTTAATTTATTTTTTATACTTTTAAAGGCAGAACTTTTAATAAAATTTGATTCCTAATATAGTCAATATCTAATTGATTAAGAGCACTTATTATAAAGTACAATGTATCTTCATCTAATGCATCAAGTTCATCTTGACCTATAACTTCGATGATTCTCAACAAAGTAGAGCCTATTTCGTTATTATTAATCATCACTTGAATGTCGGTTGGCATTTCGGAATCACTAATTTCATAAAGATCATCATATTTTTTTTGGATTTTTATTCCATCTGACTTAATCGACTCAATAAAAATTATATCTTTTTTAGATAAAACATACTTTTTATCTTTCTTTATTTTTTTTAGAAAATTATTTAAATCTTTTTCAAATTTGGACTTTGCAAAATCTCCATTAAAATAATTAACTAATTTTGATTGATGAAGAATATCTTTGCTAAATTTAATATCTTCTAATTTATTGTCTTTCTCAGACAAATTCTCATAGTAAAATGTTGTAAAATTAGATGGTATCTCATCAGGTTCTATTTCTTTTAAAAACTTTTTTAATTCCTCATCAAATGCGTTTGAAAAATTATCTTTAATAAATAGTTCTTTTAAAAGTTTTAACAATTCTAATTTATTTTTAGTATCAGATTCTAATAAGACTCTTTGATAAACTAAAGCTCTAGCTTCCACATTTAAAAGCGATTTGTAGGCTTCAGAAACATTCAAAAGTTGATTTACATTAAATTGAAATCGTTTATACAGAGAAAACAAATCTTTTTCAGAGTAGTTTTTATCATGAGTGGCTTGTTCAATTAATGAGATTTTATCTAAATTAATGATATCTATATCCTCGACCTTGTAAAGTAAATTCGAAGTAGATAAATATTTCCAAATTAATGGATCTGTATTTTTTTTTGGTTCAAAGATAAAATTAGGATTTGTTCTGTGAGCTAAATGAAAATCTAAAATTGAGGCTTCTGAAATATTCAACTCAGGTTCGTCAGTAAAATTAAATAAATAATTTAGTTTCTTCTCAAAATATTCATCTTTAAATCCAAGCTCTTTTTTTAAGTCAAAAATTAGTTGAGCTTCGTCTATTCTTCCAGCATTGATTAAACAATAAAGATTAAATTTTGATAAATATTCATCTTTTATCAATTCAGAATTTTTTAAAAAAAATTCACATGCTTTTTCAATATTAGACTCAGATAAAAATTGATCAACCAAATAACGACTTAATTCTGGGTGTAAATTTAATATTTGATTTTTGATCAAATATTCCTGAATTAAATCTCTATCTTTATTTTTAATAAGCCAATCAGATTTTATTTTTAAAAATTCTTTTTTTGTAAAATTTATTTCTGGATAGTACGAGTTTGTTAATAAAACAATATTCAATAATTCTGAAGCATCTTTTGATAAATCTAAATTTAATAAATTAGAAAAAAGATATTTTAATTGATCTCCATTAGAATTAGACCACAAATCGATTTTAAGATCAAAGTCTTCAGGATCATAAAGACCTATTATTTTAATTTCTTGTGACTTTAATGATAAGTCTATTTGAACTGAATCTATTTCTTTTTGAGATTGCTGATCATATACGCTTGATTGCGTAATTTGTTCATTTACAATTTTAATATTATTTTGATCGGAATTAGTTTTGTCAATTTTATTTTGATCAATATTCCATATATCAACAGGTTTTTCTTCAGAGCTAAGATTAAAACTGAGTAAAAAAAAAATTAATATAATTGATAAATATTTATTATTTAACAATTTTAAAATTTTCATTAGGAATTATTTTTTCTATTTCTTTTTTTGGTGCTGGAAAATCCACTTTGCTTAAAAGGAAAACTCCTCCAAGAAATAAAACTATTACAAAGCCTAATTTAATAATTAAATTAGTAGCACGTTGCCTTGAACTTGTATTTCTTGTAAATTGCATATATCGTTGGTTAAAATCAAATTAAGACATATTTGTGTTTTTTCAATACAGAAACATATGAAATCAAAAAAAAATTTAGTTTTTTTGGGCATGATGGGTTCAGGCAAGTCTTCAATAGGCTCTTTAGTATCAAAAAAACTTAATATTGATTTTATTGATATAGACCAAGAAATTGAAAAAAAGATTGGTATGACGATTTCAGAAATATTTGAGAATAAAGGTGAAAAATATTTTAGAAAAATTGAAGAATTGATCACACTCAAAATGCTAAAAAAAAATAAAATTGTGATTTCTCTTGGGGGCGGCACCTTTTTAAACAATAAAGTTAAAAAAGAAATTTTAAATAATCATATTTCTTTCTGGCTTAGCTGGGAAACTAAAACGTTAGTTGATAGAATTAAAGATAGTAAAAAAAGACCCATTGCACTGAAAGCATCAAAAAATGAACTAGAAGATCTTATAAAAAATCGATCTATTGTTTATTCAAAAGCTATGTGTAAAATTGAATGTGATAATCAAACAAAAAATGACATTGTTAAAAAAGTTATAAAATTTTATGAAACCTATAAACCTTAAAATAAAAACTAAATCTAATAACTATCCAATAATGATTGGCTCCAATATAGTTAAAAACTTAAGCTTATATCTTAACAAAAATTCAATATCCTTTAATCAGTGTCTTCTGGTAATTGATAAAAAAG
Organism: Candidatus Pelagibacter communis; assembly: GCF_001179925.1. Classification (GTDB taxonomy): domain Bacteria; phylum Pseudomonadota; class Alphaproteobacteria; order Pelagibacterales; family Pelagibacteraceae; genus Pelagibacter; species Pelagibacter ubique_E. The sequence continues at coordinate 13,781 of NZ_CVSF01000032.1, read as the reverse complement.
TTCCCACTAAAATGGTTTCTAAAATAACTAAGTCTTTAAATAAAAAAAAAATATCTAAATTTTTATTTACAGCTAAGGAAAGAAATAAAAATTTAAAAAACATTAACAAAATTTTAAAAATTTTACTTTACAAAAATTTTTCAAGAAATGATTGCGTCATTACTATTGGCGGTGGTATTACAGGAGACGTTGGTGGATTTGCTGCTAGTCTTTACAAAAGAGGATTACGATTTATTAACATTCCAACAACTTTACTATCCCAAGTAGATTCTTCAGTAGGCGGTAAAACAGGTGTCAATACTAAAGAAGGTAAAAATCTTATAGGAAGTTTTTATCAACCTAAAATAGTAATCAGTGATACTGAATTTTTAAAATCTTTACCTAAAAGAGAAATTGTTTGTGGATACGGCGAAATTTTAAAACACTCTCTTATTTTAAATAAGGTTTTTTATAACTATTTAAAAAATAATTCTTTAAAAATTATAAATTTAGAAAGTCCATTTATTGAAAAAGCTATCTTAGAAAGTTGTAAAATCAAAAAAGCAGTTGTTGAAAAAGATGAAAAAGAAAAAAATTTTAGAAAGATATTAAACTTTGGCCATACTTTTGCTCACGCTTTTGAAGCAGCTCTTGGGTATTCAAATAAACTTAATCACGGTGAAGCGGTAATATTAGGAATGGTTACGGCACTCAAATTTAGTTTTGATATAAGACTAATTAAATTTAAAGAATTTAATAAGATATTAAATGATATACAAAATACAAATTTACCATTTAACATTAAATCTTATTTTTCATTGAAGGATTTAAATTTAATATTAAATTTTATGAAAAAAGATAAAAAGAATTTCTCAGAAAGAATAAATCTTATTCTACTTAAGAAAATTGGCTCAGCCGTAATTGACAAAGAATATAATAGTATAAAAATCAAAAAATTTTTAATTAAAGAATTAGTTGATTAAAATTTGCAAAGAATGAATATACTGTTTCATCTCTTTATCTAAAATTTTAAATATTTTCCTATTGCTCTCTATTTTGTCCAGCTTTTTTAGTTCATCTGAAAATATTGTAATTTTTAAATGAAATTTATCTTTTTGATTACCTGAATGGTTTTTGTGAAGAAATGACTTGTCCTCTACTTTGATTTGATCATTAATAATTTCATTATTTAATTTTTTTTTTACAATTGCAATTAAAGCATTTATATCCATAAATATTAATTATTATATCATGAAAATAATTTGTGACTGGAATAATTGTAAAAAAGTGGGGGAATATAAAGCACCTGTTGAAAAGGATAATAGCAAAAAATATCGTATGCTATGCTTGGAGCATGTAAAAGAATTCAACAAAAATTGGAACTATTTCTCAGGGATGAATGATGATCAGGTTATTAATTTTTTAAAATCCGATATGATTTGGCATAAGCCCACACAAAGTTTTAGTTCTTCTGATAATTTTTTTAAAGTTTTATGGAATAACACCCTCAAGGATGAATTAGATAAAGATAAATTTAAAGGTGAATACAATCATATGCGTCAATTTAAATTTGATCACAAAGATATAAAAGCCTTTAGTATTCTAGGAGTTTCTGTGGGTTTAAAATGGCAAAAAATTCAAGATAAATTCAAAATCCTTGTCAAAAAATTTCATCCAGATATAAATGCTGGAAATAAAAAATACGAGGAAAAACTAAAACAAATAACTTTAGCTTATACTCAACTGAAAAACACTTATAAGGAAAAAATTGACACCTAATATTAACTCACAACCAGATATAAAAATTTCAGTTAAACAGACCTTTGGTATAGACTCTAATATGGAAGTTGATGCTTTTTCTAAAAAAAGTGATTATGTTCCAGAAATTGATAAGAATTATAAATTTGATCGTGATACAACGCTTGCAATAATTTCTGGATTTGCATTTAATAAAAGAGTTTTAGTTCAAGGCTATCATGGTACAGGGAAATCCACGCATATTGAACAAATTGCTGCAAGATTAAATTGGCCATGTATTAGAGTAAATTTAGATAGCCATATAAGCCGTATAGATCTAATAGGCAAAGATGCTATTGTTTTAAAAGATGGAAAACAAGTAACTCAATTTAATGAGGGTATTTTACCTTGGTCAATTCAAAATCCTGTTGCTTTAGTATTTGATGAATATGATGCAGGAAGACCAGATGTAATGTTTGTAATTCAAAGAGTTCTGGAGGCCGAGGGTAATTTCACATTATTAGATAAAAACAAAGTTATAAAACAAAATAAATATTTTAGATTATTTGCAACATCAAATACCGTTGGCTTGGGTGATACAACTGGTCTTTATCACGGAACTCAACAAATAAATCAAGGTCAAATGGATAGATGGAATATTGTTACAACACTAAATTACCTAAGTCTTGAAAGAGAAATGGAAATAATTTTAGCAAAAAATAAAAATTTGAATAATCCCAAGGGTAAAGAAAAAGTTGCAAATATGATTAAAGTTGCCTCTCTAACTCGAAAAGGATTTATAAGTGGAGATATTTCTACTGTAATGAGTCCAAGAACTGTTTTGCACTGGGTTGATAATGCAGAAATATTTAAAGATATTGGTTACGCTTTTAGAGTGACATTTTTAAATAAATGCGATGACATGGAAAAAAACACTATCGCAGAATATTATCAAAGATGTTTTGGTGAAGATTTACCAGAGTCTTTGCTAAATATTCAGATTTGATGAGCAACAAAGGAACAAATCTTAAAGAAAAATTAAGACAGGCTTTGGCCTCAACAATCAGAGTAATTTCTGATGATTTTGAAATTAAAAAACATGAGGATAATAAAAGCTCAAATAAATTTGATTTTTTCGAGTTAGATAATCTTAATAGTAAAAGCGATTTTATTAAAGCAAGAGCAGAAGCTGACTCAGCTGCACTTAAAAAAAAATTTTCTAACGATGAAATTTATAAAAAAAACGCTCCTAATAACTCAAGCTGTAGACCATTATATGCAATAGCTGAAAAAACAAGATATGAAACTTTGGGTGGTAAAATGCTAAAGGGTATTGAAAAAAACCTTAGTGATAATTATAGCCAAATCATCAACTTAAAAAGAAAAGACCAATTAAAAACAAAAGAAGATGTGCCAATCACAGAAGCTTTTGAATTGTATATGCTAAAGCATTTTTACAATATTGAGCTTAATTCGCTATCTTCTAAAATGCTAAATTTTTGGGAGAAAGAATTTGATCAATCAATAAATAAACATATCAAATTTTTAAAAGATAATTTTGAAGATCAAAATGCATATAGTTCTAAATTTTCAAAAATTTTACAAGATATGGATATCTTTCAAAATGATGATAATCAAGAGTCTCAAGAGGAAAATCAAGATCAAGGTCAAGATAATCCATCTAACGATGATGAGGAAAGTGAAAATGAAGATAAAAAAGATCAAAATAAAGACCAAGAAACTGAAACAAGCCTAGATTCTGACTATGATATTGATGATTATCAATTAAATGAACAACTAGTCGATACGGACTCTGATAAACAAAGTTCGGAACAAGTAATACAGAAGAAAAATATCAATGATTTGAACCTTGATTACAAAGTTTATACAACAAAATTTGATGAAATTGTCAAAGCAGAAAATTTAGAAAATACTGATGAAACAAACAAACTTAGAAAAAGTTTAGATCAACAACTCATTGGATTTCAGGATGTGGTTACAAAACTTGCAAATAAATTACAAAGACAGCTTTTAGCAAAACAAAATAGAGCATGGGAGTTTGATTTAGAAGAAGGATTATTAGATAGTTCAAAACTTCCAAGAATAATTATGGATCCTTATAATTCTTTATCTTTTAAAAAAGAGAAAGATTTAGACTTCAAAGACACTGTAGTTACTCTTTTGATTGATAACTCTGGCTCAATGAGAGGAAGGCCAATTACTATTGCAGCGATATGTGCAGATATTTTGTCTAGAACTCTAGAACGTTGTTCAGTTAAAGTTGAAATTTTAGGCTTTACTACTAAAAATTGGAAGGGAGGTCAGAGCAGAGAGTTTTGGAATAAAAATGAAAAACCAAAAACTCCAGGTAGATTAAATGATTTAAGACATATTGTATATAAAAGTGCAGATACTCATTGGAGACAAGCTAAAGGCAATCTTGGACTAATGTTAAAAGAAGGCTTGCTTAAAGAAAACATTGATGGAGAAGCTATTAGTTGGGCTTTTTCTAGATTGAAAAAAAGAAAAGAGGAAAGAAAAATATTAATGGTAATTTCTGATGGTGCACCTGTCGACGACTCTACTTTATCAGTAAATTCCGGAGATTTTTTAGAAAAACATCTTAAAAAAATTGTAAAATTTGTTGAGGAAAAAACAGAAATTGAAGTTTTAGCAATTGGAATAGGTCATGATGTATCAAGATATTATAATCGAGCAATTAAAATAACTGATGTTAATGAATTAGGTGATGTAATGATTTCACAATTAAGTTCATTATTTGATACGAAAAAAAAGTTTCATTAAATATTGAATAAATCTTTGTTTTTCCATTTAATAATAATTTCTGCTCCTTTTTGAGTCTTAGAATTTCTACAATTTATTGTTGCAAAATTTTTTTCTAATAATGTTTTACCAATGAACAAACCTAGACCTAGGCCTGTTTTTGATTTATCTTTTGTATCATTCGATTTTAAATATGGCTCTCCTATCTTAGACAATATATCTTTTGGAAAACCAAAGCCATCATCTTCAATTACAATTTCAGTAGTTTCGCTATCGCTCTTAAGATTTATGAAAACATTTTTTTCTGAAAATTTATTAGCGTTCCCAATAAAGTTTCTTAAACCATAAACAATTTCTAAAGACTTTGTAATTTTCTTGGAATTTGAATATTGATCAAAATTAAAAATAAATTTTTTTTTGCTAATTTCTTTGAAGGATGAAATAATTTCACTTATATAATCTTTCATTGAAAGGTCTTTATCTATAAATTCATCTTCCTCTACTGGATTTAAGGTCAATCGTTTTAAAATTTGGTTACATCTTTCTATCTGACTGGCTAACAATTCAATATCTTTTTCAATCTCTACCTGTCCTTTAAATTGTTTGATAAGATCTTGAGTAATTATTTTTATTGTAGATAAAGGTGTGCCTAAAGAATGTGCTGCTGCCGCAGCTTGACCACCAAGAGATAAAAGTTCATGCTCAGTGGCCATTACCTCTTCCATTTTTGCTAGTGCTTCTCTTCTTAACCTTGATTGTTTTCCGAATGTCATCGCCAAATAATTTAAAAATATCAAAGCAATAATGAGAGCGATTGGTATAGAATAAAAATAATATGGACTTACGTGAAAATGGTCACTAATTGGAGAGGGTAAGTCTAAAGAATAGAATGTTAAAATAAAAATTGTAAATATAGTTAAAAATACTAATAACAAATTGGTTTTAAAGCTCAAATTTGAAGATGAAAAAACACTTGGTATTATTAAAAAGATTACAAATGGATTTGTAACACCACCAGTTAGATAAAGCAAAGCACCAAGTTGTAATATATCTATTACTAAAAATAAAAATGCTGATCTGTCTGATAATTGAGTTTTTTGATAAATAAAGATTAAATATAAATTACTTAAAATTCCTAAAAAAATTATCAAATTTGAAACAAGAAAGTCAAACTTAAAATTTAAAACAAAATAAACAAAATAAATTGATATTAGTTGTCCAATTATACCTATCCATCTTAAACTAATATACGTTGATTTTTTAAAAAAATGATACTTTGAAGTTTGAAAAAACTTCATTTTATATATCTAAATTTTGGACATTTATAGAATTATTAATAATAAAATCTTTCCTTAAGGCAACATCATTGCCCATCAATGTATGAATCAAATTTTGATCTTTTTTTAGGTCCTTGGAGTATTGAACTTGTATTAAATTTCTTGTTTCAGGATCAAGTGTAGTGCTCCACAACTCCTCTGGATTCATCTCTCCTAATCCTTTAAATCTTTGAATATTCATTTTAGATTTTTCAAAATTCATCTCATTTAAAAATTCTTTAGAACCTTTTTTTAACTTTTTAAAATTCTTATTATTGTCAATTATGTATTCTTCAAGTTCTTTCTCATCTTTAATATAAATCCCTTTTGAACCTTTATTGATTTTAAATAAAGGCGGTTGCGCCAAATAAACATGTCCATGTTCAATAAGTTTATTAAATGGCTTGTTGTTAAAAAAAGTTAATAATAAAGCCCTAATATGTGATCCATCAACATCTGCATCTGTCATAATTATAATTTTTCCATATCTTAAATCTTTTAGATCTATCTCTTGTGCTTTTGGATCTAAACCTAAAGCATTTATCAATGTTAAAATTTCATTTGATGAGATCATTTTAGATAAAGCTTTGGTTCTTTGTTCTGAATTGTCTTTGCTTCCATTTTTCTTTTGTTTAACATCCTCTACATAAGTATTTAAAATCTTTCCTCTCAAAGGTAAAACTGCTTGATTAGATCTGTTCCTACCTTGTTTTGCTGAACCACCTGCAGAGTCTCCCTCAACGATAAATAATTCTGTGCCTTCTTGTTTACCGATTTGACAGTCTGCTAATTTTCCAGGTAACCCACTTAATTCTAAAGCACCTTTTCTTCTTACACTCTCCCTAGCTTTTCTAGCAACATCTCTAGCTACTGCGGCTTGAATAATTTTGGCGAGTATAATTTTAGATAAGGACGGATTTTGATCAAACCAAATTGATAATTTTTCATTTATAATTGTTTCAACAATCATTCTTACCTCTGAAGAAACTAACTTATCTTTAGTTTGAGAAGAAAATTTTGGATCAGGAATTTTTGCAGATAATACACAAGTTAATCCTTCTTTTATATCATCACCAGAAATAGCTAACTTATTTTTTTTTAAAAGATTATGTTCATTTGCGTACTTATTAATTATTCTAGTTAGTGCACTCCTAAAACCCAACACATGTGTTCCACCGTCTTTTTGATATATGTTGTTAGTATAAGGAAGAACATCTTCTGAATAACCTGCGTTCCATTTTAGTGAACATTCTATTTCAACATTATTTCTCTTACCTTCTATATAAATAGGCTTTTTAAATAAATCATTACCATTTTTATTTTGTAACTTTTCTCTTTTTTCATCTAAAAAATCTACAAATTCTAACACTCCTCCATTAAATTTAAATTCATGAGTTTTCTCTTTTTTTTGAGAGGCGTCTATGAAAGTAATCTTAATCCCTTTATTTAAAAATGCTAATTCTCTCATTCTTTTAATCAAAATATTTGCACTAAACTTAATTGAAGAAAAAACTTCTTTTGATGGCAAAAACGTTATCTGTGTACCAGTTTCTTTTGATTTACCAGTTTCTTTAAGAGACTTTTTTGCTTCACCATCTTTAAATTCAATAAAATATTTTCTACCATCTCTATTAATTTCTAATTGTAATTTTTCAGATAAAGCATTGACAACAGAAACACCAACTCCATGTAAGCCTCCAGAGACTTTGTATGAATCATGATCAAATTTTCCACCAGCATGTAATTGTGTCATAATTACTTCAGCTGCAGATTTTTTTTCACCTTTATGTATATCTACAGGAATTCCACGACCGTTATCTTTTACCGTTACAGTACCCTCAGAATTTATTTTAACTAATATATGGTTACAGTAACCTGCTAAAGCTTCATCAATTGAATTGTCAACAACTTCATAAACCATATGATGTAAACCAGTTCCATCATCAGTATCTCCGATGTACATTCCTGGTCTTTTTCTAACCGCTTCAAGACCTTTAAGTACTTTAATTGAGTCTGCTTGATATGATTTATTATTTGCCATATTTTATTATTGGAAACATTATTTATAACATTTTTTAATTAAAATTCTTTAAATTTAATTAATTAAGTGAATTTAAGTTATTAAATAAGTCTCTAAAAACAATGCTTATTCAAACAAAAAATAAGTTAATAACTATTATAAAAATATAGTTTAAAATGTATTAATTTTTACTTAATAATTTATGAAAATTTTCTGTATTTCAATTTTAAACAAAAACTATGAAAAATTTAAAAAACTAAATTTAACACCAGTAGGTTTAGGTGATAATGAATACGATAAAAATTGGCTTAACGATAAAATTGGTGATAATATTTCTAAAAAAAATTTATATTTTGGAGAATACACTTTTCACTACAACTTATGGAAAAATAAAAATTTAATTTCAAATCACAATGACTGGATAGGGTTCTGTACATATAGAAGATTTTGGACAAAATCAGATAAAACAAAAATTGATAATTTTAGCGAGCTAGAAAAAATTATTATAAATAAACCTCAAAATAGTTGGGAAAATTATGATGTAATAATTGGTGAACCATTAATTTTCAAAAAAATAAAAAATATAAAACTATTAAAACTTAATTTACTTGAAGTTATAAAAAAGCCGTCAATGCTATTCAACAATAACACTCTTGAAGATCAATTTAGAGTTTTTCATGGATCCTTTTTTTTAGATAGGGCAATAGATTTGATGCCAAAAAAATATCAAAACGATTTTAAAAAATATATGAATGGGTATTTATTATATCCTTACAATATGTTTATTTGTAAAAATTTTAAAATTTTATTGAAGTTTTATGATGAAATATTTCCATGGTTATTCAAATGCGAAGAGGCATTCAAATATAAAAAATTGAGTGGATATAATAAAATTAGAATATATGGATTTTTGGCAGAGAGATTTATGCCCTTTTGGTTTATGAAAAATTTTAGAACAAAAACTTGTACAATTACGTTTTTTGACGAAAGTATAATTAAGTAATATCGGCGGAGATGGTGGGATTCGAACCCACGGTACTATTTAAGTACACACACTTTCCAAGCGTGCTGATTAAACCACTCTCACACATCTCCAAAAAATTTATATTATAAATTTTTTATACTTACTTTTGTTTTTTAATAAAAATTTTGGAAAGTTTTTATTTATTTTAATTTTTTTATAAACATGGCCTCGATCAAATAAGTCTTTTTTTTCTTTAATTTTGCTTTTAATAACTTTAATAGAGCTAAATTTCTTACCAGAAAATTCGGAATGAGCAAAAGTTTTTAATTTTAAAGAAATTTGTTCAGGATCCATAATATTATTAAAATGCCATCCACCATTTTTTATGATTTCTATACTTTTTTCAATATTGAACTTAAAAACTTTTCTTAAATTTTTTGACAATATTTTTTGCCTCATAAAATTTATTGATTTTAAATTTTTTTTTTTTACAACTCGGCTTCCTTCCCATGGTGACTCATAAGGATTGAAAAGATTAAATTTATAGTTAAAACAATCTTGTAAAAAGATTCCATACTTTTTTTCTAATTTAAAATTCTTAAGTTTTTCTGGTCTCATGATTTCATCTGGATCCGAAAAAAAAATATAATCTTCAGGTGAGGCAAATTTCAATTTTTTTAACAAATATTCTCTCTGTATTGCTTGATTTTTCCATCTATCATTTTTTTTTGGAAATGGATCTTTCAATAATATATAAATAATTTTTTTTTTATTGTATTCATTCTTCCAAATAAATTTTTTTTTTTTTCTTTTTCCGGTATGGTCATACAATGATTCACAAATAACAAAGTAGTCTACGTATTTATTTAAAATTTTGTACCTCAAATTGAACATATAGTTATTATCAAAAAATGTTATACAATCAAAAATTTTTGACATTAGTTTTCCTATTTTTCATTATTTATTTTTAATACTCCAATAAATGCCTCTTGAGGAATTTCTACACGACCAAATTGTTTAGATCTGGCTTTACCTTTCTTTTGTTTTTCTAATAATTTTCTTTTTCTATCCGTTGCTCCGCCACCGTGAATTTTCGTTAATACATCTTTTTTAAAACCTTTAATTGTTTCTCTTGCTATAATTTTTCCTCCAATCGCAGCTTGAATAGGTATCATAAAGTTATGTCTTGGAATTAAATCCTTTAATTTTTCACAAACTTCTCTTCCAGTTCTTTGGGCAAAATCCTTGTGTATCATCATTGCTAAAGCATCTACTGGCTCCCCATTAACTAAAATTCCTAATTTTACTAAACTTCCCTCCCTATATTCTGCGATTTCATAATCAAAACTCGCATAACCACTAGTCATTGATTTTATTCGATCATTAAAGTCAAAAACTACCTCATTCAATGGGAGCTCGTAACTTAATACTGCTCTATTTCCTGAATATGTTAAATTATTTTGAATTCCTCTTTTATCCTGACAAAGTTTAATGATTGATCCTAAATACTGATCTGGTGTTATTATAGTTGCTTTGATCCAAGGTTCCTCGATATTTTTGATGAATGTTGGATCTGGAAGACTTGATGGATTTTGTAAATCAATTGATTTATTATTATTCAAATTTACCTTATAAACAACACCAGGTGTAGTTGTTAATAAATTTACATCAAATTCTCTTTCAAGTCTTTCAGTTATAATTTCTAAATGTAACAAACCTAAAAAACCACATCTAAAACCTAATCCTAGCGCGGAAGAAGACTCGGCTTCGAATGAAAAACTAGCATCATTTAATTGCAATTTAGCCAAACCATCTTTTAATTTTTGGTACTCAGAACTGTCTACAGGAAATAAACCACAAAATACCACTGGTTTACTGGGCTTAAATCCAGGCAATGCCTCTACTTTTGGTTTTGTAGCATCGCAAATTGTATCCCCAACTTTGGTTTCTGATAGTACTTTTATTCCCGTAGTTATAAAACCAATTTCACCAGAATTTAATTCATTTATATCTTTTGCTTTAGGGGTAAAAACTCCAACTTTTTCTACTATATAGTCTTGATCTGTTGAAAGCATTTTAATTCTCATATTCTTAGTAATTTTTCCATTTATTACTCTAACTAAAATTACAACACCAAGATAAGTATCATACCAACTATCGACCAATAAACACTTAAGATCGTCAGAGAGTTTACCTTCTGGTCCAGGTAGCGAATTTACTATCTTCTCTAATATTTCTTCAATACCTTCACCTGTTTTTCCTGAACAATTGACTGCATCACTCGTATCAATTCCTATAACATCCTCAATTTGTTTTTTTGTTCTATCTGTATCTGATGCTGGAAGATCTATTTTATTCAATACAGGTATGATTTCATGATTAATATCCAGAGCTTGATAAACATTCGCTAAAGTTTGAGCCTCTACACCTTGTGTGCTATCCACTATTAAAATTGATCCCTCGCAAGCATATAAAGATCTACTAACTTCATAGCTAAAATCTACATGGCCTGGGGTATCTATAATGTTAAGGATATAATCCTTTCCATCTTTTGCTTTATAATTTAATTTTACTGTTTGAGCCTTAATTGTGATTCCTCTTTCTCTCTCAATGTCCATAGAGTCTAAAACTTGAGCTTTCATCTCTCTTTCTGATAATCCACCACATTTATGAATAATTCTATCGGCAATAGTTGATTTTCCATGGTCAATATGTGCTATAATTGCAAAGTTTCTTATATTATCGATAGTGCTCATAAATTTTATGATCTAATTTTAGCACCAGTTCTATTTTCAACTGCTTTAATTATTGAATTATTAATTTTTTCTAAATCACTATCATTCAATGTTTTTTCTAACGACTGTATTGTTACATTTATTGCAATCGATTTCTGATTATCAGGAATGTGTTCACCTTCGTAAACATCAAATATTTTTATATTACTAATTAAATTTTGGTCTACACTTGAAACCGCATTTATTAAGTCTTGAGCTTTAACATCTTTATTAACTATAAATGCAAAATCTCTCTCGGATTTTTGAAAATCAGAAACACTAAACTTTATTTTTTGATCGTTTAAAGATTTTTTAGGAAGTTTTAAATTATCAAAAAAGATTTCAAAGCCTACTAAAGACTCAGTTTTTAAATCTATTTTTTTTAAAATACTTGGATGAATTTCACCAAAATAGGATGCAACCTTATCTTTTTCCTTATTTAAAAATAATCTACCCGATTTTCCAGGATGGTAATAATTAGGAGTCTCGCTATCTATAAAAAATTTATTTGAATTATAGCCTGCCTCAACCAAAGTTTGGACAACGTCTCTTTTTACATCAAATAAATCTACATCTCTCTCATTATCAATCCAAGAAGATCTAAATTTTTTACCCGCTGAAAGACCACAGATTACTGTATTCTGTTGACCTGGATTATATCCATAAAAAATTGGACCTATTTCAAATATTGATAAATCCTTTATACCTCTATCAATATTTTTGCTCATATACATAATCAAATTTGAAAATATAGAATTTCTTAAAACACTTAACTCAGAACTTATTGGATTAATTATTTTAATTTCTTTATTTTTATTTTTGAAATGGTTATTGTAATTTGCATCTGTAAATGACCATGTTATAGCCTCTAAATAACCTTTAGAAGCTATTGCTCTTTGTAAGAAATGAAATAATTTTTGAGATCTGGTTAAAGTAGTTTTAGTTCTGATTTTAATTGGATTTATAACCTTAATTTTATCATATCCAGTCATTCTCACTAATTCCTCAACAATATCTACGTCTTGAGAAATATCAGGTCTCCATGAAGGAACAATTAATTTTAAATATTTTTTTTCTTTTTTAATTTCAAAGCCAAGATTTTCTAAAATCTTTAATTTTTCATTAATTGAAATTTTAAACCCAGATATCTTATAAAATAAATTATAATCAAATTTAATTATTCTTTTTTTATAATTTCTAATCTTTTGAAGATCTATTTTGCTTATTTCTCCACCACAAATATCCTTAATTAATAATGCCGCTTTATTTAAACCATTTTCGATGGATAATGGATCTATGCCTCTTTCAAATCTAAATTTTGCGTCTGTATCAATATTCAATTTTTTTGCCGTTTTTCTTATAGATCTAGGTTCAAAATAAGCTGACTCTAATAATATGTTTTTTGTATTAAATTCTGTTCCTGATCTAGTGCCTCCTATAATTCCTCCTAGCCCCAAAACACCCTCATCATCACTTATTACACACATGCCGCTTTCTAAATTATAATTTTTATTATCAAGAGCTGAAAATTTTTCTCCAGATTTAGAATTTCGAACTATAATGCCACCTTTTATTTTATCTGCATCATAAGCATGTAATGGACGATTATTATCAAGCATGACATAATTTGTAATATCAACTATTGCTGAAATTGGCTTTTGGCCTACAGAAATTAACTTATCTTTTAACCATTGAGGGCTATCAGTATTTTTTACGTTAGTAATTAAACAACTTCCAAAAGCTACACAACCTTGATTTTTTTCTTTTTTTATTTTTACCTTTAATAATTGTTTTGATTTTGATTTAATTTTTTTTTCCTTAACATTCCTCATCTTGCCAAACCCAGCAGCAGCAAGATCTCTGGCTATTCCCCTGACACCAAGACAATCAGGTCTATTGGGTGTTATTGATAAATCTATTAAATTTAAATTTAATTTTGAAAAATAACTTTTTCCTATATTTTTTCCGTATTTTCTTAATGATAATTCAATTATTCCATTACTTTCATTAGATATATCTAATTCAGACTCTGAACATAGCATCCCATAAGAAACAACCTCTCTAATTTTGGCAACCACTAATTTTGTTTTAGTTTTAGGAATAATTGCTCCTGGAGGAGCATAGACTGTAATTAATCCTTTTTTTGCATTTTCAGCACCACAAACAACTTTTTTTATTTCTTTTTCTCCTACATCAACATCACAAAT
>NZ_CVSF01000031.1 GCF_001179925.1 Candidatus Pelagibacter communis | reverse complement strand
ATTGGTTTAATTATTAATTGATCCTCCCTTAAGTCGGAGCTTTTTATAATTTCATTTTTTACTCTTTGATGAAGATGTTTATATGAAATTTTCTGATTATCTTTTGGATCATCACCAACCCAAATAATTGCAGTTTTATCTTTTTTATCTTTAAGGTGTCTATCAATACAGTTTGCGGATGCATTTAATGTCCCATCGTGAAACCATTTAATTCTTACTTCTTTAGAACTGTACTTAATATCTTTAATTTTTTTATAAGGTTTTATCCAACTTATTCTTTTTCCTTGTTTTTTCCAAAAACTATCATTATTTTTAATCGACTCATTATAACTTTTTTGATATTGAGATTTGTTTGCTAAGCTTGCTTTAACCCATTCACGTCTAGTTTTAATAATTAATTCAGTTGAAGAATTATTTTTGTCAATTTTTTTATTGGTTTTTTTTCTTAAGCTTTTTTTTCTCTTTTTTTTTATTTTTTTATTTTTTCTTTTAACTACTCTTTTCTTAAATTTATTTTTTCTCCTAACTACTTTTTTTTTGGAAGATTTTTTTATAGTTTTTTTTCTTTTCTTTTTTTTTGGCATAAAGTAAAAAATATATAACTAAATCTTACTCATCTTATTTAAAATTTTCCAGCTTTTAGAATCTATGGGCATCACTGATAATCTACTTTGCTTAACTAAAGATAAATGGCGTAATTCCTTGTTTTTTTTGATTTCTTCGAGACTTAAAGGTTTATCAAGTTTTCTCAAAAACTTAACAGTTACAGCAACGAATCGCCCAGTTTTATCAGTTCTATCCAAAAAAGCTTCATTGATCACCTCTACTACTCCAACTATTTGTTTTCCAATATTCGAATGATAAAAAAAACATTGATCTCCCTTCCTCATAGATCTTAGGTTATTGGCTGCTTGATAGTTTCTTACGCCATCCCAAGGTGCACCTTTGGAGCCTACTTTTTTTTGTTGATCAATTGACCAAACATCTGGCTCAGATTTTAACAACCAATATTTCATTATAGTTGCACACCAGCTCCTTTTAAAAATGCAGCATTTTCGTCCAGCGGCCACCGGGGTTTTGCTGGATAATCTAAATTACTAAACTGTTTAATCTTAAACTTTTCTAAACCTACCATAGCTATCATTGCTGCATTATCTCCACACAAATCAATAGGTGGAAAAATATGTTTATAATTATTCTTATGACAAAGTTTTGTGAGCATAGATCTAATTTTTTTATTGGCAGCAACACCTCCTGCTACAACAAATATTTTATTTTCAACCGTTTTGATTTTTTTAAACTCATCAAAAGCAATTTCAGTTTTTTTTTTTAGAATATCTTCAATTGTTTTTTGGAAAGAAGCAGCTATATCAAACTTATCTTGTTCGTTTTTAATATCTTTGCTTATTTTTAATATAGCTGTTTTAAGTCCTGCAAATGAGAGATTACACCCACCTTTATTAAATATTGGTTTAGGTAACTGAAATCTGTTTGGATTTCCCTTTTCAGCTAAGATTTCTATTTGTGGACCACCTGGAAATTTAATTCCAAGTAACTTAGCTGTTTTATCAAAAGCTTCTCCTAATGCATCATCAATAGTTGTTCCTAATCTTTTATATGAACCAATACCATTCACGGCTAAGAATTGAGTGTGTCCTCCTGAGATTAAAAGTAATAAATATGGATAACTTAATTTTGAATTAAGTTTTGGACTTAATGCATGACCCTCTAAATGGTTTACAGATATAAAAGGTATATTTAACGATGATGCTAAAGATTTTCCAAAACTAAGACCTACAGATAAACAAACAATTAATCCTGGTCCAGCAGTTGATGCTACAGCGTCTATATCTTCAATTTTTTTTCCACTATCATCAATTGCTCTTTGAACAATCCAGTCAATCTTTTCTATATGTGATCTAGCAGCAAGTTCGGGAACTACACCTCCAAAATCTTCATGTACTTCAACTTGGCTTGAGACAACACTTGATAAAATTATTGGTATTCCTTGTTCATTTTCAGTTATAATCGATGCAGCTGTTTCATCACAACTAGATTCAATCCCCAAAATTATTGGCTTTTTGTTCATTCAAATAGTTTTTATTAATAGTACAATCTCTTTACAAGCATGAAAAAAGAAAAAATTATTATTGGTTCAAGAGGTAGTAAATTAGCACTTATTTACGCTCAAAAAGTAAAAAATGAAATTATAAAAAGCTCCGACTTAAGGGAGGATCAATTAATAATTAAACCAATTGTTACTAAAGGTGATCAAGTTTTAGACAAAAGACTTTCTGAAATGGGTGGTAAAGGATTATTTTCAAAAAATATTGAAAGCGAATTAATAGATGGGAATATACATATAGCTGTTCATGCTCTAAAAGATATGCCAATAATTGAGACAGAAGGATTGTTAAACAATTTTTTTTTAAAGCGAAATGATCCAAGAGAAATTTTAATTAGTAAAGATAAAAAGAAACTTAAAGATTTAAAGCCAACTTCAATAATTGGAACCTCTTCATTTAGAAGAGAATTTCAAATTAAAAGTATCAGAAATGATGTTTTATGTAAATTGATTAGAGGTAATGTAGATACTCGATTAAAAAAACTAAGAGATGGCTCGTACGATGCAATAGTTCTTTCATCAGCAGGCATAAAAGCATTAAAATTAGAAAAAGAAATTGATCAAATATTTTTAATTCAAGAAATTATTCCTAGTGCAGGTCAGGGTGTCATTGCTATGCAATGTAGAGATGATGACAGTAGAACAATTGATTTGTTGAAAAAAGTAAATGATATTCCCACTTCTAAATGTGCTTTAGCAGAAAGAGATGTATTAAGAATTTTGGAAGGAGATTGTGAAACAGCAATAGGAGTACATGCGTTATTGAAAGATGATCAAATAACCTTAGAAGCAGAATTATTTTCTTTAGACGGTTCTGAAAGATTTTATGAAAAAAATACAAAAGATATAAAAGATTTTGACAAAATAGGTGTTGAAATTGGTAAAATTTTGAAAGAAAAATCAAAAGGTAGCTATAAAAAATAGATATGCATGTTTTGTTAACAAGACCATTAGATGATTGTTCCGATTTGATTCTTCGATTTAAAGAACTAGGTCATATAGTATCTCATTTACCTTTATTGTCTATTGAAATGGTTCCTTATGATGATAGTTCAATTTTGAATTGTAAAGGAATAATTTTTACAAGTGCAAATGCAATTAAATATTTAGACCTTAAAAAAATCGATAAGAATATAAAATGTTTTTGTGTTGGTTTAGCAACAGAAAAAAAAGCAAAAAATGCTGGATTTCAAAACATTATTTCAGCCGAAGGAAATGTAAGAAATCTTTTAGAGTTAATACAACAAAATTTTAACTCTAGTGATGGAAATTTAATTTATATAAGTGGAGAAGTTATTTCTTCAGATTTAGATAAAAAGTTAATTGATGAAGGATATTCTATTACTAGACTAATTAACTATAAAACAAATCATAACAAAAATTTTGAGAAAAGTTTTGTTGAAAAATTAAAGATTAATATGCCAGATATAGTTTATATTTATTCGCAAAATAGTGCTCTTAGTTTCTTAAATTTTATTAAAAATGAGAAAATAGAAAACCTATGGATGAACACTAATTTAATGTGTATGAGTGAAAAAAGCTCATCTATATTGAATGAAATTAAATGGAAGAAAATATTTATTTTTAATTCTGGAGAAGAGGAGTTTTTGTTATATAAAATTTAAGTATGGATTTAATAAATAATTTTTCGGAAATTTTTTTATCTGTCTGGAATAAAGGCATTCTTGGAGTAGATATATTTCAAATTTTGATTGGGATTGGTATTTTTTTAATCTTCTTAATTTTTCGTGGATTAATAAGCAAGCTTGTCATTAAAAAGTTAGAAATTATTTCAAAAAGAACAACCAATAAATTAGATGACACTTTTGTTCAGTCACTTATTGGTCCAGCGAGATTTTTGCCGATTGTTTTAGGTTTTTTTATAGCCAGTTATTATATGACTTTCTCGATTGAGGGAAGAGAGATAGTTGATACAATAAATAGGACTTTAATAACTATTTTAATTTTTTGGGTCATACATCAAATTATAGAACCTGTTTCGTACATTTTAAGTGGATTAGATAAATTATTAACAAGAGAACTTATAGGTTGGATCATTAAATCACTTAAAATATTAATTTTTATATTAGGACTTGCTGCTGTATTAGAATTATGGGGAATTAAGATAGGCCCAATAATTGCTGGACTAGGTTTATTTGGTGTTGCTGTTGCATTAGGTGCACAAGATTTATTTAAAAATTTGATTTCAGGAATTTTGGTTTTAGTTGAGAAAAGATTTAAAATTGGAGACTGGATTTCTGTTGAAGGTATTATTGAAGGAATAGTTGAAAAGATTGGTTTTAGATCAACAACAATAAGAAAGTTTGATAAATCTCTTGCAATTATTCCAAACTTTCAATTTGCAGAGAATGCTGTTATTAATGTTAGTGAAACTTCAAATTGGTTAATAAGCTGGATAATAACACTTCAATACGACACTACTGTAGAACAATTAAAAAAGATAAGAGATGAAATTGAAGATCATATAAATACTGGTAAAGATTATAATACTTCTATAGGTGTCGCAGTAAGAGTTGATAAATTTTCTGATAGCTCAATTGATATGTACGTAAGATGTTTTACAAACTCAAGTAGTTGGAATAACTGGCTCGATGTTAAGGAAAGATTAGCAATTGCAATTAAACAAATAGTAGAAAAAAATGGAGCTTCCTTTGCATTCCCAAGCCAATCTATTTATGTAGAAAAAAAATGATTGCAATTTTTTATCTAACATTACAGATATTAAAATTATATTCTTATGTTGTAATAGCTAATGTAATAATAAGTTGGTTAATTGCCTTTAATGTTCTAAACACACAAAATCGCTTTGTTTACTCAATTTTGGAATTAACTTATAAGTTAACAGAGCCATTTTTAAATCGTATCAGAAGATTTCTACCAAATTTAGGATCTTTGGATATTTCACCAATTATTCTGTTATTATTGATTTGGTTTATTGAAATTTGCATGAAAATCTATATTGCTCCATTAATATTTTAAAATTTATGATTTTAATTGATGGAAAAAAAGCTGCAGCAGAATTACGTGAAGAATTAAAACATGAGGTGTCCTCATTAAAAAAAAAATTTAATAAAGTCCCAGGCTTAACTGTAATTTTGATTGGTGACCTTACACCAAGTCAAATTTATGTAAGAAATAAGGAAAAATCCGCAAATGAGGTTGGGCTTAAATCAGAAGTTATAAGATATCCGGATACAATTGAGCAAAAAGTTGTTTTGGAAAAAATTAAGGAACTTAACAAAGACGATAGCGTTTCGGGCATTTTAGTTCAATTACCGTTACCTAAACATATTGATAAACAAAAAGTAATTCAAACAATTGATCCATCAAAGGATGTTGATGGTTTTCATCCCATGAATGTTGGCAACTTATCATCAGGTTATGATAGCTCTATTCCATGCACTCCACTTGGTTGTTATCTATTAATAAAAAAAACCGAACCAAACTTAAATGGAAAAAAAGCTGTAGTAGTTGGTCGATCAAATTTAAATGGAAAACCAATGACTCAATTACTTTTAAAAGAGAATTGCACTGTAACAATTACTCATTCTAAAACTAAAGATTTAAAATCTGAATGCTTGAAGGCAGATATTATTGTGGCAGCGGTTGGAATTCCAGAGCTTGTAAAAGGTGATTGGGTTAAAAAAGAGACAATTGTTATTGATGTTGGAATTAACAAAACTGAAAAAGGTATTGTAGGAGATGTAGATTTTGATGAAGTTTCAAAAGTTGCAAAAGCATTAACTCCTGTTCCTGGGGGAGTTGGACCAATGACCATTGCCTGTTTGCTGAAAAATACCATTGATTGTTTTAAAAGATCTCAAAAATAAAGGTTTTTTGAAAGTTTTTTTGTCTCAAATAAGAATAATTTAATTAAAATAATTTTAAATTTGATAATCTTATCTAATGAAAAGACCAAAGTACCATTACAGAATCGCAATTATAATGTTGATACTTACTGTGATACCCATAGGTGCAACTCAGCTTGGTTGGTATTTTTACAATCAACAAGTAGGGTTTGATTATGGAATGATTGCAGGAACTTTTTCAGTTATACTTGCAGCATATTTAATGTATCAAAAAGGTTGGAGAAATGAAGATGAAGATGAGGATTAAATCGTGGAAAAACTGATTTTTTTCGTTTTAGTAATTCCTATATTAGCATTTGTTTTATACCTTGGCGGGTCAGCTATCATGAAAGGATTTAAAGCAAAAGAAAAAAATAAATCTGAAGATAATCACGATGAAGACTTAAATGATTTAAAATCTTCAGAAAATTTAAGTGACGAATTGATGAAATTAAATGAACTCTTGCAGTCTGGAGCTTTAACACAAGAAGAATTTGATAAAGCAAAAAAAAAATTATTAGATAATTAAAAATTTTGTTTTCTTTAATAAAAAAAAAAATTCACATTATTCATAATATTTATATCAAAAATAGATTCTTTCTTAAAAAAAAAAGTTATTCTATGGATAAAGAAGATTTGAATATTCTAAATTTTTTTAAAAATAAAAAAGATGGATTTTATGTTGATGTTGGTTGTTTTCATCCAATTAATAGAAATAATACTCATTTATTGTATATGAATAATTGGCGAGGAATTAATATTGATATTAGCCAATTTTCTATTGATTTATTTAATTTTTTGCGGCCAGATGATCTAAATTATAAATGTGCAATTTCAGAAAAAAAACAAAATGTAAAAATTTTTTTTCAAAAAGAGCTCAGTCAACTAAGTACAACTAACGAAGAACAGGCAAACAAAGTATTTCAAGGAAGAATTAAAACAAAAGTAATGCAAGCTTACACTCTTAATGAAATTCTAGAAAACAGCAAGTATTGTAATAGAGAAATTGATTTGTTAGATATAGATGTTGAAGGAGCAGACTACAAAGTATTATTAGGGCTCAATTTTGAAAAATATAACCCAAAATTAATTTGTATAGAAATACATAATCAAGACATTCATAATGATGAAATCTATAAATTTTTAAAAAATAAAGGGTATCAACATATTTGGTCTGGTGTTTTTAGCCATTTATTTAAAAATTCATCATAGATTAAATATTTTCCATTAACCACAAACCATCTTGTCCTAAAAAGTAAATTTTTCCATTAGAAGGATGAACTTGTATATCTCTTATTCTTCCAATTTTATTTTTGAAAATAATTTCTTCTTTTACTTTTGATAAATCTTCAAAATTTAATTTTCTCAAAGACTGATCTTTAAGTGAAGTAATTAAAGCATGTCCGTTCCATTCATTAAATTCTTTTCCTTTATAAATAGATATTGCGCTAGTAGCGATAGATGGTGTCCAATAATGTATAGCTTTTGTGAAACCTGGTTTCCATTTTGGACCTATAGGAAGGCCAGAATAATTTGTTCCTCCCCATCCTAAAATTTTCCACCCATAATTTTCACCTTTTTTAACTTCACCAAACCAATCACCTCCTCTAGCACCATGATTGCTCATGTAAATCTTTCTATCGAAAGGGGATAAAGTTAAACCTTGAGGATTTCTGATACCTATTTGATAAATTTCAGGTAACCAGTCTGATTTTCCTTCGAATTTTGGATTATCTTTTGGGATTTTTCCATTCGTAAGGATTCTAATGATGCTCCCAGGATGCTTAGAAGGATCCTGTGCAATCATGCCTTTATTTCTCTCACCTACAGATGCAAATAAGTAATTATCTTTAATTACTATTCTTGATCCAAAATGATAACCAGAATCAATTGGTGGTTCTGCTTGAAAAATATTATAGAATTCCAATTTTTTTTTATCAAATTTAGCCTTAGCTATAGAAGTACTAGTTTTCCAATTACCTCTATTTTCAGTGTATGATATGTAAACATAATTATTTTTAAAAAGAATATCCATTAAACCACCTTGACCATGTTCTAAATAATTTAGATTATGATTAATCTCAGAAATTTTTTTGGAATTAAGATTTATTAATTTAATTTTTCCACTTTTCTCTGTAATTAGTAATTTTTCATTATTTATAAATGAAGATCCCCACGGATTATCTAGATTAATGATTTTTTTAAAACTTAAACTTTCTGCCAAAGAAACAGTAATATTAAACAAAAACAAGAATAAAAAAAAAGCAAGATTCTTCACTTTACGAAAGTTTTGATCTACCACCATCAACAGCTATTATTTGACCTGTAACCCATGAGCTGTCATCTGTAATAAGAAACTTTGCAAGTGAAGCAGAATCTTTACCCTCACCTAATCTTTTTAAAGGATGGGCTTTAGCTATACCATCCGCTAATGCTTTATTTTTTAACATTGGTTCAGCAATTTTTGAATTAGTCAAACTAGGTGCAATACAGTTCACCCTTATATTGGGGGCAAATTCTGCTGCCAATGAAACTGTTAAACCCTCAACCGCAGCTTTTGTAGATGCAATTATAGCATGATTTGTGAAACCTCTTTGAGCAGCAACTGTGGAAAATAAAACTACCGAACCTTTATTTTTTTTTAAATTATCTTGGTATCCTTTTATAACTTCGACAGCTGAATATAGATTTAGTTTCATACATTTGTTGAAATCTTGCTCGTTAACCATTCTTAAAGGTTTCAAATCAATTGAACCCACACAATAAGCAATACCTTTTACATCTGAAATATCGTTTTTAACTTTTTCTACAAATCCATCTTCCAAAACATCAGCTATCGTAAATGCACAACCTAATTTTTCAGAAATATTTTTTGTTTCATTCTCACTTCTTCCAACTAAATGAACTAAATTTCCTGAATTTACTAATTGTTCAGCTAAACTAGAACCGATGGATCCTGTCGCACCAAAAATAAGATATTTTTCTGACATAAAAAATTTTATTAGTTATATTTAAATATGAAGTTATTTTTTATACTGGGTAATCAATTATTTCCATCAAAATACTTGGACCGCTTCAAAAAAGACCACTTTTTTTTTATGGCCGAAGATTACCAATTATGTACCTATGAAAAACATCATAAACAAAAAATCCTCCTCTTCTTATCATCGATGCGTTCATATGCTGAAAACCTTAAAAAAGATAAATTTAAATTAGAGTATCTTAAAATTGAGGATAAAGAATTTAAATACGATTATTCAAAAAAATTAAAAAAAATAATTGATTCAAAAAAAATAAAAGAGATTTCAAGTTTTGAAGTTGAAGATAAATTTTTTGAGAAAAAAATAAATCAATTTCTTAAAAAAGAAAAAATAAAATGGAATGTTATACAAACTCCAATGTTTTTAAATTCAAGAGAAGAATTTAAACAATATCTATCCAAATCAAAAAAACCTTTTATGGCAACTTTTTATAAAGATGTTAGAAAAAAATCAGGGATATTGATGGGTTCGGATGGAAACCCAATTGGAGGTAAATGGAGCTTTGATGAAGATAATAGAAATAAATTACCAAAAAATATTTCTATTCCAAAGTTTCCAAAGATAAATGAAACTAATCATACAAAAAAATTAAAACCAATTATTGAGAAATTATTCAAAGATCATCCTGGTAAAATTGATAATTTCTGGTTTGCTACTGAATATAATGATGTCATAAAACTTTTAAATTTTTTTATAAAAGAAAAGTCAAATTTATTTGGTGACTATGAAGATGCTGTTGATCAAAAAGATAATATCTTATTTCATAGTGCATTAAGTCCATATGTAAACTTAGGTTTAATTACTCCAGAATTAATTATCAAAAAGATTTTAGAATTCCATAAAAGTAAAAAGATAAGATTAAATTCATTAGAGGGTTACATACGTCAGGTAATTGGTTGGAGAGAATTTATGAGAGGCATTTATCAAAGTTACTCAAATGAAATGGAAACAGGAAATTTTTTCAAACAAAATAGAAAAATGAAAAAATCGTGGTACGAAGGCACAACAGGATTGCCTCCACTAGATTATGCTATTAAAAATGCATTAAATCATGGATGGTCTCATCACATTGAAAGGTTAATGATTTTATCTAACATTATGAATCTTTGTGAAATAAAACCCACTATTGTTTACAAATGGTTTATGGAGATGTTTGTAGACTCTTCAGATTGGGTGATGGTGCCTAATGTTTATGGAATGGGATTGTTTAGTGATGGAGGAATATTTGCTACTAAACCTTATATATGTGGATCTAGTTACTTTATGAAAATGATGGATTTTAAAAAAGGTGAGTGGTGTAACACAATGGATGGACTGTATTGGAGATTTATTGACCGTAATAGAAAATTTTTTTTGAAAAATCCTAGACTTTCTATGATGGTAAGAATTTTTGATAAAATGAAAATTGAAAGAAAAAAATTAATTTTGTCAGCTGCAGATAAATTTATTAAACAAAATACAATTTAGTGAAAAAAGAAAATCTTCCCTCAAAAATTTGCCCTGTTTGTAAAAGACCTTTTGTTTGGCGTAAGAAATGGAAGCTAAATTGGGAAAGAGTAAAATATTGTTCTAAGAAGTGTTCTAGGCTAAGCTGAGATAATTGAACATAATAATTTTACAACATATTAAAATTGAAGATCCTGGTTACATTAAAGATCTTATGTTAGCTGATGGATTAAACCTTACCACCATTGAGCTAGACGAAGATGAAAAAATTCCAAATGATTTAAGTAAATTTGATGGCATGCTCTGTATGGGCGGTCCAATGGATACTTTTATGGAAAAAAAATATCCTTGGTTAATTGAGGAAAAAAAAAGAATTAAAGAGTTTGTTGTTGATCTAAAAAAACCTTATTTAGGTTTTTGCTTAGGTTGTCAGCTATTAGGAGAGGTTGTTGGTGGCAAGGTTGTAAAATCAAGTCCAGCAGAGATTGGTATGATGGATATCAATTTTACTAAAGAAAAAAATCAAGATAATTTGTTTTCTAAATTTCCTGATAAAATTAAAAGTTTGCAATGGCATTCTTACGAAGTTCAAGGAATTGATAAAAATCAGGATATTACTTTATTAGCATCATCTCCAGTAACTAAGTATCAGATTTTTAAATATCAACATCATGCATATGGTATTCAATTTCATATAGAAATAAAAAATACAACAGTTAATCAGTGGGGTTGTGTACCAGAATATAAAAAGGCACTTGAGGATCATCTTGGTGATGGAGCATTAAAGAAATTCGATCAAGCTGCTAAAAATAATATGACAGATATGAATAATTATTCCAAAATTTTATACAACAATTTTAAGTCACTCTTATGAGCAAAAAAAGAAAAAAAATGAAAAAGAAAAATCCAATGGCAAAATTATTAAGTTCACCGATGTTAAGAAATAAAATAGTAAAAAATAAAAAAAAAATTTATAATAGAAAAAAATTCAAATTGGAAAGTGAATAAAAGAAATGAATAATAAAATTTTTGAATGGGCTGGCGTTATTACAGCAATATTGTACTCATTATTTGTAGCGATGAATATTGGTATAGAGTTTTTTGGTTTCTGCTTATTACTTATATCTGCAATTTTAATTGGAATTTGGGCTCATAGGGGTGGTCATAGAGGAATATTATTCTTACAATTCTTTTATGCAACAGCTGGTATTATTGGAATGTTTAGGTGGTTTTAGTTGAAACTTGTAATTATTTTAGGAATATAATTTTTAAAATTATAAAAACCTTTATTACAATATTGCCAAGAATATTGATCGAGTTTTCTATATAAAAAATCTAATTTTAAATTATTTGAATTTAAATAATCCAGGTTTTCACCAACAGTTGGATATAACGCAATGACTTTCTCATTAATATCCTTAATTTCACTTATATCAACTACATCACAATCAATAGATTTATCATTCAATCTTTGTTTTTGGTCATTAATTAAAAGTGATTTAAATTTTATAACTTTTTCGCTTAGTTTGATAGATCTATTTTCATTTTTATTCGAAATTAAATATATCTTTTTAAATTTATCATTTTGGAAATCAGTGGTTTCAAATGATAGATTATTTTCAAAAATTAAAAGATTTCTATTATCTATATTCTTATTGTTAAAATCCTGTTTCATAATTGAATAATTTTTTTTTGAAATTTTAGGAGTAGCGTTCTCGTTTAATTTAATATTATTAAATCTATTATTAGTGAATTTCTTGATATTCCATTCACTCGCTAAATAATGTTTTCCTTGTGTTTGAACACCTGCTACCCATCTCCAGCCAAGGGTGTTAGATGCGGCGTCCCCATCATAAAGATGTTGCATAAAAAATTCAGCTCCTAATTGCCAAGGTAATTCTAAAGTAAAAATCCAAATACTAGCAAACCACATTCTTGTATGATTATGTAAATAATTATTTTCTTTCAGTTCATTTACCCATTCATTAAAGCATTCAATGTTTGTTTTTCCTTCAATTGCGGAAATATATTCTTTATTATTCTGAAATTCCTTTTTTATTTCATTTAATTCAAAAAGATAATCTGTCCAAACATTTGGTCTTAATTCTAACCAACCTTTCCAATATGTTCTCCATAAAATTTCTTGAACAAATTTTTCGATTTTTGAAAAGGATAATTTAGATAAAGATTTTTTTAAAATCTCTTTTTCACTAATTATTCCATGAGTAATATAAGGAGATAGACAAGAAACATTTGATCTTTTCCCTGGTCCAAAATCAAAATTTCTTAATTTTGAGTATTCGGAGAGATTTTTTTCAATAAATTGATCTAATTTCTCAATGGCTTTTGCCCTTGAATATTCAAACTTCATAATAATTTAAGATCTTAATTTTTTTTTATGATAATTGATAAATTTTTCAACATTCAATTTATTAAATGTTTTATTTTCTTCAAAAGAAACTTTCTTTAATGAATATGCAGAACTTTTAGTTTGTCTAGACCAAATGATCACATTACCCTTATAAAGTTTAAGTTTAACTGATCCATTTACTTTATTTTTTTTAGTATCTATAATTTTTTGAAGTTTAAATCTTTCTTTCGAATACCAATAACCATTATAAATAAGTTCTGCATATCTTGACATTATTTGATCTTTTTTATGCACTGTTTCTTTATCTAAGGTTACAGACTCAATTGCTCTATGAGCTTTAATTAATAATGTCCCACCTGGAGTTTCATATACACCTCTAGATTTTATTCCTATGAATCTATTTTCAACTAAGTCTTCTCTTCCAATTCCATTTTTACCAGCAAGTTGATTGAGTTTGTCTAATAATTTTGATGGAGATAATTTTCTTCCATTAATTCCGATTGGATCACTGTTTTTAAAATCAATAGTTACAAATGATGGTTTTTTCGGAGCTTTTTCAGGAGAAGTGGTTCTTTGAAAAATAAACTCAGGAGCTGGATTTTTTGGATTTTCTAAAATTTTACCCTCAGTTGATGTATGAAATAAATTATCATCAATAGAAAAAGGAGGAGCACCTTTTTTGTCTTTAGGAATTTTTATTTTATATTTTTTTGCGTAATTTATTAGATCAGTTCTAGATTTAAGTTTCCAAATTCTCCAAGGGGCTATGATTTTTATTTTTGGTCCAAAATAATGATAACCTAATTCAAATCTTATCTGATCATTTCCTTTACCAGTTGAACCATGAGAAACAGCATAAGCTTTAAATTTTTTTGCAACTCTTATTTGATCTTTTGCAATTAATGGTCTGGCAATCGAAGTACCTAATAAATAAACACCTTCATAAATTGCGTGACCTCTTATCAGAGGAAAAATATAATCTTTAACAAAAGTATTTTTTAAATCTTCAATAATGATATTTTTAACTCCGAGTTTTTTTGCATTTGAAATAATTTTTTTTCTGTCAATTTTTTGGCCTATATTTGCCGTATAACAAATAATTTCAGCGTTATAATTTTTTTGAAGCCATTTTAAAATTACGGATGTATCTAATCCTCCTGAATATGCTAAAACAATTTTTTTTTTTGATCTCATTAATTAGCTGCAAGCTGTTTTTGCAGCATTGTAAGCTTTTGTAAAACCTAAAAGGGAGTAATGGTCTATTGTTTGTGATCCTTTTTGGTTATATCCTGTGATCATAATTCGAGATCCTTTTTTCATAACTTTAACCATTTTTTTTTCAATTTTATTATCAGCTATCCAAGCAAAGCCTTGTTGTATAATATCAAATTTTATTTTATTTTTTCCTGAAGTAGCTGTTACAGAATTATTTTTGTTAAATTCATACCCAGAGCTTGCACTTATTTCATCAGTAATTTTTTCACTTGGCCTAAAAGTAACAAATAATCTAGCGTCTCTTTTATTAGATTTTGGAGCTTGTAAAACAGGAGAAGATTGTGCAAAACAAACAGTGCCAGTTGGTTCAACTAAAATCATAGTTTTCCAATCTTTATACTTACCGATTTGTTTTAGGTCTTGTGCTTGAGCAGTTGATAGAAAAAACAAAATAGTAACTGAAAATAAAATAATAATTCTTTTAGTTATGGACATGGGTTTGGATAAATTTTTTGTATCTCATTAATTTCATTAATAATTTCTTTGGTTAAATTTATATTTACACTTTCTATATTAGTTTTCAACTGCTCCATTGTTGTGGCACCGATGATTACTGAAGTAACAAAGGGTTGAATTTCTAAAAATTTTAAACTCATTTGTGCTAGATCTAAATTGTGTTTTTGTGATATTTCATAATAAGCATCTATAGCTTTTCCGGAGTTAGGTTTATTGTATCTAGTCCAGAAGTCTTTATGTAACGCTATCCTAGACTTTTCAGGTAATTGATTATTTCTGTATTTTCCCGAGAGATATCCACATGCGAGTGGTGAATAAGCAAGTAATCCAGCTTTTTCTCTAACAGACATTTCTGCAAGACCAACTTCATA
Source organism: Candidatus Pelagibacter communis (assembly GCF_001179925.1). Lineage (GTDB taxonomy): Bacteria > Pseudomonadota > Alphaproteobacteria > Pelagibacterales > Pelagibacteraceae > Pelagibacter > Pelagibacter ubique_E. The sequence continues at coordinate 24,201 of NZ_CVSF01000031.1, read as the reverse complement.
AGTTCTATTAAGAAGATTGTAGGGATTTTGAACTGATAGCATCCTTGGAAGACTTTTATCCTCAGATATTTCTAAAAATTTTGATAAACCCCAAGGTGTTTCATTTGATAATCCAATATATCTTATTTTTCCTTGATCTATAAATTTCTTCAGATTTTCTAAAATATCTTCAAACTTTGTCCATTCACCATCATCTTCGTGTTCATAACCTAATTTTCCAAAAAAATTTGTATTTCTTTCTGGCCAGTGAAGTTGATATAAATCTATGTAATCAGTTTTTAATCTTTTTAGACTTCCTTCTAAAGCTTTAGTTATATTTTTTTTACCGAACTGGTTACCGCCCCCTCTAACATACTCTCGCATTGGTCCACATACTTTAGAAGCAAGAATTATCTTTTTTCTATTTTTAGTTTTTTCAAACCAATTACCTATAATTTCTTCTGTGCTACCAAAAGTTTCTTCTCTTGGAGGAATTGAATAGATTTCTGCTGTGTCCCAAAAGTTTACTCCTTTATCTAATGCATAATTCATCTGATCAAATCCCTCAGCTTCAGTATTTTGCTCTCCCCAAGTCATTGTACCGAGACAAATTGTACTTACATCTAGATCAGTATTTCCTAATTTTTTGTAATTCATTTAGGTTTTTTATGTAAATTTTATTTAACAATCTTTTAAGGCATCTTGAATAATTAGTAAAAGACTATATATTTTGCCAATATGGAATTTGACAAAAAAGGAATACTTGCAAGAGCTAAAGCTGCAGCACAAGAAACTGCGGTAACAGATGAAGGTTTAAGAGCCTACATGCTTAAAGTTTATAATTATATGGCAACTGGTATTTTGCTTACTGGAATAATCGCACTCTTAACATTCAAATGGTCAGTTGTTACAGATGCCTCTGGATCCATTGTGGGATTAACACAAATTGGTAATGCCATCTATTTATCAGGATTGAAGTGGCTGGTAATGTTAGCTCCGCTAGGAATTGTTTTTTATATGAGTTTTGGAATAAATAAGATGAGTGCATCGAAAGCTCAAACTACTTTTTGGATTTTTGCAGCTCTAATGGGGTTATCTTTGTCTTCAATTTTATTAGTTTACACTGGTATGAGCGTAACAAGAGTGTTTTTCATTACATCTGCAACATTTGGTGCAATGAGTATATATGGTTACACTACCAAAAGAGACCTTACTAAATTAGGATCTTTTTTGATGATGGGACTAATTGGAATTATAATTGCTTCATTAGTTAATATTTTTATGAAATCGACAATGATGTACTTTGTGATTTCAATTTTAGGAGTTTTGATATTTGTGGGACTGACTGCATATGATACTCAAAAAATTAAAAATATGTATACAGCCTCAGATTCTGGGGAACTAATGGGTAAAAAAGCTGTAATGGGAGCTTTAACTCTTTATCTTGATTTCATAAATCTATTTATTATGCTCTTAAGACTTTTTGGTCAAAGAAGATAATTTTAGTCTTTAAGTTTTTTCCAGTTTGTATTTTTAAGTAACAAACTCAAATCATGTGAATTTTTTAAAATTTTACCATTTGTATCAGTAATTAAATATTTTAGATTTTTACTTTTAGGCTTGAAATTTTTACAAATTTTATAAAGTGCGTTTTCTGCAGCATTTTTGAACACACTAAATCCGACTTGTCTGCTTGATATATTTAAACCATAATCTTTCCAAGATCCCTCCGAAACCATTTTAGCATACAAGTCTAATATTATTTTTAATTCTTCTTTTTCAAAAAAATATTTATCTTCTATTATTTTATGGTTGTTGTTGATGATTAACTTTAAGTTACTACTCATTTATTTTATATTTATTGATTAAACCAATTTGAAAACCAGTAAAAATAATTGTTATTGGAAGCATTCCCCAAACTTTGAAATTGACCCAAAATTCCTCTGTTTGAGTTCTCCATACAAATTCATTTAGTAAAGCGAGCCCAAAGAAAAAAAACATCCATCTTCTATTAAGTATTTCCCAACCAACATCTGTTAAAGGTATTGATTTACCCATAATCTTTTTTAAGATCGGCTCTTTGGTAAAGTACTTTCCAAAAAATAAAGCAAGTGCAAACATAATGTTAATTATAGTCGGTTTTATGTAAATAAATATTGGATCATTGAAATAAATAGTTAATCCTCCAAAAAAAGTTATTAAGATTCCACTCAATAAAGGCATTGGAGGTATTTTTTTTTCAAAAATCCAAACGATAATTAATGATATTAATGTCGCAATTATTAGTGGGGGTATCGCTATAGAGATATCTTTATCATTCCTATAGTAGTATAAAAAAAATATTGCAAGAGGTCCAAAATCTGTGAGAAATTTAAAAAAAGATTTATTCACTTAAAAGATATTAACATAATTAGGCTCTTCATAAAAACTTTATATTTTTTCTTATTGATTTTTAATTTTAAATCTCCATATTAAAAGCAATGTCAGTACAAAAAGCAAAATTTTCAATTGGAGATATCGTAAAGCACAAGCATTTTGAATTCAGAGGTGTAATTCACGATGTTGATTTTGAATTTAATAATTCAGAAGAGTGGTATCAATCAATTCCAAAAAATGTAAGACCCAGAAAAGATCAGCCGTTTTATCATTTATTAGCCGAGAATGATGAAATAACATATGAAGCATATGTATCAGAGCAAAACCTTTTAATTGATGACTCTGATGAGCCGATTAAACATCCTCTGATAGAAGAGATTTTTTCAGGTAAAAAAGGGTCTAGTTATTTTAAGCCTTCAAATTAAGAAATACATTATTTAAACACATTTAGTTCAAATCTTAGACATAGACTTAAATTAATCTATTCTGATTATCTGATCAGGAGTGTTAAATTTACCCCTAAACATTATCTCCCTCTACATTCTTGATCAGATATATTTTTCGTACTAAAACAATCCTAAAATAAACTATGTTTAAATTTTTAGAACCAAACAGAATATTTTTAATTACATCAAAAGCACCAAAGTATGTAATGGCATTATTCATTGTGGTGTTTTTTTTAGGTTTAGTTGAGTCTTTAATTCTATCTCCAGAGGATTACAAACAAAGTCATTCTGTCAGAATAATGTATGTACATGTACCTGCAGCTTGGATTTCATTAGGAATTTTTTCCTCTATAACCTTGTTATCACTAAGTGGATTTATTTTTAAAAACAAACACTTATTTTTAATCGCAAAAAGTTTAGCTCCCTCAGGGCTAGTTTTTAATATCATTGCTTTAGTTACTGGTTCGATATGGGGGAAACCTACGTGGGGAACTTGGTGGGCATGGGATGCACGAATTACATCGATGTTAATTTTGGCTTTATTTTATCTGATGTATTTGATTGCATGGAGAATTTATGCAGATAAAGAGAATGTTTTTAAGATAACAACTATCATAACTATTTTTGGAATTATTAATGTACCAATTATAAAATATTCTGTTGATTGGTGGAATACTTTACACCAACCCGCTTCGATAAACTTATTATCCAAAACCTCAATTCATCCCTCAATGTTATTTCCATTACTAATAATGACTGCGGCATTTACTCTATTTTCTTTGCTGATTTTTTTAATGAAATATAATACAGAACTGATAAAAATTAAAAATAAAGGCTTAGACAGATTATGATTAATGAACTGTTACATATGAATGGATACGGAATTTATGTTTGGTCTTCATTTTCTTTTACATTTTTAAGTTTTTTAACTTTATATGTAGTGATTAAAATTCAATATATTAAAGAAAGAAATAAATTTGTGTCTAAATACGGAAACCTAGATTCTAAAAAAGCTGAAGTTGCAAGATCTCGAATTATCAATAAAGAAATTTTATCTAGCAGCCAGAGCATTTAACTTTTAAACCATGTATGGTCAAAAAGTTAAATTAAGATTTTTTTTTATAGTTTTAATTTTTTTATCTTTAATTTTATCAACTTATTTAGTTCTAAAATCTTTAGAGGAAAATGTAGTTTATTTTAAATCTCCCTCAGATGTAAAAGAATTAGGAGAACTAGAAAATAAAAAAATTAGAATCGGTGGTATGGTTAAAAAAAACTCTATAGATATATCAAGTAATGAAATAAATTTCATAATAACAGACTTTAAAAATGAAATTAATGTTACTTATTCTGGAGTTGTGCCTAATCTTTTTTCTGAAGGCAAAGGAGTAGTTGCTGAAGGGTTTTTAAAGGATAGATCTTTTTTCAAAGCTTCAAAAATTCTGGCTAAACATGATGAAAATTATATGCCGCCAGAGGTAAAAGAGGCTATAGGAGAAAAATAAATGTTATATAGTTCTTTAGGATATTATGCTCTTCTTCTAGGATTTGTTTCTTCTTTACCAATCTTTTTCTTCTCAATTAAAAATTTTAAAGATAAACAAATATTAGATTATAAAATAATAACTTTTTCATTTATCCAATTATTTTTAGTTTTTATAAGTTTCTTAGGATTAATTTTTTCTTTTATTTATTCAGATTTCAGTAATGAAACTGTATTTAATAATTCTCATACCACAAAACCTTTATTCTATAAGATAGTAGGTACCTGGGGTAACCATGAGGGGAGTTTGTTATTATGGTTATTAGTTTTAACTTTATTTATTTTTATATTTTTGATCAAATCAAGAGAATTGTTAAAAAAATATAGAATATTGACTGTACTTTTTCAACAAATAATAATTATTGGATTTTTTATTTTTTTAATAAAATCATCTAACCCATTTAATTATTTATTCCCAGTACCAAAAGAAGGAATGGGTCTTAATCCAATTTTACAAGACCCTGCTTTAGCTATTCACCCTCCAATTTTGTATTTAGGTTACGTTGGTTCTTCAATTATTTTCTCTAGTGTTCTTGCAGCAACTACATTGAATTATATTTCAAAAACTTGGGCTGTGCATATTAAAAATTGGGTACTGGCCTCGTGGATATTTTTAACTTTAGGAATTTTGTTAGGATCAATCTGGGCTTATTATGAGTTGGGATGGGGAGGTTTCTGGTTTTGGGATCCAGTCGAAAACGTTTCATTAATGCCATGGCTAGCACTTACGACTTTATTGCATTGTATTTTAGTTTTAGAAAAAAGGTCTTCTTTAAGTTCTTGGGTTATAATTTTATCAATAACCACTTTTACACTAAGTATGTGTGGAACATTTTTAGTACGTTCTGGAATTTTAAATTCAGTTCATACTTTTGCTAATGACCCTGAAAGAGGTTTATATATATTAACTTTTTTATTCATATTGATTTTTATTTCTTTATTTATTTTTTTTGCTTTTCATAAATTAGAAAAAGATAAATCATTTTCTTTTTCTATAATTAGCAAAGAGACATCATTATTAATTAATAATTGGTTTATGATGTATTTTTTATCTGTAGTTTTAGTTGGGACTATTTATCCAATATTTTTAGATGTATTATCATCTGAACAAATTTCTGTTGGCCCACCTTTTTATCACAAATTAATTGCTCCTTTTTTAATTCCGTTTTTAATTTTTATGGCAATTGGTCCCCAACTAAAATGGATAAAGTCAGAAATCATTGGAAAATTTTATTTGGTTGTAATTTTTATAATATCTATGTTGATATCTTTTCTAATTATAAAAAAATTAAATGTTAATCTTTTAATCAACACTGTATTGATTGGAAGTGCTCTATATTTATTTCTTGTAAATATTCGAGATTTTTTTTCAAAAAAATTTAAAAATACTTCTCAAAATTTATCGCATTTTGGATTTAGTCTTTTAATTCTTAGTATTTTATTTAACAATATTTTTTCAAGTGAAATAATAACAAATTTAAAAGTAGGTGAAAAATTTGACAATAATAAATTTCAAATAATCTTTAACGATTTGAAAAAATTTGAAGAAAAAAATTATATATCTTTTAAAGGATATTTTTCTATCAAGGAAAATGATCTAGAAGATAAATTGCAACCTGAGCTCAGAATTTATAATCAACCAAACATCATAACTAGTGAAGCTGATATTAAAACCACATTTTTTAATGATAAATTTATAACTATGAATACAGTTAAAGATGAGGAATATTTTAATATTAGATATCAAGTAAAACCTTTCATGCTCTGGATATGGGTATCTGTATTATTGATTTCTGCAGGTGGAATTTTAAGTTTTTTTACAAGAAGGATCGAATGAAAAATAAGATTATTTATTCATTAACAATTATTTCTTTTATTTTTTTGTTTGTAATTTTTTATAAAGGATTAAAAAAGCCAAATTTTTATCAGCCAAAAAGCGAGTTAAAAAAAAATATTCCTTATTTTTCTTCAATAAATTTTTTTGAGAAGGAAATAATAAATTCTGAAGATATTTTTAATCAAAACAAATTTTACTTGTTCAACATTTGGGCGTCTTGGTGTGTGCCTTGTAAGGATGAACATATGTTTCTCGTTAATTTAAGTAAAATTAATAATTTAGAAATAATTGGCTTAAATTATAAGGATAACTATGAAAATGCTAAAAAATTTATTAAAGAATTAGGAAATCCATATAATAAGATTTTAGTTGATAAAGATGGTACAATCGCAATTGAATGGGGAGCTTACGGAGTCCCTGAAACATTTTTAATTCATCAAAACCAAATTATAAAAAGAATAATTGGCCCGCTTAATACTAAAACAATGAAGGACATTGAAAGTTTTTTAAAATGAAGATACTTAAAATTATTTTAATTTTAGTTTTATTTTCAAACTTAACTCAATTAAAGGCTGACGAATTTGAGTTACAAACTAAGATAACCAAAAATTTGAGATGTTTAATTTGCCAAGGTCAATCTGTTTATGACTCAGATTCAGAATTTGCTAATAGTTTAAAAATTGTAGTTAATAAAAAAATAGATGAAGGTTTATCTGAAGATCAAATTTATAATTTTTTGTCTGGAAAATATGGAGAGTGGATTTTATATGATCCAAAATTAAATAAAAATACTTATTTATTATGGTTTTTACCTCTATTGATCTTCTTATTTGGTGGTGCAATAATATTGAAAAAAACAAATAAAAATTATTAAATAATCTGTTAAGAAGATAAGTAAATATGAAAAAAATAATTTTAATTTTAATAATAATTATGTCGTCTTTTAACTTAACTTTTGCTGAAGAAGTTAAGACAAATGAACATCAGTTAAATTTTTTTACAGGTAATTTTGATTTTAGTGATCATAAACAAAAATCTATTTTAGTTGGTTTTCAACATCAAAATGAAAACTTAAATAGGACCACTTTTCTAGGAAACGTATCTCCAATTACAGGTGGCTTTTTAACAGAGAATTCTGCTGCCTATATTTATACTGGAGTTGAATGGAATGTAGATATGGGAGGATTAACATTAACTCCAAGTTTTGCACCTGGACTATATCATGAAGGAGATGGTAAAGATTTGGGTCATGTGTTAGAATTTAAATCCGAGGTTCAATTATCCTATGCTGCTTCAGAGAGGTCGAGTTTAAGTGTTTCCTATAACCATGTATCAAATGCTAGCCTTGGAGATAAAAACCCTGGAGCAAATAGTTACATGTTCAATTTCATAAAAAATTTTTAAAATAGGCTCATGAATTTGAATGATTGCCATAATTTTAGTGACTTTAGAAAACTAGCTAAAAAGAAACTACCTTCACCAATTTTTCATTATATTGATGGTGCAGCAGATGATGAAATCACATATGCTAGAAATACAAGTGCATTTGATGATGTTGATTTAGTTCCGAATGTTTTAAGAGGTGTCGAAAATGTTGATTTATCAACAACAATTTTTGGTAAAAAATTAGATTTACCTTTTTATTTATCGCCAACTGCTCTCCAAAGATTATTCCATTATGATGGTGAAAGAGCTGTAGGAAAAGCAGCTAAAAAATTTAATACAATGTTTGGTGTTTCTGCCTTAGCAACAGTTAGCGTTGAAGAAATATCATCTATGATTGATACGCCTAAAATGTTTCAGTTTTATTTTCATAAAGACAGAGGTTTAAACGACTCTTGTCTGGAGCGAGCTAAAGCAGCTAAATTTGATGTAATGGCTTTAACAGTTGATACTATCACAGGAGGAAATCGTGAAAGAGATTTAAGAACTGGTTTTACATCCCCACCAAAGTTAACTTTGTCTAGTTTATTTAGTTTTGCAACAAAACCAATGTGGGGAATAAACTATTTAACAAAAGGAAAATTTGAATTGCCACATCTACAAGATTTTGTGAAAGAGGGCACAAGCACAAACTCTTCTATTGGAAATTATTTTTCCACTATGTTGGACCAATCTATGAATTGGAAAGATGCGGAAAAACTTTGTTCTCAATGGGGAGGGCATTTTGCACTTAAAGGTATTATGAGTGTAGAGGATGCAAAAAAAGCAGTTGATATAGGATGCACTGGTATAATGGTTTCAAATCATGGTGGGCGTCAACTTGATGGATCAAGATCACCATTCGATCAACTTGCAGAAATTGTTGATGCTGTTGGAGATAAACTTGATGTTATATGTGAAGGAGGAATTCATAGAGGCACTCATATGCTCAAAGCGTTATCGCTTGGCGCAAAAGCTTGTTCTGGTGGAAGACTTTATCTCTATGCTCTAGCTGCAGCTGGTCAACCAGGTGTTGAAAGAGCCTTGGAACTTTATAAATCTGAATTAGTTAGAGATATGAAATTAATGGGATGTACGAAAATATCGGATTTGAATAGAAATAACTTAAGATTTAGAAGATAGTGAGTCTACAAAATTGTTATAACTTTCAAGACTTCAGAAAACTTGCAAAGAAAAAATTACCTTCACCAATATTCCACTATATTGATGGTGGTGCTGATGATGAAGTAACCCTTAAAAGAAATACACACTCTTTTGAGGATTGTGACTTAGTTCCCAATGTTTTAGCAAGTGTTGGAAAACCAGACTTATCTACAACTATTTTTGGCAAAAAAATTGATATGCCAATTTTTTTATCACCATGTGCTATGCAAAGACTTTATCATCATGATGGTGACAAAGCTTCAGCTAAAGCAGCAGATAAATTTGGAACATTTTATAGTATGTCTACAATGGCAAATAATACGATAGAAGAGATTTCAAATATCTCTGGTGGTCCAAAATTATTTCAACTTTATGTGCATAAAGATCAATCCATCACTAATGATTTGATAGATCGTTGTAGAAGATCAGGATTTGATGGGATGTGCTTAACAGTTGATACTTTAGTTGCAGGTAATAGAGAAAGGGATCACCGAACTGGTTTTACAACTCCACCAAGATTAACTTTACAAAGTTTGATGAGTTTTGCATTTCATCCAAGTTGGGTGTTTAATTATCTTACTCATGGTAAATTTAAGTTAGCGAATGTTGCCACTAAAACTGACAAAGGGACTAATATTGCTAAATCAGTTATTGAATATATTAATGAACAATACGATCCAGCAATGAACTGGAAGGATGCTGAATATTGTGTAAAAAAATGGAACGGTCCTTTTGCGTTAAAAGGAGTAATGTCAGTTGAAGATGCAAGAAGAGCAATAGATATAGGGTGTACAGCTATAATGATTTCAAACCATGGTGGAAGACAACTTGACGGATCCAGGTCTCCATTTGATCAAGTAAAAGCGATTTCAGATGCTGTAGGGGACAAGCTTGAAATTATTCTTGATGGAGGTGTAAGAAGAGGAACGCATGTATTAAAAGCCATAGCTGCAGGAGCAAAAGCTTGTAGTTTTGGAAAAATGTTTTTGTTCTCTTTGGCCGCAGGAGGTCAACAAGGTGTTGAACATTTGCTTAAAACTATGCACGATGAAATAAATAGAAATATGGTTTTAATGGGGTGTAAGAACTTAAAAGAGTTGAATAGTTCAAAATTAATCTATAGAAAATAAAGAGGAAAAAATATGAAACTGGCTAAAAGTTTAGAAAGATTAGGAACGGAGTCTGCATTTACGGTTCTTGCTGAAGCAAAGAAATTAGAAGCTCAAGGAAAACCTATGATCCACTTAGGATTGGGACAACCAGATTTTAAAACTCCAAAACATGTAGTAGAAGCTGCTAAAAAAGCACTGGATGATGGACATCATGGATATGTTATGTCAAATGGTATTCCCGAATGTCGTCAAGCGGTAACGAGATGGATAAAAAAACGTTACAATGTTGATGTTGATGCTGAAAGAATACTTATTATGCCCGGTGGAAAACCGACAATGCATTATGCTATACAATGTTTTGGCGAACCAGGAGCAGAAATTATACACCCTACACCAGCTTTCCCAATTTATGAATCGATGATTAATTACACAGGTTCAAAATCTGTTCCATATGATTTAACAGAAGATAAAGATCTTAAATTCAATCCTGATAAAATATTATCTTTAATTACTGATAAGACTCGATTATTAATTTTAATTAATCCAAATAATCCAACTGGAAGTTTTGTTGAGAAAAGAGATATTGATTTTTTAGCTGATGGTTTGAAAAAACATCCTCATGTAACAATCTTAAGTGATGAAATTTATAGTAGACAAATTTTTGATGATAAAGAAATGCCTTCTTTTTTTTATTATCCAGAATTAAGAGAAAGGTTGATAGTTTTAGAGGGGTGGAGCAAAGCTTATTCAATGACAGGATGGAGACTTGGTTGGAGTTTTTGGCCACAACACTTGATTGAACATGTTAATAAATTATTAATTAATAGTGTTTCTTGTGTAAATGCTGCAGCTCAATTTGCTGGAATTGCTGCATTAGATGGTCCAGATGACTCTATTAACGAAATGATGGAAAAATTCACTCAAAGAAGAGATTTAATTCATAAAGGTTTAAATGACTTACCAGGTGTAGAGTGTAGTTTACCTGGAGGAGCTTTTTATGCTTTTCCAAAAGTAATTGGTACCGGGATGAATGGCGCAGAATTTGCAAGGAAGGCAATGCATGAAGCCGGAGTAGCAATTGTACCAGGTTCAGCCTTTGGTGAAACTTGCCAAAATTACGTTAGATTTAGTTTTGCAGCCTCTAGGGATAATATTTCTCAAGCGCTAGAAAATATAAAGAAAATGCTTAGTAAATAAGATTTATTTTTTTCTAATTCTTTTATAATATTCTAAAATATGAATGAACAAGTCCAAGCGGAACTAAAAAAAATGCTTAATGGTAGATTTTCTACCTCCGAGTCTGCCAGAGCTAATTATGCTCGAGGAGAAGATACCTATGATCCAGTTTTATCTCAGGCAGTAGTTTTTCCAGAGACCAATGAAGAAGTTTCAAAAATACTTAAATTATGTAATGAGCACAAAATACCTGTTGTTCCATTTGGAACAGGAACTTCTTTGGAAGGAAACGTTGTAGGTAACAAGAATGGTATAACTATTTGTTTGGAGAAAATGAATAAAATTTTAAATGTTAATGTTGAAGATTTCGATTGCAGAGTTCAAGCTTGTGTCACAAGAGAACAATTGAATGAGTTTTTAAGAGAGGATGGAGTTTTTTTTCCAATTGATCCAGGAGCAAATGCTGCTTTAGGTGGAATGGCCTCGACTTCTGCGTCAGGTACAATGGCTGTAAAATATGGGACCATGAAAACAGTTATTTCAGGTCTTACGGTAGTTTTGCCAAACGGTGATATTATAAAAACTGGTGGCAGAACTAAGAAAACATCTGCAGGTTATAATTTAACAAATCTATTTATTGGATCAGAGGGAACTTTAGGTATTATTACTGAGGTTCATTTAAGGCTATCTCCAATACCAGAAAGTATTATGAGTGCTGTTTGCCATTTTCCTACTTTAGAAGATGCTGTCATGACAGCTCAACAAGTTATTCAGTATGGTGTACCAATAGCAAGGATTGAGATGCTTAATAAAGAACAAATGGGAATTAGTATAAATTATTCGAAACTAAAAGACATTCAGGCAGTACCAACTTTATTTTTTGAATTTCATGGATCTGAAACTTCTAATAATGAAAATATAAAAATTGTAGAGGAAATATCAAAAGACAACAAGGGTAGCTCATTTAAGTGGGCCAAAGATTTAGAGGAGAGAAATAAAATTTGGAAGGCAAGGTGGGATGTATATTACTCAGTCAAAGCTCTAATCAACAATGGTAGAGTATATTCAACTGATGTATGTGTTCCTATCTCAAAGATTACAGAATGTGTAAAATTTGCAGAAGAGCAAGCAGAAAAATTTGGAGTTAGAGCTCCAATGGTAGGTCATATGGGTGATGGGAATTTTCATGTGATATTACCTTTTGATCCAGAAAAAAAAGAAAGTTACAACAAAATTAGATCTTTTAATGATACACTAATAAAAAAATCGTTAGAACTTAATGGAACTATTACAGGCGAACATGGTGTAGGGCTCCATAAAAAGGAGTATTTACTAGAACAACATCCTGATAATATCCCAGTAATGAAATCAATCAAAAGAACTTTAGATCCGAACAATATAATGAATCCAGGCAAGATATTCGATCTTAACTAGTCTAAAAGAAATCATATGAAAAAAATTTTGATAACAAGAAAATTAATTAAAGATAGTGAAGATAAAGCTTCAAAAACTTTTGAGCCAATATTCAATTCTAACGATGAGTTGTATTCTCATTCAAAAGTAATTGAAATGAGTAAGGGTTGTGATGGTATATTAACATCACTAACGGACAAGATGGATAAGGAAACAATTGATAAATTGCCAGACACAATTAAGATTATTTCAAACTTTGCAGTTGGTTTTGGTAATATAGATTTAGAAGCTGCTAAAAAAAGAGGTATTGCGGTAACAAACACTCCTGAAGTTTTATCTGACGCCACAGCTGAAATAGGAATATTATTAATATTAGGTGCTTGTAGAAGAGCGGCTGAAGGGATCGAGTCTGCTAGAGAGGGTGGTTGGAAATGGTCAGCAGACTATTTAATCGGAAAACAATTAACTGGAACAAGACTAGGAATTTTAGGAATGGGAAGAATAGGTCAAAAAATTGCAAAAATAGCAAGGTCATTTGGGATGATAATTCATTACCATAATCGATCAAAATTAAGTGATGAGAAAGAACTTGGAGCTATTTACCATAAAGATGTTAAGAGTCTTTTTTCTGTTTCTGATGTTTTGTCAATTTGTTGTCCGGCAACAAAAGAGACCGAAAACATGATAAACAAAGAAACAGTTGAATTTTTTCCAAAAGGAGCAGTTATTACTAATGTTGCAAGGGGGGATATTGTTGATGATGATGCTCTAATAGATGCATTAAATAGAAGAAAGATTTATGCGGTTGGATTAGATGTTTATAAAAATGAGCCAAATTTAAATCCTGGTTATCGTAAAATAAAATCTGCATTTATTTTACCTCATCTAGGAAGTGCTACTAAAGATACTAGAATTGCCATGGCTAATTTAGCTATTGATAATATTGATGAGTTTTTCAAAACTGGAAATTGTAAAAACAAAGTAAATTAATTCTACTATAGATTGTAAAAAATTATATTCCTGCGACACATCAGTTTGTTTTTAGAAAGACTCTAATGTCATTCTGTGCTTTAATTATGGGAGTTAATTAACTTTAATAGGAGAAATAATGACTAAAGAAAATAAATCATTGAAGGTGAAAACATCTTCAAGACGTAAGTTCTTTAAGACTGCTGCTAAGACTGGTGCTTTAGCTGCAGCCGCTGTTGCAATGCCTTATGTTAAGGCAAATGCTGCAACAACATTGAAGATGCAAGCTGCATGGCCTAGTGGAGCTAACATCTTTTTTGAAATGGCTGGTGACTATTGTAACATGGTTAAGGAAATGTCTGGAGGTTCGCTTCAGATTGATCTTCAACCGGTTGGAGCAGTTGTTAAGACTTCAGAAATCGGACAAGCAGTCAGTTCTGGTGTAGTTGATATGGGTCACTGGGTGACAGCATATTGGTATGGTAAAAATCCAGCTGCATCATTATTTGGAACTGGTCCTTCATACGGTATGTCATCTCAAGAAGTTATGGGATGGATGGAGTATGGTGGAGGAAGAAAACTATATGACGAAACTCTTGCAAAAGTAGGTTTCGACTACATTGGTTTTTTCCATATGCCTATGCCAGCACAGCCTTTTGGTTGGTTCAAAAAGAACGTAACTAAAGTATCTGATGTTAAAGGTATGAAGTACAGAACAGTTGGTCTAGCGACTAACGTTTTAACTGCAATGGGAATGGTAGTTAGACAATTGCCAGGTGGTGAAATTCAGCCAGCTATGAAAACTGGTTTGATTGAAGCTGCTGAGTTTAACAACCCAACTTCAGACTCTCAATTTGGTATGCAAGACGTTTCTAAGCACTATCACTTAGGAAGCTTCCACCAATCTCAAGAGATGTTTGAAATACCAGTTAACAAAAAAACATATAATAGTTTATCACCTGCACACCAAGCAATATTGAAAAATGCTGCTTATGCTGCAAACAGTGATAACTACTTTAAAGCTTTAGTAAGATACTCAGCTGACTTAGCTAAGTTAATGAATGAGCATAAAGTAAATGTTTACCAAACTTCAGATGAGATTTTAGCTCAACAATTAAAAGGTTGGGACAAAGTAATTGGCGACTTCAATAAGAAAGATCCTTTCTTTAAGAAGATTGTTGATTCTCAAAAAGCTTATGCGAAGAGAGTAATGAAGTACTTGCTGATGAATCAGCCTAATTACAAACTTGCATATGAAAATGAGTTTGGTCCAATTGGAAAAGTTAAGATATAATTAACTTTTACAAATTTTAATGAGGGGGCTTCGGCCCCCTTTTTATTTGATTAATCCATAACAATTCAATAAAAGTTTATATCTATGATGAGATCTTATATAAAATTCGCTGATCGATTGAGTGTCTCAATGGGTAAAGCATTCTCATGGTGTATAGTAATTTTGATGGGTGGAACATGTTATGAAGTTTTTATGGCATATGCTTTAAATGCCCCAACCTTATGGAATTTCGATTTTAGTCTTCAGATGTATGGTGCAATTTTTATGATGGCAGGAGCTTATACTTTATGCACTGAAGCTCATGTAAGAGGAGATGTTATATACAGGTTATTTTCTCAAAGAACGCAAGCTTGGATAGATGTAGTTTTATATTTTATTTTCTTTTTTCCTGGTGTCATTGCATTAGCCTTTTATGGTTATGAATATGCAGCACTTGCGTGGAAGATTAAAGAAACAAGTTGGAATAGTCCTGCACAAATTCAAATTTATATGGCAAAATCTTTAATACCTTTATCTGGAACGCTTTTAACACTCCAAGGAATTGGTGAGGTATTTAGATGTATCATTTGTATTCAAACAGGTAGTTGGCCTGAAAGAGGTACAGAGCGCGACGCTGAGGAAACTGAAAAAGTATTAATGAGAACTTCACAAGAAGGAAACAAAGAAGATGTTATTTAGTTTAACAAATCCAGAAGTAGCAATTATGATGATGGGGATATTTCTATTTGCCGTTCTACTAGGCTTTCCTATTGCGTTTACTTTAATGGCAATGGGTTTAGGTTTTGGATACTACGCTTACTTTGATCCTACTAAGATGGAGCATCTCTTTGATAATAGGATATTCCAACTTTTTGTTCAAAATACTTATACTGTAATGGATAACAACGTATTGACCGCAGTTCCCCTCTTTTTGTTTATGGGATATTTAGTTGAAAGAGCTGGTATTGTAGCAAAATTATTTTTTGCAATAAGACTAGCATCTCACAAACTTCCAGCTTCAATGGCAGTTGCTGCATTAATTACCTGTGCATTATTCTCTACTGCTACGGGTATCATAGGAGCAGTAGTAACGTTAATGGGTCTTCTTGCTTGGCCAGCAATGATTAAAGCTGGTTATGATAAAAAATTTGCATCTGGAATTATCTGTTCAGGTGGTTGCTTAGGAATTTTAATTCCACCTAGCATTATGTTAATCGTCTATTCTGTAATTGCGCAATTATCTCCTTTAAGATTGTTTGCAGCTGCAATCTTTCCAGGATTGATGCTAGCAGGACTTTATATTGGTTACGCAGTATTTAGGGCCTGGATGAATCCATCAATAGCGCCAAAACCTGCAGCTGAGGAGATACCTCCTACTGCGGTAATTATGAAAGAAGTTTTAGTTTCTTTCCTACCTTTATTTTCTTTAATAATTCTAGTTTTAGGAACAATACTAGCAGGTATAGCAACTCCAGCAGAAGCTGCAGCTGTTGGTGCATTTGGTTCATTAGTGCTTTCATATTTTTATAAAACTCTTAAATGGAAAAATTTTAAAGAGTCAGTTTTTCTTACGGCAAAAACAACAGCAATGATTATGTGGTTATTTATTGGTTCTTGGACATTTGCCTCAGTATTTTCATACCTTGGTGGTCATGAAGTTTTTGAACATTTTTTCAAATCGTTAAATTTACAGCCTTGGCAGTTTTTAGTAATTACCCAATTAATTATATTTTTATTGGGATGGCCTCTAGAGTGGACTGAGATATTAATTATATTTGTACCAATCTTTTTACCATTAGTTGAGTTCTTTGGTGTAAATCCATATTTTTTTGCAATGTTAATCGCATTAAATTTACAAACCTCATTTCTGACACCCCCCATGGCAATGTCAGCTTATTATCTGAAAGGAGTTCAATCAAAGAATGTTGAACTTATGGAAATTTTTGGAGGAATAATGCCTTTCTTAGGAATTGTAATTTTAGCGATGGTTTTAATGTATCTATTCCCAGGAATAGCACTTTGGTTACCAGAGACATTATTTGCAAATTAAGTTTTAAATGACAGATATATTTTCTTTAAGTCTTGATGAACTAGCAAAAAAAATAAAAGATGCTGAGCTTTCATCAGTTGAAGTTTGTGAAAAATATATAGAAAGAATTAATAAGTTTGAAAAAGATGTTAAGGCCTGGGCTCATTTTGATAAAAAAGTTTTACTAGAAAAAGCAACTGAGGCTGATGATCATAGAAGATCAGGAAAACCAGTAGGATTATTGCATGGAGTTCCGATAGCGGTAAAAGATATTATCGGTACTGTTGATATGCCCACAGAATGTGGAACTGTAATTAGGAAAGGAAAATCATATTCTCAAAATGCAGAAATAATAGATTTGCTTCATGCATCAGGAGCAATTGTTATGGGCAAAACAGCAACCTCAGAACTTGCCTATTTAGGGCCTCCAGCCACAACTAATCCTCATGATAAAAATAGAACACCAGGTGGTTCATCTAGCGGATCTGCAGCCTCGGTTGCTTCATTTATGGCCCCAGCTTCTATTGGCTCTCAAACAGGAGGATCTGTAATTAGACCAGCATCTTATTGTGGTGTCGTCGGTTATAAACCAAGTTATGGGCTTATTTCAAGAAATGGAGTTTTAAGAACTTCATACAGCTTAGATCAAATTGGTATGTTTGGACGTAAAGTTGAAGATGTGGCTATGTTAGCAAAGGTATTAATTAAGAAAGATAAATATGATGCAGCTACAATTCATTATTCTACCGACAATATTTTAACTGAAACGAAGAAAGGTCCAATTTTTGAACCTAAATTTATTTTTTATAAAACTGATCATTGGAAAATAATTGATAAAAAATCACGAGAGTCTTTTGAATATTTTATCAAATCCTTTAAAAAAAATATTGATATATTTGATACACCCTCATATTTTAAAGATATACACAAATATCATCAGATTATTCACGAAACAGACTTGGCTAATAATTTTTCTGTTTACTTTAAAAAATTTAAGAAGAAACTTTCTAAGTATATGCAAGACGCTATTTCAAATGGGAATAAATATACTGCAAAAGAATATGCTGAAGCGATTGACTTCATGAAAAGAAGTTACGAGTCATATGAAGAAGTATTTGAAGATTATCATGGAGTTTTATCCCCTTCTAGTCCCGGTGTTGCCCCTAAAGGATTGAAGAGCACTGGAACAGCAGAATTTAATAAAGTCTGGTCATATCTAGGCACACCATGTATTTCGCTGCCTTTACTTGAGGGTGAAAATAATCTACCATTAGGAGTACAATTAATTGGTAACAAATATGATGATCATAGATTTTTAGGTGTTGCCAATTGGTTAGAAAAGGAGTGTCAAGAATAATTGTATGAATAAAATAACAACAATAATAGGTTTATCTTTTGCCGTTTTCTTTTTAATTGGTCTAGCAACCACTCTTACCAGATCAATGATGATCGGATTTTTAGATGTGATACCTGTTTATCTGTTAATGGGCACTGCTATCATAATGATGATTTACGAAGCCTTCTTCGATAAAAGTTAATTAATCTTAAATTGAATAATTCGAAAAAAAATTTTTTTTCATTCTCATTATTATTTATCCAACCAATTTTCATGGCCAGTAATCTTGTTGTAGCAAGAGGTGGAGTTGATTTTGTCCCTCCAATATCATTAGCTTTTTGGAGATGGACACTAGTTTTTTTTATATTATTACCTTTTACTTACATAACATTAAAAAAAAATTTTAAAATCATTCAAAAGGAATACAAAAAATTATTTTTTTTAGGATCTATGGGATGTGGAGTATGTGGAGCCTTTCCATTTTTGGCTGGCGAAACTACAACTGTAACGAACATGGGAATCATTTATACATCTTCACCAATATTTATAATCTTGATTTCATACTTTTTCTTTCACGAAAAAATGAATTTAACAAAAATAATTGGATTAATTACGTGTTTAATAGGAGTTTTTATAATTATCATTAAAGGAGATTTAAATTTATTAATTAATTTACAATTTACAATTGGTGATTTGTGGATGTTGGCTGCCGCAATAGGATGGGCATTATATTCTATTTATTTATTTTACTGGAATTCAGAACTTAAAATTTTTGAAAGATTTACTTTAATATCATTTTTTGGAGCTTTAAGTTTATTACCATTCTATATTGGTGAAGAAATATTTTATAAAGAAACAGTTTTTATACCTGAATTTTATTTTTGGGTAATTTTTGCTGCGATTTCACCAGGAATAATAGCTTTTACGCTTTATACTGTTGCTCAAAAAAAATTAGGCGCATCTTTGACAGGATTTACTCTTTATGTTTTTACAGTATATGGAGCAATTTACGGGTATTTTTTATTTGATGAACAATTTGAGAATTACCATTTTATAGGAACGATCTTAGTGTTTTTTGGCATATATTTAGCAAAGAAAAAAAATGTTAAAAAAGTTTAGGAATAAATTGTTGTTATTTTTTCAAATAGTTATTTTTGTTTATTTTTTAATCTTAGTTTTTTTATATTTTTATCAGAGAAATTTATTATATCATCCGAATGAAAATAATTATTCCGGTGATCAAATATCAGTCCCCATAGAAAAAGTAAAAATAAATACAGAGGATAATATTGAATTATTGGGCTGGTTTCATGAAAAAGACTTACAAAAATATAAGACAGTTTTATATTTTCATGGAAATGCTGGCTCTCTTGAAAATAGAATTCATAAATTAAACCATATCCATAAAATGGATGTTAATTTTTTAATAATTGCCTGGAGAGGTTTCAGTGGCAATAAAGGTAAACCATCTGAAAAAGGTCTTTATGAAGATGGAAGCAGTGCAATAAATTGGTTAGTTGGAAAAGGTGTCAAAGAGGAAAACATTGTCATTTATGGCGAGTCATTAGGAACTGGAGTTGCAATTCATTTATCACAAAATAAAAATTTTGCTGGCGTTGTATTGGAAACTCCTTTTACTTCTATGATTGATGCAGCAAAAATATTTTATCCATACATACCTGTAAGTTTATTGTTAAAAGATAAATTTGATAATAAAAGCAAAATTAAGAATATAAAAGTTCCAATTTTAATAATGCATGGTGAGGCTGATCAAATAGTTCCATTTTTTATGGGAAAAAAAATGTATGAAAAAGCAAATGAACCAAAATATTCTTATTTCACCAAACATGACAATCATATGATGGAGTACGATGAAAACCTTGTTAAAGCCCTTAACTCATTTTTAAAAAGTTTAAATTAAGCCACAATCTCAACAAATATATTTCAGAATTAAAATTTATTAAAAGATAATGAAAAAAATATCTTTTTTATTTACTGTATTATTTATTTTAATTAATAATGCTTATTCACAAGATGAATTTTTTCAACCAGATGATTTGTTTCACATAGATCATATGGACTCCCATAACAAAGAATTTAGCTTATATTTTAAAGGTAGAGAAAAATCTATTTTAGCTAGAGGCGAAAATGATAACTATATTAATGATTACCCGAAAGATCTTTATATTTATAATCATTTAACAAAGTCCTCTTCACCTTTAATTTCTTATGAGTGGTTTCCTTCACAAGCTAAATATTTTTTACAAGAATATGATTTCCCAGTATTTCCTGATGATTTTGCATATTATTTATTAAAAGATGACAAAACATTAGTAATGATTAGCGCCGTAAAAAGTTTAAATGCTAATTTTAAATATGATATCAGTAGTAAAAAACTAGAACTTTATCATACCACTGGTAAATTTGATTTTATAATCTCTTCATTTTCTAAAGATTGTGGTCATTATAAATTTAATGATAATTACAAGTGTAATATCTATAAACCTTTGATTTCTAGCAATTTAATTAATTAATTTGAGTAAAAGCTTCTGCAAATTTTTCTGCTTCAAATAACTGCAGGTCATCTTCTTTTTCACCTAAGCCTAGTGCGATAATTGGAATTTTATATTTCCTCGCCAATGCTAACAAAATTCCTCCTTTAGCTGTACCATCTAATTTTGTCATCACAATACCTGTTATTGGTATAATCTTATTAAATTCTTCGACTTGATTTAATACATTTTGCCCCGATGTTGCATCTAAAACTAAAATAACATTGTGCGGTGCGTTGGGATCTATTTTTTTTGTGACATTAGCTATCTTTTTATATTCTTCCATTAGATTTTTTTTATTTTGAAGTCTTCCTGCTGTATCTATTAAAACTTGATTAAAATTGTTTTTAATGGCTTCATCCACTGCCTTAAAAGCAACAGAGGCCGGATCTGCGCCTTGGGACGACTTTATTATTTGAACATCTACTTTATTTGCCCAATTTTCTAATTGTTCAATTGCAGCAGCTCGAAAAGTATCTGAAGCTGCGAACATTACTTTATTACCGTTAGTCTTTAATATTTTCCCTATTTTACCAATAGTTGTTGTTTTACCTACTCCATTCACTCCAGAAATCAAAGTTGCATTAAGTTTTTCTTTTTTTTCAAAAAAAGAATTATGCTCTAAAGGTTTCATCAATGAAATTATATATTCTTTTAAAATAGAATTTATTTCTTTAGTTAATTCTTTTTTGGGATCAATTTTCTTTTTTGAAACTATTTCTTTAATTTCAGAGGCAGCCTCAACCCCAACATCTGATTGAATTAAAAATTCTTCAATTTTATTTAAATTTTCATCGTTAATTTCTTTTTTGATAATTATTTCTTTAAGTCCAGATGTGAAAGCAGATGCACTCTTTTGAAATCCAATTTTAAATTTATCAAAGATACCCATTATAATTTTATATTAATTTCCTTAATATCTGAGACAGGTCCTCTCATATGAATTGAATTATTTTCATCTATTAAAATTGATAATTTTCCAGTTGAAAATTCTATATCAGTTTTATTTTCTGTAAGATTATTTAATTTACCAGCATATGCTGTAGCACATGCTGCAGTTCCACACGCTTTAGTGAGACCAGCTCCTCTTTCCCATACTTTTACTTTGATTAAATTTTTATCGATAACTTGAGCAATTGTAACGTTACATTTTTCAGGGAATAATTCGTGATTTTCTATATCAGGGCCAACAGTTTCTATATCAAAATCCTCAATCTTTTTTACAAAAAAAACAACATGTGGATTACCAACATTAATTGCTGTGCCACCTATATGCTCGTTATTATTTCTATCAATAATTTTAATTTCTAAATTTTTTGTATCCATTTCTTTTGATAAAGGAATTTTATTCCATTTCAATCTTGCTTTACCAATTTCAGTTATAACAATTTTTTTATCTAATATTTTAGATTTTAATTCTCCAGATAATGTATTTAAAATTATTGATTTATCATTTTTCTCTTTTGAAATTAAATCTGCAACACATCTTGTTCCGTTCCCACACGCTCCAGACTCTCCCCCATCTGAATTAAAAAATCTCAAACTAGCATCTGCAGAACTATCTGACTCTATAAATATTAGCTGATCGCAGCCAATAAAATTTCTATCACAAATTTTAACTATTTGATCCTTTGTTAGATTGATAATTTTTTGTCTATTATCGATAATTACAAAATCATTACCTAATCCATCCATTTTAAATGCTTTGAAGTCCATATATAGTTATTTAACTTATTTATTGACTTTTTGAACCTCTATTATAGTTTGTGGCAGTTTCCGCAAAAACATTAAATTTGCGGTGTCTTTGGAAACAAAGAGATCGACATTAGTCAGCGAGGGTTCGCCCACTAGTGCGATTACTGCTGTGTGAAATAAAAATGTTTGAAAATTTAACAAATAAATTTGAGGAAGTTTTTTCCTCTTTGAAAAAAGCTCCATCACTTGATGAAAATCAGGTTGATGAAGGTTTAAGAGGTATAAGACAAGCTTTATTAGAAGCCGATGTGTCTCTTGAAGTTGCTAAAGATTTTATTGAAAAAGTTAAACCTAAAGCTTTAGGACAAGAAATTATCAGATCAACATCTCCTGGGGACATGGTAGTGAAGATTGTTTATGATGAATTAGTAAATCTTTTAGGCGAAAAAAATAATGATTTAAATTTAAATGCTGTTCCACCAGTGCCAATGATGTTAGTTGGGCTACAAGGCTCTGGTAAGACAACCACAACTGCTAAACTTGCAAGATATTTAGAGATTACAAAAAAAAAGAAGGTAATGATGGTTAGCTTAGACATTTATAGACCAGCTGCCCAAGAACAATTAAAGTCCTTAGGTGAACAAAATAATATTTTAACCCTCCCAATAATTGAAGGTCAGCAACCTAGTGATATTTGTCAAAGAGCAATTAGTGCAGCAAATTTAAATGGTGCTGATATCATCTTATTCGATACTGCTGGTAGAACACAAATAGATTTGCAGATGATGAGTGAAATCAAACAAATCGAAAATACTATTAAACCTGCGGAGATCTTTTTAGTTGCAGATTCGCTTACTGGACAAGTAGCTGCATCAGTAGCAAAAGAATTTAATAATACAGTAAATTTATCTGGAATTATTTTAACAAGAGCAGACGGGGATGCCAGAGGTGGAGCTGCTGTTAGTATGAAATTTGTTTCACAGGTTCCAATAAAATTTTTAGGTATTGGTGAAAAAATTGAAAATCTTGAGGTTTTTCATCCAGATAGAATCGCCAACAGAATTCTAGGGATGGGAGATATTGTTTCTCTTGTTGAAAAAGCAGCCCAAGATCTTGGAGAAGAAAATATTAAAAAAACAGAAGAAAATTTAAAAAAAGGACAATTCTCAATGCAAGATTATTTAATTCAATTAAGACAAATGAAAAAAATGGGTGGGATCGAAGGCGTAATGTCTTTTATGCCAGGTGTTTCAAAAATAAAATCTCAAATGGATGCGGCTGGTATTGATGAGAGCGTTATTACAAAAAACGAGGCTATAATTTTATCGATGACAAAAAAAGAAAGAGAGAACCCAAAATTAATTGACGGTTCTAGAAAAAAAAGAATTGCTAATGGTTCTGGAACTGATCCAGCCACTATCAATAAATTGTTAAAACAATTTAAAATGATGTCTGAAATGATGAGAAAGATGTCGAAAGGAAATCTGAAAGGTATGTCTGATAAAGGAATACCTCCAGAATTATTTAATCAATTAAAATAAAAAAGGAGAGTAAATGTTAAAACTTAGATTATCAAGAGGTGGAACGAAGAAGAGACCAGTCTACAAAGTCGTTGTAGCTGATAGTCGTTTTGCAAGAGATGGACGATTTATAGAAAAAGTTGGTTTTTTTAACCCTCTATTACCTAAAGAAAAAAAGGATAGAATAGGATTAGAGGCAGAAAGAATTAAATATTGGTTAGGCCAAGGTGCACAACCAACTACAAGAGTAGCAAGAATCTTGGGCGAAAATGAGTTAATGCCAATGCCTGCTAATGGTAATAATCCTCAAAAAGCTATTCCAAAAAAAGATAGAAAAAAAGAAGGGTCTGATGATGCTA
>NZ_CVSF01000030.1 GCF_001179925.1 Candidatus Pelagibacter communis | reverse complement strand
ACTATTATTAATTTTCTTCAATATTTTATTTAAATATTGACATCTATTGTCATTTGAAATTTGAGAAGATTGTTCCTCAATACATTCTGATTTAACATTATTTGGAATATAAAAGGATATTATAAAGTTCATTGATTTTATATCAGAAATACATTTTTCATAAGAAGAAATTTTATTAATTATTGAAGATGGAAACTCAATAAATAAATTAATTTTTTCGTTTTTTGAATGTATATTTTTTAGAATATTCAATAATTGTTCACATTGATTAACATCTTTAATTTGTTTAACATCTAACCATAATATATTTTCTTTTTCTTTTTGAATTCTTATCAAATCTTCTAAATTTAAAGATGTTGATTTTTCAGTAGAATGACGAACATCTAAATAATCATTCTCAATAATCACATCAATTTCCATACAATTTAATATTGAATTAAATCTAATAAATCTCGCTATGCTGTTTGTTCTATGGCTACATATTTCTAAATCACTCTTTATTTTAGAAAAATAATTTTTCATATTAGAAAAAGTTGTAGGTCTATCAGTATTATCTATGAAGCTTTCGTTATTTT
>NZ_CVSF01000029.1 GCF_001179925.1 Candidatus Pelagibacter communis | reverse complement strand
TCTATCATTGATAACCAAATAAAAATGATATAACAAACATATGTTTGGGCCTGTAGCTCAGTTGGTTAGAGCAGTACACTCATAATGTATTGGTCCCAGGTTCGAGTCCTGGCGGGCCCACCATAATTTTTTTATTTCATTGATTAGAAAATTCTTTTAGAGTTTTGAATAGTGCATTGATATCACCATTATTACTATTAAGAACTGATGCAAATTCCTCTTTTTGTGTTCGTGCTAAACTTAGTCCCTCTATGATTAAATCTCTAATTAATGGTTTATTAGGATTTTTAGTATAAATTCTCCAATCAATTTTTATCTCGGGTCTTTCATTTGTTGCCTTCAAAGTGCTATTAACAATTGTGTAGTTTTTATTAATTTTTTCTTTTGCAAATACATCTATCTCAGGATTAGTGTATTCCGCCAATCTACTTGAAAAGCTTTTTAAAAAGTATTCCTCAAATAATTCAGAATATTTTGTTTTATCTGTATCGCTGAGATTTTTTCTAACTGTCCCCAAAGTATAAAATCCAATACCTTTGATATCTACAGTATCTTTTGCAATCAATTTAAGCTCTTCTATCTTCTTTTCTTTAGAAATATTTTCAGACAAAAGTTTTGAAGCCCTATTTACTGTTGATTGAACAAAAACATCTGGCTCTACAGCAAATGTATTACTGATAATTAAATTCAATACAAAAATTATAGTCAATAATTTTTTTTTCATAAACTTTAATTGATGTTAATTTTCGATTTCTTCCCAATCACTATCGTTTTGAGTATCTATTGTTCTTTTGGCATTAAGAATTTTTTGTTGTCTATCTTGTAAATAAAGACTTTTTACAGATGCGTAAAAATCGAGAGAATTCTTCTCTAAATTTTCAATTGAGTCATAATTCTTTGCTCTAAAATCTACTCCTGAGGTTGCTTTTGATGCGTAGTAATCAAAGTCACTAAAATACTGAGTATCATTATTTACAGTCACATTATACCAGGCGTCTCCACCTACAAAGTTAGTTATTGATGCTACAGTATCTCTAGCAGTGCTTGGACCCAAAACTGGTAAAACAATATAACAGCCAGGACCAGCCCCATGAACCGCAAGAGTTTGACCGTAATCTTCTTTTTCATATTCTTCAAATCCTAAATATGTGGCTACATCTACTAGACCTAAAATTCCTACAGTAGTGTTAATTATAAATCTTCCAGTATTAACTCCAGCTTTAGAAAATTCCCCTTGAAGTAAATTGTTTGGTATAGTCACAAGATTTGATAAATTATCTAATGAATTACTAACTCCACTTTTTACTGGTGTTGGTAAAACTCTATAGATACTTGCAACTGGTTTAAATATTATTTTATCTAGACCTTGATTAAGAGCAAAAGTTGCTCTATTAAATCCTTCCCAACATTCTTTGACTTCAGCAGGATCATTTTTTTTTAATAACAACTCTCCGTCTGAAGATGCCATTACATTAAGAGTTAGCGTAAGGGTTGTAATCACTATTAGTGTCAATTTCTTAAGCATAGGCTTCTTATAGTATAATTTAATCTATTGTAAATTAAGAAATAATCATAAACTCTTAAAAAATGCTGAAAATAAACAAAAACTACTCACCAAATTTTACTATTCCTAAAAGATCAAAAAAAAAAATTAAATTTATAATTTTACATTACACTGGAATGAGAAATGAGTCCTCTGTAATCAAAAGATTGTGCGATGAAAAAAGTGGAGTTAGCGCACATTATTTTATAAAAAAAAACGGGGATATAATTAACCTAGTACCTGACTTGTATGAAGCTTGGCATGCTGGGAAATCATGTTGGAAAAATAAAAAATCTTTAAATAAATATTCAATTGGAATTGAAATTCAAAATTCAGGACATGATAACAAATATGAAGATTTTTCTTCAAAACAAATACTGTCTATTAAGAAATTATTAAAAAAATTAATAAAAAAGTATAATATAAATTTAGATTGTGTTTTAGGTCATTCTGATATTGCACCAGAAAGAAAAAAAGATCCAGGAGAAAAATTTCCATGGAAAAAAATAGCAAAATTTAATCTAGCAAAATGGCATAAACTTAGTGAGAAAAAAATTAAGATATTTAGATTTGGAAAACTTGATAAGTCAGAGGATATTATTTTTTTGAAAAATTTATACTCATTAGGATATAATAAGATTAAAAAGTTAGATAATAAATCAAATAAACGATTTTTATGTTTAGCATTTCAAAGAAGGTTCAGACCTAGCTTAGTTGATGGAAAATCTGATATGGAATGTTTAATGATAAGTAAAAACCTTTTAAAATCATAACTAATAAATCTTGATAAAAAATTATAAAATTATAAATTATATATGCCAGATAAATGACTTATCGCTTTAAATTGATTTAAAGAGGAAAGTCCGGGCTCCGCAAGGATTCAGTGCCAGGTAATTCCTGGCGGGGGAAACCCTAGGGATAGTGCCACAGAAAATAAACCGCCATAACATGGCAAGGGTGAAAAGGTGTGGTAAGAGCACACCGGTTCTATTGGTAACAATGAACGCTGGAAAACCCCACTGGGAGCAAGACTAAGTAGAGATGACATTGTTTGAAAACTAAAAGCCATCCTTGGCTAGTCATCAGGGTTAGTTGCTTGAGCTTAGGAGCGATCTTAAGCCTAGACAAATGATGAGTTTAAAAGACAGAACCCGGCTTACAGTTTATCTGGCAATTCTTTAAAATTATCTAAAAATATTCACGTTTTGACTCACTTTTTTAAAAGCATTCTTTATAACTAAACCATAAATTGTTTTTATTGACTCTGATCTAAAAAACCCATATGATCCCAAAAATTCCCATTTAAAGGGAATAAACGAATTTATGGATTATGTTTTTATCAACTTACGAAAACAGATTAGACAAAAAAGGAAGGGTGTCAGTGCCTGCAAGTTTTAGATCTTATTTATCTAATCTAGGTTATAATGGAATAGTATGTTTCCCTTCATTTAATAATCAATCTATAGAAGCATGGCCGCAAGATAGAATAGAAAAAATTTCAACAACAATAGATACGTTGAATCCTTTTGAAGAAAAAAGAGATTATTTTGCAACTTCGATTTTATCTGAAAGTACTGGTTTACAATTTGACAGTGAGGGGAGAATTTCGCTAACACAAAAATTACTAAAACATGCAAAGATAAAGAATAGCATGATTTTTGTCGGGCAAGGAAAAACATTCCAAATATGGGAACCAACAATATTTGAAAAATTTAAGACCAATGCAAGAAAAAAAGCAAATATTAATCGAGCTAGTCTTAGATGGGAGCAACAACTAAATAAATAATGAGGGGATGATAAG
>NZ_CVSF01000028.1 GCF_001179925.1 Candidatus Pelagibacter communis | reverse complement strand
GCGAGTGTGTCTGATCGCTATCTGATCTATAAGTTCTACCAGGGGCAATTATCTTAAATGGTGGTTTGTCTTTAAGCATAGTTCTTATTTGAACTGGAGAAGTATGAGTTCTTAAAAGAGTTTCTTTTTTTTCATCTAAATAAAACGTATCATGCATATCTCTCGCTGGATGATTGTCAGGAGTATTTAATGCTGTAAAGTTATTATATTCATTTTCAACATCTGGACCCTCCTCGACACTAAAACCTATCTCGGAGAAAATAGATGAGATTTCATCAATTGTTTGTGAAACAGGATGAATCTTTCCTCTTACAAAATTTCTTTCTGGTAAAGTAACATCAATTTTTTCTTTTTTTAATTTTTCGTTAATTTCTTCATTTTGAATATCATTCAATTTTAAATTTATTATATTTTGAAGCTCATCTTTTATTACATTAAGATCCGATGCAAACTGTTTTCTTTCGTTTTGTGAAATAGAGCCTATTTTTTTAAATTGAACAGAAATCAAACCATTTTTTCCAAATAGATTAGATTTTATTTCATTTATTTCTGATACACTTAATTTTCCTTTAAGTTTTAAAA
>NZ_CVSF01000027.1 GCF_001179925.1 Candidatus Pelagibacter communis | reverse complement strand
TAGAAGAATATTTAGGAGACCTAATATCACTAGAAGGCCTTACAAAAGCTATAGTAGAAGGGTCTTCTGCT
Organism: Candidatus Pelagibacter communis; assembly: GCF_001179925.1. GTDB lineage: Bacteria > Pseudomonadota > Alphaproteobacteria > Pelagibacterales > Pelagibacteraceae > Pelagibacter > Pelagibacter ubique_E. The sequence goes on along the minus strand of NZ_CVSF01000027.1, from coordinate 32,464 downwards.
TCTGCAAAAACATTGTTTATGGTAGCTCCTAATGGAACTACTAGAGCAAAAGCATTAGCTGAAAGCGAAAATGGAGCAATTATTGAAGGTTCAGCAAATGATGTATCAGTATTACAAGTAGGTAAGTTTCCAGATTTTAGGGTAGCTCAAGAAACAATGATGAAGATTGAGCAAAGATTATCATACGCATTTTTATTAAATGCTTCTGTAATCAGAGATAGTGAAAGAACTACAGCAGAAGAAGTAAGAATGACAGCTCAAGAATTACAAGATAGCTTGGGTGGTATCTATGGAATTTTATCTCAAGAATTTCAATTACCTTTTGTTAGAAGAAAATTATCAGTATTAAATAAAACTAAAAAATTACCACAACTTCCTAAAGGAATTGTATTTCCAAAAGTTATAACTGGTATCGAAGCATTAGGAAGAACTACAGATAGAAATAAATTAATTCAATTTCTTCAGACACTCGCAGGTACGCTTGGAGCTGAAGCAATTGGAAAATATGTCAATGTCACTGAAGCTATAAAAAGATTAGCGACAGCAGATGGAATTGAAACAAAAGGTTTGATTAGAACCGAAGAAGATTTAATGGCTGAACAGCAAGCTCAACAACAAGCTATGATGGATGAGCAACAGCAGTCAGCTATTATGAGAGCAGGTGAGAAAATTGCAGGGAACATACCTCCTAAATCTTTAGGAGAAACAATAGCTCAACAACAATCAGAATAAGGAGAATATTAAAATGGTTGATAAAGTAGTAATTTCTCAAGAAGAAAATAATCCTTCTATTGAGGAACAGGCCAAAGCTCAAGAAGCTCCAGCAACACAAGAAGCTCAAACTCAAGAGACTTCTACTGAAGAAAGACCTTCATGGCTTCCAGATAAATTTTCTAACGCAGAAGAATTAGCGAAAGCTTATGGTGCATTAGAAACTAAACTATCTCAAAAAGCAGATGATAAGTCTAATGAGAAGATAGATGCAAAAATAAAAGAGCCAACAACAGAAACTCAAACTAATTCTTTAGATAAGTATTATGATGAGTATGCACAAACAGGTAAACTAGCTGAAACAAGTTATGGTGAATTAGAAAAACTTGGATTAGGTAGAGAAGTTGTTAATGCTTACATTGATGGTCAAACAGCATTAGCTGAACAAAAAGCAAATTCTATTATGTCTACTGTTGGAGGTAAAGAACAGTATACAGAAATGGTTAATTGGGCTTCACAAAACTTGGCTCCAGATGAAATAAAAGCTTTTAATAACACAATAGATAATGGTTCTTTAGAACAAGCACAATTAGCTATTGCTGGTGTTCAAGCAAAATATTCCCAGAATAATAATGAACCTAATTTATTTTCTGGAAATAAAGCAGAAGCAAATGTTGGCTACAGGTCAGTAGGCGAAATGCTAGCAGACATAAATGACCCAAGATATTCTACAGATAGTGCTTTCAGAGCAGATGTAGAACAAAAAGTTAAACTATCAAACGCAATATAAATAACACCTAATTAGGTGGGAAGGAGGAAAACTATGCCGATGGGTAAAGGAACCTATGGTTCAAAAAAAGGAAGACCGAAGCTTACAAAGAAACAAAAAACTTTGCCAGCTTCTTTAAAAAGAAAAATCAAAAAAGCTAGAGGTATGAAGTAATGGCTAAAAGACCAGGGCTTTATGCAAATATCAATAGAAGAAAAAGATTAGGTATATCAAGACCTAAATCTAAATCTACGATTTCAGCAAAAGCATATAAAAATATGAAAGCTGGATTTCCTAAAAAGAAAAAGAGAAAGTAATGTTAAATTTTCTTTTGCCTTTAATGAAAAATCCTCTCACTCGGATTATCGCTGATAAAACAGTTTCAGCAATAAACCATTCGATTGAGAAGAAAAAAGTCATTAGGGCAAAGGAGATTGAAGCAGAAGCTAATGTAAGTATAGAACAAATACGAAGTTCTAAATCTAGTATTAAGGATGAAGTATTAACTATAAAAATTACATTAATATTTCTAGCAATATTCTGGCCAACTACACAGCCATGGATGGAAAAAGGTTTTGAGATACTGAAGTCAGCTCCACAAGAATTTTGGTGGGCTGTACTTATTGTCTACTCTGGAAGCTTTGGTTTATCTACTGTTAATAAAATTCGTGGTAAGAAATAATGGTAGCTAAAAAATATCAAAATCCATCTGGTGGATTGAATGAAGCTGGTCGTAAATTTTATAAAAGAACGACTGGTGCTAATTTAAAAAGACCTAGTAAAAAAGTAGGAAACAAAAGACGAGCCTCGTTTTGTGCTAGGATGCGTGGGATGAAGAGAAAATTAACTTCAGCTAAAACAGCTAGAAATCCTAACAGTAGAATTAATAAAGCACTTCGAGCTTGGAATTGCTAAACTCACACACTCTTCTTAAAGAGGAGTGAGCCTTCACAAAGATAAAATTGCCTCAAAGGATTTACTTGCGAGTATATCCAGAGAGATAACTCTTGAAGTATGTGCAAGGAACTAAAACAACAAATCATAATTTAAAGGAGAATAATTATGTCAAATGCAGTAGTGTCCAGACTTGGACAAGTAAATGGTGCTAATGATGTCAATGCTCTTTTCTTAAAAGTATGGTCTGGTGAAGTTTTAGCTACTTTCCAAAGAGAAAACAAAATGTTAGGAATGACTAATGTTAGAAGTATCTCTTCTGGTAAGTCAGCACAGTTCCCTGTAATCGGAACAACTTCTGCTAGTTATCATACTCCAGGAAATGAAATACTTGGAACATCTGTAAAGCACGCAGAAAAAACAATAAACATTGATGACCTTTTGGTTTCATCTGCGTTTATTGCAAACATAGACGAAGCTAAAAACCACTACGATGTAAGAAGTACATATACATCTGAAATGGGTAGAGCATTAGCTAATACAGTAGACAAAAACCTACTTCAATTAGCTGTTTTAAGTGCAAGAGCTTCATCAACTATAACAGGTGGAAATGGAGGTCTTTCTCATGTTGATGCCGATGCAGGTACAAATGTAGCGTCATTAATCGAAAGTATCTTCTTTTGTGCACAAACTCTTGATGAGAAGGATGTTCCTTCTGAAGATAGATTTTGTGTAGTATCTCCAGCTCAATACTACAACATTGTGCAGAACGATAAAATCTTGAATAGAGATTTTGGAGCTCAAAACAATGGTGTGTATGCAGATGGAACTGTGATTAAAGTTGCTGGTGTTAATATTGTTAAATCAAACACAGCAGTGACAGCTTTCGCAGATAACTCGTCAGCAGTAAGTGGAACAAACAACACTTACAATGTTGATGCACAATACACTCAAGCAGTTGTTTTCCATAAAAGTGCATTAGGAACAGTTAAGCTAATGGATTTAGGTATGGAAAGTGAATATGATTTAAGAAGACAAGGCAGTCTAATGGTCGGAAAAATGGCTTTAGGTCATGGTATCTTAAGACCAGAAAGTGCTTGCGAAATCAAAACACAATAATGACTAAAAGACTTGGCGTAGAAATACGCCAGGTCTCCCACAAAATTCATGGCTACAATAACAACAAGAACTACACATCTTGAAGCAGTAAATACTATGCTCTCAACTATAGGAGAAGCACCAGTAAACTCTTTAACAGGTTCTTTACCTACAGATGCCTCAATGGCAAAAAATATTTTAGATGAAGTAAATAGAGAAGTACAATCAAGTGGTTGGAAATTTAATACATCATACAAAGCAACACTTTCAAGAGACACAGATAACAAAATTCCAGTTGCTAATGATGTAATGTTAATAGAATTAAATCCATTATTAGAAAGTAAAAGTTCTTATGACCCAGTTATAAGAGGAAGTTTTTTATTTAATCTAGCAAAAGAAACATTTGTATTTGATAAAAACTTTGAGAATGTCACAATTGTATCTTTATTAGATTTTGAAAATATTCCAGAACAAGCTCGTAGATATATAACTATAAGAGCATCAAGAATATTCCACGACAGAACATTAGGAGCTAACGCTTTACATAGATTTAGCCAACAAGATGAATTGGTTGCTTTATCAATATTAAAACAAGCAGAAGCTTCTGTTGCAGACCACAGTATTTTTAACAGTCACGACCAAATGACGACTGTTGCAAGGTCAAGGTCATACAAATTAATTGATTAAGGAGGACACAACATGGAAATGATTAAGAGAAAAATGATGCACTTTTGGACAGACCATAAAGTTGCAATCGCTTTAATTGCTATAGCTTTAGTAGTTGCAATCATAGTGTAATTAAAATGCCTTTAATAACTAGAAGTATACCCAATTTGATTGGGGGTGTGTCTCAACAACCAGAAATATTAAGATTAGAAAATCAAGCGACAGCTCAAGAGAATGGTTTTTCTGGTGTTGTTGAAGGTCTGAAAAAAAGACCACCTACAAAACACATAGCAAAAATTTCTAGTTCAACATTATCAAACGCATTTATTCATACAATTAATAGGGATGCCTCTGAACGATACATTGTGGTTATTACTAATGGCAGTGTTGTTGTTTATACTGTTGATGGAGTTGCTAAAACAGTTGTAAACCAGACTAATGCTACAAACTATTTAACTTCGACTAATCCTCGAAGTGAGTTCAAAGCATTAACTGTCAATGATTATACTTATATTTTAAATACTAAAAAAACTGTAGCTATGGACAGCTCGGTCACAAGTCCAGCTAAAATAGAACAAGCAGTTTATACAGTCACACAAGGTATAAATAACACTCCATATTCAGTGACGATTGATGGAACCACAACGACTTTTACATCTTCTAATTCAAACACAAAAGACATTAGGGATGGATTAAAAAGTGCAGTAGGAAGTCCATCTAATATTACTTTAGCAAACATTGGTGACAGTAGTTTTTCAATTGTAAAATCTTCTGGCACACTTGATGTTTCAGCATCCGATGGTTATGGAAACCAGGCTTCACAAGTTGTAAAAGATAAAGTTCAAAACTTTTCTGATTTACCAGCTCAAGCTATAAATAATATGGTTGTTGAAGTACAAGGTGATGCTTCAAATAGTTTTGATAACTATTATGTAATTTTTAAAACAAGCACAAATATTTGGGAAGAAACAGTAGCTCCAGGTTTAGAAACTACTTTAGACCCAGATACAATGCCTCATGTTTTAATTAGAACAGCAGATGGCAATTTTAGATTTACGCAAGTTGATGGTTCGTCTTACACTCTTTCTGGAACTTCTTATGATGTTCCTAGTTGGGGTACAAGAGTTGTAGGTGATTTAGACAGTTCACCTAATCCAAGTTTTGTTGGTAGTAAGATTAATGATATTTATTTTCACAGAAACAGATTAGGTTTTCTTGCAGATGAAAATGTAATTTTATCTAGGTCTGGTGAAGTATTTGAATTTTTTAATGAAACAGTCACAGACAGTTTAGATACAGACCCAATAGATATAAATGTTGCTCATACAAAAGTATCAATATTAAAACACGCAGTCGCTTTTGATGAGAAGCTTTTATTATTTAGTGACCAAACACAATTCATATTGACTGGGGGTGCAAGCTTATCTCCATCAAGTGTGTCTGTTAATGTCACTACAGAATATGAAACACTAGATAGTGTTCAGCCCAAAGGTTCTGGTAATAATGTATTCTTTCTTTTTAACAAAGGTCAATTTACTGGAGTTAGAGAAATGTATGTTGAGGCCGATGGTGAAACAAACCAGGGTGAAGATATAACAGCTAATATTCCAAAGTATGTACCTTCAGAAGTTTTTAAAATTGCAATTGCATCTAATGAAAATATTTTAGTTGCATTAAGTGGTAAGTCTGGAGAAGTAAATAATTTATATATTTACCAATGGTTCTTTGCACAAAGCAGAAGATTACAAAGTGCTTGGCATAGATGGAAAATTGGTGCCGATGCAAACACTACTATTTTGAATGTAGATTTTATTGGAACTACTTTATATCTGGTAATCCAAAGGTCAGATGGTGTTTACATAGAAACAGTTGATTGTGCTCCTGCGTCTACAGATACAGGAGAAAGTTATCTTACTCATTTAGACAGAAAGCTTGATAATTCACAAATAACTGAAAGCTATAATTCTGGAACCAATGTCACTACAATAACTCTTCCATACACAATTGATGCTACAATGAAACTTGTAGGCAAAAGTGGAGCTTCAAATAAAGCAGGAAGAGATATAACGCTTGCCTCACAAACAGGAACAACATTAACTGTAGCTGGGGATATAACAGGATTTAATTATTTTATAGGTGAGCAGTATGAATTTGCTTATACATTCTCACAACAATATCTTGCTCTTGGTCAAAATACACAAGGGTCAAGAACTAGAATTAGAGAAGGTAGACTTCAAATAAGAAACTGGACTGTATCTTTTAATGATACAGGATTTTTTCAATCAGAAGTCACTCCAGTTGGAAGGTCTACTTCGAGTGCAACATTTACAGGTACAATTGTTGGAACAGGATTAGCTGGTACAGTAAACCTTGAGGATGGAGATTTTACTTTCGCAGTACAAAGTAGAAATGAGAATTTAACTATTCAATTAAAAAACAATAGTCATCTTCCATGCAACTTTGTAAATGCAGAGTGGGAAGGATATTATGTTTCTCAAGCATCCAACTCATAAACCTCATTTAAGATTAGCAAGTGAAAATGATTGTATTTATTTATCTGAAAATTTAAGAGAAGAAGATAAACAAGAAATAAAAGCAGTCACAGGTTTACCACCTTTATTATCATTACTATCTGGATTAAAGATGAGTACAGTTCCTTTAGTAATTTGTAATGGCGATTGTAAACCAGTTGCTATGCTTGGTGTCGTACCTAATGGTCTAATAGGATTTATTTGGATGGTAGGTACCGATGATTTAAAAAAAATTAGTTTATCATTTTTAAGAAACTCAAAAGATGTTTGTGATGTTCTTAAAGGTAAACATCAAATTCTACATAATTATGTAGATAAAAGAAATAAACTTCATGTTAATTGGTTAAAGTGGATGGGCTTTACCATCATTAACGAAATTAATTATGGAATAGAAAATAGAAAATTTTATGAATTTGTTAAAATATAATGTGTAATCCAACTTTAATAGTCGCTGGTGCATCTGCTGTATTGCAATATCAAGTTGCAACTGCACAACAGAAGGCCATACAAGACCAACAAAAAAGACAAAATGAGATTGCTTTTAAAAGTTTAGAAAATAAAAGAACAGTTAAAACAACTCAATTAATTACAAAAACAAAAAGTAGATTAGAAAAAATTGGTGAAGCAGAAAAATTAGCAAGAAAGAAAAGGTCAATATTTAAAGTTAATAGAGAAAACTTTAATGGAAAATCTTATGACTTTTTATTAGCAAATTATTATGACACTGAAGGTACTTTTAGAAATAGAGTTTTAGGAAATGTAGAAAGAAGTAAATTTGCTTATCTTTACAACACAATGCCTGCTCTTGACTTAAATTATCAAAGACAAGCTACAATGGTATCACCAGTCACAAGAGGTTATAATGCTATTTCCTCTGGATTATCATTTGCTTCTACTTATTACGATTACAAAGCAAAACAAAATAGATACCAAACAGATGTAGACCCATACGATTATGGAACTTCAGAAAGTCTTTATTATGATGGGTGGGAGGACTAATGGCTAAAAGAGACCCAAATCCAGAGTTTAATCAATTGCCAGAAATGACTATTGAAACTGTTGATTACAATATGTTTTATAAGCCAGAGAAAGCAAATGTAAGCGAAGGATTAGTACAATTATCTAAATCATTACAAAGCTTGGTTCCTTCACTTTCTAATTATTCAATAACAGAAGAAATTAAATCTTCAGAAAAAGAGAAGAATAGAGCAATAGCAGATTATAACTCTAATAAAGATGCTTTTAAGAATTTAGTAAAATCTGGAAAAATACCAGAAGGAGCTAATCCACATTACTTTAATAAGATGATGGAGTTAGATTTAACTAACAAAGCTAGAAAATTTAAAAATGAATTTGATTTATTTGCTTCAGAAAACAGAATAGCAGAAAGCTTAACACCAGATGCCTGGAATGAAGTTTATGAAACAAAACTAAAAGAATTTTTTGAAAGAGAAAACATTAGTAATTACGACCAGATAGCACAAGCTAAAGCTTTCTTTAATGAAACATCTGCATTTAGAAATGAAAGAGAACAACAGCACATGGCTGAAAGAATGGCTTTCATTAAAAAGAATACACAAAATAATGCAATAAGAAATTATTCTGGAATATTTATAGAAGCACAAGGTGATGATTTAAGTATGGAAGATTTATTTGCAAAAATACAATCTGAAACAAAATCATTTATGGATTTAGGTACCAGTGGCGAAAGAGCAAATGATTTATTTCTTGCAGGCTTTAATAAATATTTAGAAGTAATTAATGACCAGGAAGGATTTGATTATGCCAGACAAGTATTAGAAGGTTTTGGAAATATTAAATTAGGAACAGGTTTATTTGCTGGTGAAAAAGGTGGTAGAAGAAATGAAACTATTAGAGCAGAATTAATAGCCACACTTAATGCAAAAGAATTAGAATTTTTAGAAGGAAGTAAAAAATCATTTAATATTAAAGAAGATATTAAAAAACAAAATTTAGGTGTAGAATTTTTTAACGCATTTAATCAAGAAGATTTTGACTTAAGCACTTTCTTAAATCAAAAAGTAGAAGATAATAATGGTGAATTAAAATTTAAGTATTCTAATAAAGACCAATTTTATTTAAGAGGTCTTAATGAAGCATTAAATAAATCTGTAGTAGTCACATCAAGTGACAGGGGTGCACTAGAAGATTTAATGATGTTAGAAGACAGTAATCCTTATTTAGTAAAACAAAAAGCTTTAGAGTTAGCTAGGGATGGAAAATTAACTAATGCTGATTTTAAATTTTATTTTAATTCTACAAATAGAAAACAAATATCAACTAGAAATGAGTTCTTTATTTTAAGTACACCTTATCAAAGGTACACAGAAATATTAAAGAATAAAGATATAGCTAGTATTCCAGGCTTTGCTATGGAGCTTCCAATGCTTCGAGGAAAATTTGAAGAAGACATGGTTGCTTGGCATAGAGAAAATGCAAATGACCCAAAATATGAAAACAAACCTTACCTGTATCAAAAAGATTTTAATGCACAGGTTAAGTTATTAATGGGTGATATATTAGCAGACAGTCAATTTATTCAGTCTGTCTATGACAGCTTTGGTAAAGAAATATCCAAGAAATTTAACATATTTATAGAAGACAGGAGACCTAAATAATGGCACAAATAGTAAATGGAGTACCATTTCCAGACGATTATACTAAAGAACAGATAGACGATTACTTTAAAAAACTAGAAGGTAATGAACTTCCTACAGAAGAAAATAAGGAAGTAGAAGATGAAAGAGGAATACTTACAGATGTTCCTGTTCAAGCTGTTGGTGGTGTAGCCGATGCTGGTAAATCTGCATTAAGATTAATTGAAGGTGTAGGCCAAGACATGAAGAGAAAATTCAATGTTGGTGGTTTTACATTCGGTGACAATGCAGAAAATGGTTTTGTTCAATACCATACTTATGATGATGTAATTAATAATAATATTAAATTACCTGTATCTGGAGACCCAACTAAAATTGGCGATAGTGCTTTTGAAGAACTTATTCCAGACATAGATGATGCCGATACAGCTACAGGTGCAGTCACAAGAAGTATTTCACAGTTCTTATCTGGTTGGTATTTAACTAAACCTGCTAAAGGATTACAAATAGTAAGTGGTGGAAGTAAAGCTGTAAACTTTGCTAAAGCAACTACAAGAGGAGCAGTAGCAGACTTTGTAGCTTTTGATGAAGAAACTGGAAGATTTATGGATATGGTTAATACACAGTTTCCATCATTACAAAATCCATTATTTGAATATTTATCTTCTGAAGGTAAAGACGAAAGTTTTTATGAAGCAAGATTAAAGAACGCTATTGAAGGTGCTTTACTTGGTGGAGTTATGGAAGGTACAATTAGAGGTACAGCTCCATTTCTTAAAAAACAATTACAAGGTTTTTCTACTTGGATTAAATTAAAAAGAAAATCTTTAGCTGGTAAAAATGTAGATAACGCTAAATTAGCAAAACTTGAAAAAGAATTAACTCAACAAGCTGAAGAAAACTTTACAGCCAGTGGTAAGAAGAGCACACAAAAATTAATAACTAGCATTGTTGATGAAGCAAGCACTTCAGAAAAAATTGCTGGTGTAGTTCAAGATATTAAGAAAACAGCTACAGATGATGAATTAAGTAAAAGAATTGTAGATAATTTCTCTGGTTATATGGAGAGAGTACAAAAAGGTGGTAAGACTAATTGGAGAACTATAGATGAAAGTTTAGATTTAGGTTTATCTCCAAGAGCATACGCAGATACTAACTTTGGAATTATAGCTTTGAACGCTATGAGGAAAGTTATTAATGCAGAGAAAAAGTTTGATGTTATGTCTACAGAAATAATTGAAAGACAAGCAACTAAACAAGGTTATGACATAATACAAACTACAAAAATGTTAGGCCAACTTGGTAATAAAATGGAAGAAGGTCTAAAGTTTATGTATGCTTCTCAAGCTATTCAGCAAAACCTTGCAGATGCTCTTTACAAAATGTCTGTTGGTTTAGCTAAAGGAACAAAAGAATATACAGAAAATGAAGCTAAAATAACTACAGCTTTATTAATGAGACTTATGAGATTTGATGACAAGGTAGCATCTAATCTTGGTAGAGGTCTTAATTTAAGAGGAATATTAAAAGACAGAAATGTTGATTTAGGTAATGACCAAATTCTTAATTTAGTAAGAAGTATGGATAGTTGGAATGGTGATTTTAAAGCCTTCTATCAAGGTGTTGCTCAAGTAAGAGACAAAAATATGCTTACTAGAATTGTTGATTTTGTATTTAGAAATAGATTTTGGAATAGAGCAAACGAAGTATGGATGTCATTTGCATTATCAAATCCTAAAACACAAATAATAAATGTCGTATCAACAGCAAACAATTTATTCTTAAGACCAGCACAATCATATCTAGGAAGTAAATTAACCTGGGGTATGGATGATTTTACTAAAGCACAAATGAAAGAGCATGGACAAGATATTGCTCATACTGTTGCTGGATACAGAAGTTATTTATCAGATGCTCTAGTATTCACTAAAAAAGCATTTAATGATGAAGATAGTATTTTATTTGCTGGTAGTACAAAGTTTGACACAAACACTAAAGCATTAGGTACAAGTAATGTTGCTAAAGCTATAAGAATACCTTTAAGAGGTCTTACAGCTATGGATGAATTTTTTAAACAAATAGCCTACAGAGCAAGATTAAGTTCAATATCTACGAGAGAAGCTATCGAAAAAGGAGCTTCACAAGATAAAATTGTAATGCAATTAAAAGATGGAACTAAAATTTCAGAGTTCGATGAAATGGTTGCAAAAAGATTTAGAGCAGGTTTTGATGAAAGTGGTGTTATTGCATTAGATAAAGAAGCTTCAAGATTTGCAAAAGAAGTGACATTCACAAAAGAATTAGATGGTGTACTTGGTTATATTCAAAGAATTACAAATGAAGTTCCTATTATAAAACAAATTTTACCTTTTGTTAAAACACCTGCTAACCTTGCAATACAAGCAATTGAAATGACACCTTTAGGTATTACAGGTAAGAACTGGAAACATTTCACAGGTACTTCAAGAGACGCTGTTAGAATTGCAGAAGTACGAGGAAGAGTAGCTGTAGGAACTACAATACTTGGTACAATCTCATTATTAAATTTAACAGGAATTATTACTGGTGGTTATCATCCAGATAAAGAAATTAGAAGACAACAACAATCAGTTGGCTTTCAACCTTATTCTATAAAAGTAGGAGATACTTATATTGAGTATGGAAGATTAGACCCAATAGGTATGTTAGTTGGTTTAGTTGCAGACTATGGAAATATCTATAGTGACTTAAATGATAAAGACAGAGAGAAAGTTGAAAACAATTTATTATCATTTTTAGTAAATCAACAAACTGGTGCAGAAGAAGATTTAGATATGGGTAATAAAATATCTAATATGGCTATTGCTACATACAAAGCTGGATTTAAAAATATTGCGTCTAAAACTTATCTTAAAGGTTTAGTTGATTTTGTGACTTCATTTGATGGTAATGCTGTAGATAAAAAAGGTCTATGGTGGTTAGAGAATAAAGTAGGTTCTTATGTTCCTAATATATTAGGTAAAGTATTAAACGACCCATTCTTAAGAGAAACTGAAGGATTTATGCAAGCAATACAAAAAAGACTTGGTGGTACAGGTTTACCTAAAACTTACAATGTATTAGGTGAAAGTATTGTTGATAGTACAAATGCTCCAGGTAGATTATTTAATAATTTATTTAATCCTTTTACTGTTAAGAAACAAAAAGATGATGAAGTATTAAAAGCTTTTATCAAACATGAGATAAATATTCCTGCATTACAACCAGTTATCAAAGGTGTTGATTTAACACAATTTGTTAATCCAAAGACAGGTAAGACAGCTTTTGAAGAATATAATGAATTAATAGGTAAATCTGGATTAAGGAAAGATTTAGAGAGAACTATCAAAAGCAACAGATTTAAAGATGCTCCAGACCAAATTGTATTAGATGAGAATAATAAGTTTGGTGGTAAGAAAGCAATTGTCTACGATAGAGTAAAATTCTATAGAGATTTAGAATTTAATAAAATTCAGTTTTCTCAAAAGTATGTTTCAAAAATTAATCCAAAAATAACACTTGGCCAGGCTTATATTAATAAAGATATTATTAAGAAAATAGGTAAGGCTACAAATAAATTTCCGACAGGTATGAAGACTGGTGTTTATGATTTCATAGACCAGACCAAGTAATATCATAAGAGGACACTTTAGATATATAAACGATGTCATTTTTAGCAAGGGTGTCGTATACTGCCAATGGCAATACAAACACCTTCTCATTTTCGTTTCCATATATCCTAACAAGCCATGTTAAGGCTTATGTAGATGGGGTAGAGGACACTAGCATTACATTCCCTACAGCATCTTCAGTTCAATTGTCATCTACGCCAGCTAATGGAGCTGTAGTTCTTATTCAAAGAATTACACCTTCAGATGCTAGGCTTGTAGATTTCCAAGATGGAAGTGTATTAACTTCATCTGATTTAGACCAATCAGCAGACCAGAACTTTTTCTTATCACAAGAAACTTCAGATAATGTTCAATCAAAATTAGGTCTTAATGCTAGCGATAGATTTGATGCTTTAAATAAAAGAATTATAAATCTAGCTAATCCAGTAGACAATCAAGATGCTGTCACTAAACATTATTTAGAGAACACTTGGTTATCAAGTTCAGATAAAGCTAATATTACTACACTTGCAGGAATTTCAAATTTAGGAACGCTAGCTAATAATGAAACAAATATTAATACTGTAGCTACCAATATTAGTTCAGTAAATACAGTAGCAACAAACATTACAAAGGTTGTAGCTGTTGCCGATGATTTAGCTGAAGCTGTTTCAGAGGTAGTGACAGTTGCAGATGATTTAAACGAAGCTACTTCAGAGATTGATGTAGTAGCCAACAATATTACAAATGTTAATGCAGTTGGAAATAATATTACCAATGTAAATTCTGTAGCCACAAACAGCACAAATATTAATTTGGTTGCTGGCTCAATTACAAATGTAAATAATGTCGGAGGCTCTATAGCCAATGTTAATACTGTTAGTTCAAATTTAGCTTCAGTAAATAACTTTGGAGAAAAATACAAAATTTCTGCTTCGGCTCCATCAAGTCCAACTGAAGGTATGCTTTGGTATGATACCCAAAATGACATTATGAAAGTCTATTCGGGTTCTGCTTTTGCTAACGCAGGCTCTTCAGTAAATGGAACTTCTGGAAGATTTAAGTATATAGCTACAGCTAACCAAACGACTTTTACAGGTGCATCACACTCTGATACTGGAAGTGCTGTATTAACTTACGATAGTGGGTTCATTGACATTTTCAAAAATGGTGTTCACCTTGACCCTTCAGATTACACAGCAACAGATGGCTCTACTATAGTCCTAGATGTTGGCTGTTCAGTTAATGATGAAATTTATGTTTTAACTTTTGGTACATTTAATGTTGCCTCTATATCTGCAAACTCAATAACTTCAGATGTATTAGCAACTGCCAGAGGTGGTACAGGTTTAGGGTCTATTGGTACAGCAGGCCAGGTTTTAAAAGTTAATTCTTCAGCTAACGCTTTAGAATATGGAAACGCTTCTTCAGCAGAAGTTTATGGTTTTGAAACTTATTACAATGGGTCTACTTTAGTAAAAACTGTCACTGTTCAATCAGTCGGTGGTTCAAATAAATATTTTATAGATGGTGTTCAGCAAGATACTTTAGAATTATACGAAGGAAACACTTATGTGTTTAATCATCCTTCAGCTCATCCATTTAGATTTTCGACAGATAGTGGCAATTCAAATGCTTACACTACTGGAGTGACAGTAAACTCATCAACACAAGTGACTATAGTTGTAGCAACAGGAGCTCCAACTCTTTACTATTATTGCAGTTCACATAGTGGAATGGGTGGCCAGGCAAACACACCTGTGCCAGCAGTCAATAACTTAAGAATTATTACAACCAATCAAGGTGTAGATAATATTTCATCAAGCCAATACGCCAGCTTTGATGATGTAATGTTTAGTGCGAGTGGCTTTGTCTTCTCAATCTCAAATGGCGAACTAATAGCTACAATATAACAGGAGAAAAATTAATTATGGCTACAATAAATCTAGGCAATATAAAGTTCAATTGGAAGGGAACTTATAATGCTGGTACAGCTTACGCAATTGACGATGTTGTTTCTTACAATGGTTCGTCTTATGTTTGCATTTTAGCAAGTACAGGGAACCTTCCAACCAATACTACTTACTGGAATGTAATGTCGTCAGCAGGAACAAACGGAACTGACGGAACAGACCTAACGACTACTTTAACGACACAAGGTGACATAGTTTACAGAGACGGTTCAGGTCTAGCTAGACTTGGTGCAGGAACTTCAGGACAAGTTTTACAGACTGGGGGAACTGGTGCTAATCCGAGTTGGGGAACAGTATCATCTGACTATGTAAAAGTAGCTAATGGCACACTTTCTAATCAAGGTGATTTAATTTTAAATAATTTTGATTTTACTACATACAAACATTTTAAAGTTTATCTAAATGGAGTTAATACAAATAATAACTCTGAATATTTAGCTATTAGATTTCAATATGATAATAGTGGTTCACCTGCTACTGATACTGGAAGTGAATATACTTATTTCTTAAAAGGTCGTCATGTGTACGGAAGCAGTAGTGATACTGGAGAAAATAGTGGTACTTCTTTGCAAGATAGAATTAGAACCAATTGGCAAACTACAGCAACAAGTAATGGTGCTTCTTGGAAACAAGATTTTCAATTTGAGTTAAGTAATTGGAACAATACAAATTCTTCTAAACAACTTTTTATTAGAATGTGTGGTGTCTATGACAATGGTACTGAATATCATTATTATTTAGATGGTGGTGCTGTTAGTCGTAATGATACTAGAGCATATAATGGATTAAGATTTTTCTTAAACAATAGTAATAATTTTAATGTCGATAACTATTACATTTATGGAATTAAAGGATAAAGGAGACCAAAATGACAAAAACAATAATTGATTTAAAAACAGGTATTACTTCTGTTGAAGAATATACTGCTGAAGAATTAGCACAAAAAGAAACTGATAAAGTTAATGGTGAAGCATTTGATACAGAACAA
Source organism: Candidatus Pelagibacter communis (assembly GCF_001179925.1). Lineage (GTDB taxonomy): Bacteria > Pseudomonadota > Alphaproteobacteria > Pelagibacterales > Pelagibacteraceae > Pelagibacter > Pelagibacter ubique_E. The sequence continues at coordinate 16,587 of NZ_CVSF01000027.1, read as the reverse complement.
GCAAATGCTAAACAAGCACAAGAAGATTTAAAAGCTAGTGCTAAAGCTAAACTTATAGCAGGAGAAGCATTAACTGAAGAAGAAGCTAACACAATAGTATTGTAATGAGTAAAGCTAGAGACTTATCTGACATTGTTTCCAACTTATCGGCTAACCAAGAGAAAGCCGTTGTTGTAAATAGTGCAGGAACAGAACTTACTTTTGGAGACGCAGGTTCTTCAGACTTATATGGTTTTGTAAAAACGAATGGTACAGGTTCACAAAAAGAAGACCTTATCGTTCATTATACAAATGGTGCAGACGACTTGTCTGTAGCAAACAACGATACAGAACAATCAGATAAATTTGACGAAAGTTTTGTGGCAAAAAGAGGACTAACTTTCACAGTAGCTAGTAATGGCGACTTGACTGTCACAGTCTAAATCAATCAATAAAATAAATTAATAAGGAGAAAAAAATAATGGCAACATTAAATTTAGGTAGAATAAAGCCAGTATTCAGAGGAGCTTACAATAACTCCACTGCTTATGTCGTTGATGACATAGTGACATCAAGTGGTGAGACTTTTATTTGTATTCTTGCGTCTACTGGAAATGCGACTTCCAATGCTACCTATTGGACTAAACTCGCAGAAAAAGGATTAGACGGAACTGATGTGGGTACAACACTTACTACGCAGGGAGACATCTTATATAGAGACGGAAGTGGACTTCAGCGATTGGGTGCAGGTACGAGTGGTCAAGTATTACAAACTGGTGGCTCTGGTGCTAATCCAAGTTGGACTACATTGTCTAGTGATTTTGTTCATATTAACGATTACACTGTTTCAGGTAATCCAACTACTTGGTCAATAACTGGTTTTACAAACGCTTCAGTTTATAAACAATACAAATTAATATTAAGAAATTGGCAATCAAGTCAAAATGGAAACTGGATTTATTTTAGGTTAAGAAATTCAAGTGGTGACATAACTGCAAGTAATTATGTTTATTCATATTCAATAATTTATGTAAATAATTCTAATTCTGTCAATAATGCTTCTGGTGGCGAATGGAATACAAATGAAGTTAGGGCTGTACAAATTTCAAGTTCTTCAAATTATCGTTCTCATTTTGAAATGGATTTATGGAATTTAGACGGTGCAGGTTCAGAATATCCTCAATATAGATGGCTAGGTGGGGGTTTTGATGGTGGTTCTCAATGGTGTACTACGCAAGGTGCAGGTGAAATTCACAATCAAAACACAGTAGATATTGTTGGAATATCACTTTATGACGGTGGTAATACAGCAGTCACTAATGGAACAGTTAGTGTTTATGGGTACAAATATTAAGGAGTAATAAATATGAAAATTCAAATTAATGATGAAACAAGAGATATGACAGCAGAAGAATTAGCACAAAGAGAAACTGATACTGCTAATCGTCAAGCTAAATTAGACGCTGAACAAGCAGATAAAGAGGCTAAAGATACTTTAAAAGCTAGTGCTAAAGCTAAACTTGTAGCAGGTGAAGCACTTACACAAGAAGAAGCTGACACTATAGTCTTATAACAATGCCTAGAAGAAAGATTACTTCAAAGGAGTTTGTTGAACAAGCAACTGGGGTAAGACTTTCAGCACATGAAAAACTATGTGCAGAGAGAATGAAACATATTCAAGAAAGCATTAAAGAATTAAGTAAAGAAGTTAAAAGTTTAAGAAACGATGTTTCTAAAGGTAAAGGTATGGTTCAAGTATTAATATTTTTAGGAACAGTGATTGCAGGTGTAATGGGCTATTTCAAATGGAATGGCTAAAAAGAAATCAAACCTCTTAAATAAAGAGGAACACGAAACTAGAAGTAAATTTAAAAAGACTTCCATATCTACTAACAGAAGCAAGATTAAATGGTCTTCTATGAATAAACATAAAAGAAGACAGCATAAAAAATGAAATACTTATTAATCTTGTATATGTGTAGTATGGCTACAGGCCAATGTCCTTCTAGCACTGTTGCAGGCTATCAATTCACTACTCATTATGATTGTGTTGATGCTGGTTATGCAATTGCTCAAAAAACTTACAGAAATTTAAAAGAATTAGAAGACTGGGATAAACAACACATAAATAAAAACAAACTTGTAGTTAAGTTTGAATGTAAAGAAATAGGTGCATCAACATGAAGATAAGCGACAATACTGCAATTAGTATGCCAATGAGAAATCTTATTAGCATAGTGATAGCTGTTGCTATTGGAGTGTGGGCATACTTTGGAGTAATAGAAACACTTAATAAACATTCTACTACTTTAGAACTTATGTCTAAAGATTTAGAAGCTAACTCTGAATTTAGAATAAAATATCCTAGAGGCGAGTTAGGTCAATCAAGTGGGGAAGCAGAATTATTTATGCTCGTGGAACACATGAGTGGTCTTATAGAGCAGATGGAAGAAGAACTAAAAGGTATGAGAAACAATAAAGTCAATATTGATTTTTTAAAAGAACAAGTTTCAAAACTACAAACAGATGTAGAAAAATTAATTAGAAATGGGAGTGGACACTAATGGTTGAAATGGTATTTGCATTACTTTTAATAGTAGACCATGAGATTAAAGAACACTTACACATGGACACTCTTTCAAAATGTTTGAAGGCAAAGCGTTTCGCCATGAAAGAAAAAAATTCTACAGATAGAGTAGTTTACAAATGTATTAAATCTAAAGCTAATGTAGAAATTTATATGGGAGAGAAGAAGATTACTTCTTTAATATTAGAATGAAAACATTAAAAGAACTACACGAAGTATTAGCAACAGAATTACTTAAAAGAGTAAAAGACCCAGAAGCAAAAGCTTCAGACTTAAATGTTGCAAGACAATTTTTAAAAGACAATGGTATAGAGGCAATTCCTACAGATAACTCTCCACTCAAAGCATTAGTGGATGAACTTCCATTTAATACAGAAGAGGAATTAGTTCTACATGGAAAAGATACCAACTAAATTAAAAGACTTTAGAAACTTTTTATATTTAGTCTGGAAACATTTAGCATTACCAAGACCTACACAGGTTCAATATGATATTGCTAATTTTATTCAGTCTAAAGACAAACGAATTATAATTAATGCTTTTAGAGGTGTAGGTAAAAGTTGGATAACATCTGCTTATGTATGTCACCAATTATTATTAAATCCTCAATTAAATATATTAGTAGTCTCTGCATCAAAAAATAGAGCAGATGACTTCTCCACATTTACATTAAGACTTATAAACGAAATTGATGTTTTAGCTCACTTAAGGCCGAGTGACGACCAAAGGCAATCAAAAGTGAGCTTCGATGTAAAACCTGCTCGTGCTAGTCATGCACCGAGTGTGAAGTCTCTGGGAATTACAGGGCAATTAACAGGTAGTCGAAGCGACCTTGTAATTGCAGATGATGTGGAAAGTGCCAATAACTCTGCAACAATGGGCATGAGAGATAAACTTTCAGAACAAGTTAAAGAGTTTGAAAGTATTATCAAACCTCAAGGTCGCATAATATTTTTAGGTACGCCACAAACAGAAATGTCTTTATATAACCAATTACCTAATAGAGGTTATAAGTTAAGGGTCTGGACAGCCAGGTATCCTACAGAAAAACAAGTACGAAATTTTGGAGATACATTAGCTCCAATTATAAGAAATACTTGGAGTATTGATGAACAAGGAAAACCTACAGACCCAGATAGATTTGATGAAGAAGACTTAAATAAAAGACAATTAAGTTATGGAGCTTCTGGCTTCAATCTTCAATTCATGCTGGATACATCTATTAGTGATGCTAATAAATATCCATTAAAACTATCTGATTTAGTGGTTATGTCTTTAAACCCAAAGACAGCTCCAGAAAAAGTTATATGGGCTAGTAGTCCAGAACTTAAACACGAGGAGCTTCCTTGTGTAGGTTTACATTCGGATGCTTTCTATAGGCCAATGCAAATACAAGGTGACTGGATGGAATACCAAGGTTCAGTTTTAGCTATAGACCCTAGTGGGAGAGGTGATAACGAGACAAGTTATTGCTGTGCAAAGATGTTGAATGGTAATGTCTATATCACCGATGCTGGTGGTTTAGTCGGTGGTTATACCGATAAGACACTTCAATCAATTGCTACCATAGCGAAACAACAAGAGGTAAATCTTATCCTGGTTGAGGAAAACTATGGAGGTGGTATGTTTACTAAACTCCTTCTTCCTTTTGTCACAAAAACTTATCCAGTCACTATTGAAGAAATAAGACATCAAGAAGCTAAAGAAAAAAGAATAATAGATACTTTAGAACCATTGATGCAACAGCATAGATTAATCATTGATAGTAATGTAGTGCACAAAGACTACAATTCAGCAAATGAAATGTATGCTTTAGAAAAAGCCTTAAGGTATCAAATGTTTTATCAAATGAGCCGAATAAGTAATTTAAAAGGTTCATTAGCTATAGATGATAGATTAGATGTATTAGGTATGGCTTGTAGGTATTGGGTAGACCAACTAGCCAGAGACCAACACACTGCTCAAATACAGAGGCGTGAGGAGCTTCTAAACGATGAATTAGACAGGTTCCTAGACACACAACAGTTTTATAAAAGACCTAGTGACAGATGGATGTGAACACATGGACACTATTAGATATGGGGGTTAAACCATAGCTATACCCATAGGTATACTAGAGAGAATGTTAGCTTTCCTAAACTATTATCATTATGAATATTAATAATATTATATATCTAGCTAAACTTATGGATGAAGATACCCAAGAGGTATTACATAAGCCTATGGAACAAGGTTATTTTAAACTACATAAACCTAAATTGACTTTGGTTGTAGACAATACCAAAAGAAAACCTATTAAAAGAATTGGTTATGACGCTTATCTTGATAAGAACCTAAAGGATTTCTTTGAGTTCTTGTTTGAAAAAGCAGACATCTAAATAATTTGATACAAATTTCTGTGGGGGTCACGCAATATGCCCAGGAAAATTTACCCCCTTTTGCCTGCAAAAATTACAAAAAGTATGCCAGGGGGTGCACTGGTGCACAAAAAATATAATGTATATGGCCTAGAAGTATTAATTTTATTAGCTTTGTAGGTAGACTTAATATCCTTTTACACAATAAAAGGCCTTTTTATTTGCAAAACAACAGCAATTTTTTATTGGCGTTGTTTGTGCTCTTATCTGTTTTAAAGAATTTAAAAATATGAATTGTAGACTTTGTAAAAATATAAAAGCTTCTATTACTTTTAATAATTATAATTATTGTTTATCTTGTTTTATGTCAGCAGACAGAAGGACACTATTTGAAGAGGAGCCGAAAACAAAGCTAGTAAAAACCAGCAGACCTGCTAGAGTTCAACATTATGAAAGAACCAAAAAGCCAAGGGAAAACAATGGCACAATTAAAAGCTTATAAAAAGAGTGCCAAAGGTACAAACAAAGCCTATTGGCAAGGCCGAATTGATGGCCTAGCAGGTAGAGCAGAATATAAGAAGTATTTAAAAAGCCTTAAAAAATAGTAAAAACGCCAGCGTAGCTAGTTTAGAACTATTCTAAAAGATAGTTTATTTAATATATTGACTTCGCCAGCGTAGGTAGTTTATAACTACTACACCAGCGTAGCAAAAAAGCTGGTAGAAAGTGAAGGCAACAATGACAACAACAACAAAAACAGACGCACAGATATATGTGGCTTGTTTAGCTTCATATAATTCTGGTGTATTGCATGGCGAGTGGATAACGCCAAAAGCAGACAAGGAAGAACTACAGGAACAAATTAACAAAGTTCTTAAAAGTTCTAAAATACCAAACGCTGAAGAGTGGGCTATTCATGATTATGACAGCTTCCCAAATCTTGGCGAATATCCAGGACTAGACAACATCATCAAAGTTCAAGAAGCAATTGACGAGCATGGCCAGTATGTGGTGAGTGCGTTTCTTGAAAATTGGAGCATTGAAGATTTAGACCATATAGACGATGCTTATTATGGAGAATATGACAGCTTCAGCGAGTTCGCACAGCAATTGGCAGAAGATACCATTGAAGGCTTGAATGGTAATTCTACGCTTGCCAGCTACTTTGATTATGAAAAATGGGAGAGGGATTTGTCTTATGATTACCACGAAGGCGAAGGCGAAAATGGCTCTTCTCTAATCTTTAACGCTAACTGGTAGGAGGAATTGATGAGAACTTTATTATTAGAAATAAAAGGAGCCAGACCAGTTCCAGTTGCTTTTAAGTCTAAATTAGATTTAAAAAGAACATTAAAAAATGCAATTAGCAAAAAGGACTACAACGAGGACAAAAGAAGATTTAATATTTTTGTCAATTGTGTCTGGAATGTTGGGAGAGGTTTTTGGGCTAGCGAAGAAGTCTCAAGTGGTATGCTTCCAAATGTAGTCTTTAAGCCTACGCACAAAGTGGAGCCTTTACAGCTTCCACTTTTTCCAATTAAGGACAAAGTATAAAAATTAAGATTACAAAAGGCCTGGAGGTTTATCTCTTCCAGGCCTTTTTTTGTGCCTGGTAGACTAGGTAGACTTTTATTTTTTTAATCTGCTCTTACATTCTAATTTATAAATTGATATATCTCTTAAATGCCTACTGAAAAAGATAAGATAAAAGAAATTATACAAAGACAATCTGAACAGGTTGAACTTGTAAAGCAAAGGGCAGACGAAATAGCACAAACTAAAAGAACTCTTGAAGAGAATTTTGGTACTCTTACAAGGGCACTTGAAAAAATAACAGCTATTAAATCCAATGACCCAACAGCAATTGCACTACAAAAGGTTAGGCAAAGTACAGACAGCTTCCAAAGAATTATGGAAAAACACCAAAGGGATTTGGCAACTATTAATCCTCTTACAGGTGCAGTAAGAAAACAAAGATTTAAGACACCAGCTATAACAAACCAGGTGGTGCAGTCAGTTAAACCTAAAATTAAAACAGATGAAGTTGCTAAAAAATTAGTTGATTTACTACAGAATAAAAAACAAGAACCAAAAAAGAGAACAGAGATTTTAGCAGATGGTCGTAAGAAAATTCATTTATATTATGGCTATGGCAAAGATGATAACAGCAACTATCAAGACTGGTGCTGGGATGAAGGTATAGATTTCTTTGGAATAGTTAAACATTATAAAAAAACTAAAAGAAGATATACGCCAAAAAACTGGGATGATTTAACTATGATTTTAAGGTCTCTTAATTTTACACCAAAAGAAGTATTAGAATATTCTATAAGTAAAATACAAACTAAAGAGAGATTTTTAGAACATAGATTATATAGAAATATAGAAGCTAGAAATGCTAGTGGATTAGAAGACTTTATTGCTATCTATAAAAAACATTTAAAAACTAAATTACCATTTAAAAGTTTTTTCTACTCTAAAGCTTTAGCCACATGGTGTGCTAGTGAAGATATATTTTTTAAGTCAGAAGAGAATTGCAGAGTGAATAAAGATTTACTTGTCAAGGCTTGGAATAAAAAATATCCAAACGATAAAATTACAGACAAGAAGAAAAAATAATCACCACCACGAAGCAGTGGAACAAAACACATCACCACCACATTGTCGTGGAAGTTGTACCATAGAATAATAATAAATAAATGTTATCTACATTTTGTTGGCTCTTGCTGGGTCTTTCCTAAACTTTCTGTTTAGGCTTATCTTTCTACCACGAGAGCCAACAATATTAACAAGTGAACAAAGTGAGGAATAAATGGCAGACCCAAATAAATATAAAAGCGTATCTTTAGGTGTTAAAACCTATTGCAAGCTGAAAGACCTATCAGCATCAAACCCACATCTTAAGTTAAGTATTGCAAGTACGATAACTTATTTAGTGAATAAAGAACACAAGGAGCAATATAACCAACTGTGTCCTTATGGTGATTATGATGCTGGTGCAATATCAAGGTCTTCAAGCGAGGTAAAATCAAATGACAATTGATAAAACAGTAGTCCTAGTATCAGACAAAGGACTAAACAAAAGACAGCTATTCGTAGAGAGTAAACCTGTTGTTGCAGGTAAAATACGAAGCTACATCAATTCGTTTAAAGAGATTAGAAAAACAGTTAAGGAAACATATCCTTCAGCTAAATTCTATTTCAGAGAAGTAGACGAATTGCAAAAGCCAATACTGGAATAGTAGCAAGTTGTAATGTCTGATTATTATAAAATTAATACTATGGGATTACCGAGTGCACATAGTCTACCAATTACTATTCATGAGTGTAATTATTTAGTGGAAAACTTAAAAAAGAATTTGACAAGTCAAAACCAAATCAGATATTTAAGTAATTGTTCTATTCAGAACAGACACTTCACAACATTAGATTTTATAAATTTTTTCTTAAGTTCTATAGATGTTCTATTGGAGATTAAGATGAAAATGGTAAGGAATAAAATATGAAGTATAAAAATTTTAATATTTATTTAGAAGATGTTTCAGTTTTTGTTCCTACTCCTGCACTCTTTAAGCAGACTTACAAGTCTCTTTTTGAGTTTAATAAATACAAGTCAGACTTTGAGAAGACTTGGATGTTTAGATGCTACAGGTGGCGTTTAGTTATTTCTGTAGACAGGTTGGTGGAGCTCCAGAAGGTGGGCTTATACGACCAGGAGTTGGATACAACAATAAAAGCTACTGGAACAGAAGCTAATATTACAAAACTGAAGTAATTACGCCAGTAAATATTACTTTACTAGCGTAGGTAATTGATGGTATAGATATAGATAATGCAAGTGACTTTTGAAAAAAACAGGGAGGTAGGCTCTTTTGGTGGTAGAGCCTTTATAATAACAACACCTACAAATGCTTGCCTAACAATAAACAACAAGACGAAAGAAAGAGAGGAAACGATGTCATCATTTGGTGAGATTGCTTCAAAGTTTAATAAGTTAGGGGAGAATAAGAAAGTTGGAAATGGTCTATACTTACAAACTTTGATGTTATTCCATGCGATGTGTCATTTAAAAGGTGACGAACTATCGGTGGAGAACGCAAACAAAAAGCATGGCCAACTCTATGGTGAGTTTTTAAACTCTGCATCATTGAGTAGGAACAATGCTGTATTAGTTAAACTTGGTTTAATTAAACTTCATGAAAGTGAAACAGATAGAAGAATGAAATCTATTATGTTCACAATTGCTGGAGCTAAATTCAAATCAATGTTTAACGATATTCCTAAATATGCAAAGGAGGTGATATAAATGGGAATAAGTAAACAAGCTAATGGTTCATTCAGAGTGTTTGTTTCTGTAAAAGGAAGAGGTAGAAAAACAGCTACTTGTAAAACACATGATGAAGCTTTAGCAAAAGAACAATCACTTCGGAGAGCTTTAATTGATGGTAGAAATATACCAGCAGGTAGAGCAAGAACTGAAGTGACATTAGAGCAAGCTTGTGAAGCTTGTTGGAATGACCCAGAAGTTGGTTGGGCTAACACCGACCATGGCAGAAAACAGAAATATTATTTTTCTAAAATGTATGAGTTCTGGGGTAAGGATAAGTTGTTAAGAGAAATAAATAAAGAGGAGTGGTATAAGTTTACAGCTCAATTCTCTGATACAGCTACAAATAACAGAAGGGCTTGTTGCATAAACAAAGTGTTTAGACACGCACTTGACCAAGGTACTTTAGCTCCACAATTTTTGTTAAAGATACCTAGAAAAAAAGAAAAGCTAACTAGGCTTTCTGTTTATAGTTATGATGAGGAACAAGCTATATACGACCAATGTAAAATCTTTGGTTTCAACGACCTGGAGGACTTTGTTAAAGTTCTTATTGATACTGGTTGTCGAGCTGAAGAACTAATTAAATTTGCTCCAAAGGATATGATGAAGAGCAAGCTTGGTTGGACTGGTTATGTGTATAGAAGTAAAACCGATACTCATACTACAATTGGTATTTCTGAAAGAACAAAAGAAATACTACAACGAAGGTCAAATATGAAAACCTACTTTGAGACCAGCTACAGGAAAATGACTTACAAGTGGCAGATGGTAAGGCAAGCTCTTGGTCAAGCTGATAACAAAGATTGGGTCTTTCATACTTGTAGACATACTTGTGCATCAAGACTAGCTGAAGCTGGTTGCACATATATGGAGGTATGTGACTGGATGGGATGGAGTTATAATTCACCAGTTGCTAAAAGATATATTCACTTCTTTCCAAAAGTTAAAGTTGATATGGCGAAGAAGTTGGATAAACTTGCTACAGAAAACAGAGAAAACTTTAAGGTTATCTCTGGTAGTAAGTAAAAAGAATGTGCACTAATGGTGCAATAACTGTGCATTAGGGCTAGGCTTGTAGGAGGCGTAAGTGAAAAAGTTAAGTAAACCAAGAATAAAAAATTTGTCGGTAGACTTAAAATCCTTGCCGCTTGCGGAGTGCCAGTTCGAGTCTGGCCGAGGGCACCATTAGAATGAATAGAATTAATATTATTTCAGATAAAAATAGAAAATCTCAAAAAATTAAATCTGCAATAGTAAAAATTATCAATAGAACGAAAATTAAAAAGATTAAAATTACGATTGTAGTAGGTGGAGACGGTTTTATGCTGCAAACATTAAAAAAAAATAGAGATAATAAAAGATTATTCTATGGCATAAATTCTGGAAATTATGGTTTTTTAATGAATAAGTTTTCACCAAAATATTTTATCAAAAATTTATCTAAAGCAAAAATGATTTCTATCTCACCATTAGAAATGATGGTCAAATCTAAAAAAAAATCAAATAAAAAGTTTTTAGCAATTAACGAAGTTTCAATCTTAAGACAAAGTAGACAAGCCGCATCTTTATCAATAAATTACGGATCAAAACAATTAATTAAAAGCCTAGTATCTGATGGTGTTTTAGTATCAACACCAGCAGGAAGTACAGCATATAACTTATCGGTTCATGGTCCTATATTAGGCCTCAATTCAAATAAATTATCTATAGCTCCTATAAGCCCATTTAGACCTAGAAGATGGAAAGGGAAAATCGTAAGTGACAAATCTAAAATAACAATTAAAAATTTAAATCCTTTAAAAAGACCAATAAGTGCTGTTGCTGATAATATCGAGGTAAGAAATGCACGTAGTATTATTATTAAAACAAACCATAAAATTAAATTTAATCTTTTATATGATAAAAATAGAAGTCTTCAGAAAAAAATAAAGATTGAACAATTAAGAAAAGAGATTAATTAATCAAATAAAGATATGAGATAAATGTCTAATATAGCTAAAATTTTTTTTTAAAAATGACATTATAACGGTATTTGGAATTCTCATAAAATTTAAATTTTTGATTAAAAATCTTTATTTTTAAATCATTTTTTTTTGCCAAAGTCCTAAAAAAAGATTTTTTATAAAACAAGTGTGTGTGGACACCATATTTTTTTTTGTATTTTTCAATACCAATTTTATTGATTAACCATTTTTCACATATTCGTTCTTTTTCTTTGTCTGGAACATCTAAAATACAAATATAACCATTATCTTTTAATCCAGTTAACATTTTTTTTATTAATGATTTAGCATAGTGATAATCATTAAAATAATGAAAAACACTATGAGAAAATATTAAATCAAACTTTTTATCAAAAGAGTCTATTTTAGAAATTTCGCCACATTGAAACTTTATTGTAGGAAAATATTTCTTTCCCTTCATAATTAAACTTTTACTAAAATCAATTCCATTTAAATTATATCTTTTGTTATAAAAAAAACTTAAAAAAGCACCAGCACCACAACCATATTCTAGTATTTCAGAATTTTTTTTGATTTTTATTTCAGAAAAAATAGTTTTTATGTATCTAAACCAAATTTGTTTATTAAAACGACCTCTAAATCCATCTGCTTCAATAATTGTTTCAATCTTAGAATTTCTTAAATTATGACCTTTTTTTTCCCATATTTTAAACCAGTTTTTACTTCTTATTGATTTTTTTTTAGAATTATTATTTTGCATATTTATATTTAACTAATGTTTTAGCTACTTCTAATTTCCATGGATGATAAAGATCCCATCCTTCAATTTCATCCATTGTTAAAATATAAAGTTTATTAACAACTTTTGAATTAAAAGTATAGATTATTAAATAATTGATAAATTAATCAAAGTTATTTATTTAAGGGAATTATTCCAATAGAAGGTGAATCTTCTAAAAATAAATATAAATTTTTATTATTAAATTTTAGATCTCTAATTCTCTCAAAAACTTTTATTTGTTTAAATTCTGGAATTTTATTTTCATTATCAAGTTTAAAAAAATAAAGTGTTTTTGTCTTTAAAGAACTAACTATATATTCTTTTTCTCCAATTTTAACTATTTCGGAAATCGCTATAGATGGCACAAAAGATTTAAGAGGTTCAATAAATCCATATTTACTGTGAGATTTATATAAAGGATATTTATTATATTTATCTCCGTTTGGATCTTTATAATGTTCACCCGCTGAAGAAATTGGCCAACCATAGTTTGGTAAATCCTCATTATTTAAATTAATTAAATTTATTTCATCTCCACCTTTAGGACCATGTTCGGTTTCTAATAAAAAATTGTTTTCTTTATCTAGAAGTAAACCTTGAGGGTTTCTATGTCCCATTGAGATAATTCTATGACTATTATCATTTAAATTAATCTTAATTATTTTGCCATTAACACTCTGCTTATCTTGAGCGAGAAATCTACTTCTATAATCACCTAATGATAATAAAACGTTATTATCGTCATAACCAATTACTCTACCCCCAGATTGATGGGCATTAAATTCATTATCAATATTATCTTTAGAATGAATACAATTATCACTAGTAAATAATTTTTTAAACTCGATACTATCATAATTTAACTCACCATAAACTAAACTGGTGTTCCAACAATCTTCTTTTAATTCTTCTGTAAAAGATACAAAAATATTATCATTATGAATTAATAGATCTTTAAAAGAAAACCAATTTTTTTTAGCAAACTGCTCAAAACCAATAAAATCATTTAAATTATTTTCGATTTGATTGAAAATTATTGTATCCTGAATATCTTTAGAGAAACCAAGAATTCCTCGAGCAGATAAAACAAATAAATTATTATTATGAAAATCTATGTAGCCACTGCCAGGTATAGTATGGTTTATCCCGGAATGAAAAAAATTCGATAATCCATATTTATTAAGGATTTTATCGTCAGATAGAATTATCTTTATTTTTTCTTCTGTTTCAAAATTTTCTAAACTTTTCTTAAATTTTAGTTCTCTCTTAACGGAAAACAAAACATTATTAATTGGAGAGCGTGATTGATATTGTAAAATTTCATTTTCTAGCTGATTTTGGTATTTATAAGGGAAAAGATATTTTTTGATTAAGAACTTATTTTCACTTGATAAATATTTTTTTAAATTAGAAAAACTATTTTTATTGATGCTGTAATTTACAGTTAAATATCCTATTAAAACAATTAGTGAAATTAAAAATATTTTTTTTTTCATTTAGAGAAAAAACTACTTTGCATATTTGTATTTTACTAATGTTTTTGCTACTTCTAATTGCCACGGGTGATCAAGATCCCATCCTTCAATTTCATTCATTTGAAAAATATAAGGTTTATTTCCAACGAACCTTCCATCCTTAATCATATCTTTTTTAAATCTAATAAAAATTCCTCCATTTTGAGAAAAAATTGCTGGCAGTTTACTTGCTACAACATGTTTCTTAGAAAAAGGTTTATGATTTATTGGTTTTTTTTTATGATTCCAAAAGTGATTTTTAATTACGGTAGCAGAAAACAAGCTATCAAACTTTTTAGATGATTTTTTAAATAACCTAATAGCCTTTTCATATATCTCATAATTTATAAATGGATTTGTAGGATGTGCCCATAAAATTATATCAGCATCTACAAATTTAAGCATATTCTTTACCATTTCATTAGCAGTAGTTTTTTTTTCATCACAATATTTGTTTTCTCTTTTGACAAAATTGATTTTGTATTTTTTTGTTAATTTTTTCAAACCCAAATCATTAGTGCCTAAATAAATTTCATCTAAAGATTCGACTTTCTTAAGTTGGTATATCTTTCTTTCAACTAAATTTTGATTTTTAATTTTTTTCCTAGATTTATTTTGAATTCTTACACTATTTTTTCTGCTAACTATTATGGCTGCAATTTTCATTTTAAATTATTTACAAAGTAATATAGCTTAATTAGTAGTCTTTTTATATTTATGCAATATATAACTTTGTCAAATAATAAAGATAATTTAATGAATAGTATTTCTTAAAAAGACTCTAAGTCTTTTACCAGAATTCCCATCTGAATTACCAAGATAATATTCTAGTATTTTTCTTTCTTTGCTTATCAATTTTCTATTTCTGTATTTTGAATTCAAATATATATTTAACTTTTTAAAAAAATGTGATTTTGAATTAGCGAAGTAATCTTTATTATCTATTTTATACAATAGTTCTTTTTTAGTAATGTTTTCACGGTTAAAGTTAGGAATAATCAAATTTCTATTACTCGCTATAGACTCAAATACTATTGTTGAATTAAAAGCAATTACAACTTTTGCATCTTTTAAGAATTTTTCACCAGTTCCTCCATTTATGAATATACAATTGTTCGATAAAAATTTTGCTTTAAGAAGATCATTGTGAACACCAGTTTTGCCTTTTAATATTAATTTTATATCTGGATTTTTTTTGGCGTATTCTAAAAGGAATTTTAAAGTCTTGTTATACAAATTATCCCAATTTAAATTAGATTTTTTAGAAACTATTCTTTTTCCTCTTTTCTTTTCAATTAAAAAGAAAACAATAATATTATTTTTTGGTTTAATACTTCTTAATTTAAAAGAATAATCAGATCTTGGACAACCATTAACAACGATCTGTTTTTCTTTACCAATTTTACTTTTAATCAAAATTCTTTTTTGACTTTCTGAATACACGGAAATTTTACTTGCAGAAGTTTTATCATTGTATTTTTCATATATTTTCGATGCGCTTTTTTCCTCTATAGGAGTAAAAGTTGATTCTTTATGC
Source organism: Candidatus Pelagibacter communis (assembly GCF_001179925.1). GTDB lineage: Bacteria > Pseudomonadota > Alphaproteobacteria > Pelagibacterales > Pelagibacteraceae > Pelagibacter > Pelagibacter ubique_E. Next base: position 1,538 of record NZ_CVSF01000027.1, on the reverse strand, counting down.
AAGATAATAAATTTTTTATTTAAATTTAAACAAACTTCATCAAAATATTTTTCTGCATAATAAAATATGTTAAAACTTATAAAGCCATCAATTTTTATAAAGTTATTTAAAGAATCAAATATTTTAGTTAAAAATTCTGTATATATCTTTTTTTTATAAAGCAATTCAGGTTTTGATATTTTTGTAAAATAATCGTATTTATTTTTATCCTTAAAAAAAAATGAATAAATTTTTTTTAAAAAAACTCTTGGCATTGAAAAAAAAATAAAATTATCATTATTTTGATTTTTAAATGCTTCAATTAAATCTTCATTTCCACCACTTTTAGGAAAAATTAAAATCTTTTTGATTTTCTTATTTCTAGTGTTTGAATTAATTTCTTTAAATTTATGAATGTTAAACCATAGAATAAGTGCACAAATATTATAAAATCTAAATTTTAATGCCAGAAATAATAAAAAGTAACTTACAGAATGTTTAATTTGATAAATTTTTTTCCACATATCTCATATTAAAAATATAAATTATTAAATAATAGATAAATCTTATATTACAACTTATATTAATAATTTGGATTAAAAAGTCAGCGGGATGGTGCCCCCGCACGGATTCGAACCGCGGACCTATTGATTACAAATCAATTGCTCTACCAACTGAGCTACAAGGGCATGATTGATAATTATTAACTATTTAAGAATTAATCAACACTTTTTTTATATAATTCAAGTGATGAAAAACAATTGTTGCACTATTTGATACATTTAAACTTTCAATTTTTTTATTAATATCAATCTTAACTAAGAAATCAGCATATTTAGAAGTGTGTTTGTGCATACCTGATCCTTCAGATCCAAATAAAAGAACATTTTTTCCCTTCCAGTCTATTTCTGTAAAATCTTTTTTTCCATTACCATCAAAACCATATACCCAAAAATTTTTATTTTTTAGATTTTTAAGTGTTGAATTGATATTTGATACTTCAAATATATTTATATATTCCATGGCACCACTAGCAGCTTTATACATTAATTTACTTTCATTTGGAAAATGTCTTTCTTTTATAATAATTCCATCTATGTTAAATGAGACTGCGCTTCTTATGAGAGATCCAATATTTCTTGGGTCTGAAACACCATCTAAACAAGCGATTGTTAAATCTTTTTTTTCTTTTATGAATTCTTTTAGAATTGGCTTTTCTAAATGTTCGATTTCAGCCACATAACCTTGATGAAGCAAATTTTCTTTAGTTGAGTATTTATCTAATTCTTTTTTATTTTTAAAATAAACCTTAACATTATTTAAAAGATTTTGGTTTGGACTTTTTCTATGAATATTTTTTTTACTTTCTTCAGTTAAAAATAGCCTTGAAACTTTTCTTTTTGGGTTTTTTAAAGCTTCAATGACAGCATGTTGACCAACAATGAAAAACGTCGATTTATTCATAAAATTTGATTATTTTTACATGTTTTTTCTATATTTTCTTAATAAATCTCATATTGCAATTACATAAATAAAATATATAAAACGCGTGTTGTTTG
>NZ_CVSF01000026.1 GCF_001179925.1 Candidatus Pelagibacter communis | reverse complement strand
TTAGATAATCAATTGCTGGAAAAAATAAATAAATTTGCTCCCATCAAACATATTCTTAAAAACCAAGGTGATGATGATCAAAAAATTATCGAGTTATTAGAGGATATCTCTAGAGATCTTATGAACTATGATCTTGAATTTAGGATTCAAGAGTTAGAATCGAAGTTTTCTGTTGATATGAGCGAGACTACATTTAATGAGCTAAAAGAGCTTAAAAAAAAGCAAAATCTCAATTAATTTGACTAAATTAATAATGGATTTTTGTATATTTGACATTATATAAGACTTCCAAACTTTATTTGCTGTGGAAAGAATTATTACTAAATCATTTGCAAGATTAATGGGTCGTGGAACCCACAGAGGATTTATAACTTATGAAGAGTTAAGTAAATCTCTTGGTAAGAGAAATCTTTCGGATGAAAATTTATCCCAAGCGTTTATTCATATTCTAGATGAAAATATTACACTGGTAGAAAAAAAATCTGATTATAAAGTTTTAAGAAAAAAAGAGTCTTCCTCTAAAGAAGAAGGAAAAACAATCGAAAAAAGTGATGATCCTATAAGAATGTACTTAAGAGAAATGGGAGGTGTTGAACTACTTTCTAGAGAAGGTGAAATCGCAATTGCTAAAAGAATTGAGGCAGGTAAAGATGTAATGTTAATTGCTTTATCTCAAAGTCCAATTACTGCTCAACAATTTTTTGAATGGAATGAAAAATTACAAAAAGATGAAATTTTAGTTAGAGAAATTATTGATATTGATACTAATTATATGGAGGACGAAAGTACAGGACCAAGTGCTAAACAAAAAAACGCGGGTGAAACCGATAAAGAAGAAGGTTCTGCGGATGATGATGATGATTTTAATCCTACACTTGCAGCAATGGAAACTGAAATTAAACCTAAAGTTCTTAAGACTGTTCACACACTCACAAAAGAATACAACAAGTTAATTAAGTATCAAAAAGAAAAGTTGGAATGTGTTTTAAATTCACAAACCTTTTCTCCTGTAAAAGAAAAAGTTTACGAAAGAATTGTCAATGATATATTAGAAAATATTAAGTCTCTTCAATTATCTCCATCTGTTTTAGAGGAGCTAGTTCAAAAACATTATATTGAAAATAAGAAGATAATCTCTCTAGAAGGAAATTTATTAAGACTTGCAATGGATAACAAAATTTCAAGAAATGAGTTTATAAAATTTTATATAGGCAATGAAATTAACCCAAATTTAAAAAAGTTTTTAGACACTAACACGGTTTGGAAACAATTTTTTGCAAAAAATAAAGATGAGTTTAAGAATATTAGAGTAAGATTAATTGAAATTAGCCATAAACTTGGAATGTCTGTTACTGATTTTAAAAAATTAGTTAGCAGAGTTCAAAAAGGTGAAAAAGAGTCTAGAATTGCAAAAAAAGAAATGGTTGAGGCGAATCTAAGATTGGTAATCTCAATTGCCAAAAAATATACGAATAGAGGACTGCAATTTTTAGATTTGATTCAAGAGGGAAACATTGGCTTAATGAAAGCAGTTGATAAATTTGAATATAGAAGAGGTTATAAATTTTCGACGTATGCAACTTGGTGGATAAGACAAGCAATTACTAGATCTATAGCTGACCAAGCGAGAACAATTAGAATTCCAGTTCATATGATTGAAACAATCAATAAGATTGTTAGAACGCAAAGACTCATATTAAGTGAATTCGGAAGAGAAGCCACGCCTGAGGAGCTAGCTCAAAAACTAAGAATGCCTTTAGATAAAGTTAGGAAGGTATTAAAAATTTCTAAAGAACCAGTTTCCTTAGAAAAACCTGTTGGAGATGAAGAAGATAGTAGCTTAGGTGATTTTATAGAGGACACAAAAGCTTTAGCGCCACTAGAGCAAGCTATTAAATCAAATTTAGGTGAGGCAACAACAAAAATATTATCTACGCTTACACCTAGGGAAGAAAGAGTTTTAAGAATGAGATTTGGCGTTGGAATGAATACTGATCATACTCTTGAGGAAGTTGGACTACAGTTTTCAGTTACTAGAGAAAGAATTAGACAGATAGAAGCCAAAGCACTTAGAAAACTTAAACATCCAAGTCGATCAAAACAGTTAAAAAGTTTCTTGGAAAGTTAATTAGTTTTTTAATTGATCCAAAAATAAAAACTTGTATTTAAATTATAAAAATTTAACTTAATTTAAAAATAATGATTTCTAATAAATTTACTTTTAACTATTTCCTTATATTATTTTCACTCATTCCAATAAGCATGATAATTGGTTCAGCAGCTTCAGTCATCAACGTCTTATTGATAGATTTATCATTTATAATATTGATAATATTAAGAAGAGATTTTTTTTTTTTAAAAAGTGAACCAATAATATATTTGTTTGGTTTATATATTTATTTAATTTTTAATTCATTTGTCTCTCTAGATTTTTCAGAGGGTTTATTAAGAAATTTCGGGTTTTTAAGAATTATAATTTTGTTTGCAGCATTTAACTATTTTTTTCTCGATGAAAATTTTTACAAAAAAGTTTTTAAATTTTGGCTGATAGTTATTTTTATAGTTTTAATTGACGTTTTTATTGAAAGTTTTATGGGAAAAAATATTCTTGGGTATGATGGATTGGATTATGGGCACAGAATAGTAAGTTTTTTTAAAGATGAACTTATTGTAGGGGGTTTTTTAAATGGATTTTATCTAATATTGATTGGTTTTTTATTTAATGAATTAAAAGATAAAAAAAAATTTATATTCGGTTTTGCGCTAATTATCTTAATTTTATACGCTATATTATTAAGTGGAGAAAGATCTAATGCTATAAAAGCACTTATAGCTTTATTTCTTTTTTTATCTTTTATGAAGTCATTCAATTTAAAAACAAAAATAATTTTACTTTCAGGTACAATTATTTTGTTAGTTTTTACAATCATGAATTCTTATTTTTTAAAAATTAGATACATTGCTCATATTTATTCAAATTTTAAAGAGGATCCTATTTATTTTAATCTTTATGCATCTGGTTTTCAGGTATTTCAAAACAATAAATTGTTTGGAGTTGGTAATAAAAATTACAGGATTGAAACCTGTAAAAAAAAAGAAGTTAATAATATAAAAAAAACTGATAGATACTTTTGCAATACCCACCCTCATCAAATTTATTTAGAATTACTATCAGAACATGGAATAGTAGGGAGTTTTATAATTATATTTATTTTATTTAAGATTATATATTCAAAA
>NZ_CVSF01000025.1 GCF_001179925.1 Candidatus Pelagibacter communis | reverse complement strand
TTTTCTACAGTAGGTATTGAATCATTTTTTGCAATAAAAACGACACTGTCATCTTTTTGAAAAACAAAATCTGACCTTGGTATAATTACTTTTTTATTTCTTAAAACAGCTCCTATTCTAATTTCATTAGGCAGATTAGCATTTTTAATTTCTTTATTTATTAATTCTGAAGTTTCTATTATTTCGGCCTCTATGACCTCATATTCACCATTGGAAATTGTATAAGCATTTTCAATTGAGCCTTTATGAATATGCTTAAGAATACTTGATACTGTATTCATTCTAGGATCAATAATATCATCAATCTTTAAAGATGATTGAAGAAGAGTATAATTTGGTTTATTAATCAATGCCATTGTACGTTTATCATCTATATCTTTCTGATCTTTAGCAAATTTTTCAACCAGAACACTTACCATCAAATTATCTTCATCATCATTAGTTAAAGCTAAAACAGTTTCCGCCTCCCCTAAATTTGCCTCTTCTAGTGCCTCTTCATCTAATCCATCTCCATTAATTACAATAGTATTGTTAAGATTATTTGCTAAATATTCTGCTCTATCTTTATTTTTTTCAACTATTTTTACTCTCGTCGACTCTAAAGTTTCCTCTAAATTTTTTGCTAAATTAAAACCAATATTTCCACCACCTACTATTAAAATTTTTTTAGAGATCTTTTCCTCATGTCCAAAAGCATTTAGAGTTTCTTCCATTTGAGAAGAATTGATAATAGCATAAATTTTATCATCACATTTTATCTGATCAGTTTTTTTGGGAATGAATGTTTTATCATTTCTTATTATGGCAATAATATTTGCATCTAATTGAGGGTGTTTTTTTGTTAATTCGTTTAATTTGAAATCTATCAATTTACAATTATCTTTGATCAATATTTCCAATAATCTGATTTTATTATCAGAAAAAGGAACGCTATCTAGAGCTCCTGGTGCTTCAAGTTTTCTTTGAATAGATTTTGCTATTTCGATTTCTGGAGAAATAATCACATCTATAGGAAGATTTTCTTTATTATAAACCCTTGTGAATTTAGGATTTAAGTAATCCTGAGAGCGAATACGTGCAATTTTTTTCTGAATATTGAATATTGAATAAGCTATTTGACAAATAAGCATGTTAATTTCATCATTTCTAGTTACAGCTATAATCATGTCAGCATCGGACGCATTGGCTTTTTCAAGAATTGATGGATAGGTCCCTTTACCTACTATTGCTTTGACATCTAAGCTATCATTTATTTTTTGTATATCCTCGCTAGATTGATCAATTACAGTTATTGAATGTCCTTGTTCACTCAACAATTTAGCAATAGTAAATCCTACTCTACCCGCTCCACAAATGATGATATTCATTTAGTTAAATTCTTTAATTCCTAATCCTTTAAGTTTTCTATGTAGTGCACTTCTTTCCATGCCAACAAAATTAGCTGTTTTAGAAATATTTCCATTAAATTTTTTCAGTTGAACTGTTAAATACTCTTTTTCAAATTTTTCTCTAGCTTCTTTTAATGGTACAGATAAGCTATTTTCAGTAATTTTTTCGTGAAAATTGTCACTTTTGAGAGACTCTTTAATTATGTTTGAAATTTTTTCTTTATTTTCTGGTTGTAAAATAGCTATTCTCTCTATTAAATTTCTTAACTCTCTAACATTACCTTTCCAATTATGGTTTAAAATATAACTGTCATTTTCATCAATTTTTAATGTTTTGATGTTATAATTTTCTGAAATTTTCTTTGAAAAATAATTAATCAATAATGGAATATCGGAGATTCTATTATTTAACGGTTCAATATGTATCTCAAATACACTTATTCTATGATAAAGATCTTCTCTGAAATCACCCAATTCAATTTCATTTTTTAAATCTTTATTGGATGAACAAATTAACCTTACATCAACTCTTACATCATTAGTTCCATTAATTCGTTTAAATTTTTGATCAATTAAAACCCTTAAAATTTTGGATTGAATGTCCAAAGGTATTTCTGAAATTTGATCTATAAGTAACGTTCCCTTATTTGCTTTTTCTAAAGCTCCATATGAAATTGACCCATCTGATTTTTCTTCGCCAAATAATTCCTGCTCGTACTTGTTGTTATCTAAAAGGGCACCATTTAAGATTATGAATGGCTTTTCTTTTCTTTTAGATTTTTTGTGAATTTTTCTCGCAATTAGCTCTTTTCCAGAACCTGACGGTCCATTAATAAGTATTCTACTATCTGTAATTGAAATTTTTTCAATTTGATCTCTAATGGTTGAAATATTTTTACTGTTTCCAATTAAATCATATGATGAAAATAATTTAGTTTCATATTCTTTATTTTGATTTTTTAAGTTCAAATTTTCTACTGCTCTACTTACAAAATTTAATAATCTAGTCTGATCAAATGGCTTTTCTACAAACTCAAAAGCACCATGCTTTAATGAGTCTATAGCCATTTCGATATTTGCATGACCTGAAATCATGATTACTGGAACATCTTTATTTTTAGATTTGATATGAGATAGTAACTGTATCCCATCGTTATCACCTTTATCTAATTTAACATCCAATATTGCAACGTCAGGAATCTTTTTATCGATTTCTCTTAAAGCCTGATTAAAATTTGCAGCAACACGAGTAGAATAACCAGCGTCTGTAATAAGATCATTTAAAATATTTCTAATATCAGCGTTATCATCAACAATAAAAATTTCAGCTGTCATTTAAATTAAAAGTTATATTTACCTTTGCTCCATCATTTATAGGAATAAATTCAATTTTTCCATTATGATCATTTATAATTTTATTTACAATTGAGAGGCCTAGTCCTGTACCATTTTTTTTAGTAGTAAAATATGGGTGCAATATATCCTTAATGTTATTTGCAAAATTTCCAAATCCTATACCGTTATCAATTATAGTGACGATTATATGATCATTATTTTCGTTAATTTCAATAGATATTTCTTTTGTGAAATCAAGCTTTTTTTCCTCTTTTTGATGAATACTTTCAATGGAATTTTTTATTAGATTAAAAAAGACTCTACTTAGTTGTTCTTTATCACCTTTAAACGTAATTTTTTTTGAATTTGTTTTTAAATTTAATTTAATATGTTTATCAAGTTCTGATACTAATTTAATAGTTTCTTTTAGTATTTGTACTAAATCATTTTGTTTTAAAATTGGTTTTGGCATTCTTGCAAAATCAGAAAACTCATTTACTAAATTTCCTATTTGTTTAATTTGATTATTAATTATCTTAAGATTTTCCTCAAAATTAGATTGATCTTTATTGTTAATTTGATCTAAGTATTTTGTTTTAATTCTATCAATTGTTAATTGAATAGGTGTCAATGGATTCTTTATTTCATGTGCTAATTTTCTTGCAAGATTACCCCAAGCTTCATGCCTTTCGTTAATAATTAATTTTTCTTGCTGTGTTTTCAGTTGATTTATCATCGAATTAAAATTTGAATTTAATTTTTCCAAATCTTTATCAGTTTTAATTTCTGGAACTTTAATATCTAAATCCCCTTTACCTATAGCTGAGGAAGCAAAAATCAAATTATTTATAGATCTAAAAAATCTAGAAGAAAATCTTATAGCAATTGTAATTGATATAAAAAGTAGTAATGTTACAATTATTAGGTAGATAATTGCAAAAGAAATTTTAATTCCTGTGCTTTTTTCTTCAACTGTATAATAAAAGTTAATAGCTTCCTGAGACTCTGTAAGATAATTTGAAATATTTTTATCTAAATATTTAATCACATATAAAAATCTATTATCAAATGCTTGTAATCTCATTATTGCCGCAGATATATTTTCAGGAGCATTAATAATTTTTAACGGTCTATCATCCTCTAAAACAAGTTTTAAAGCATCATCTAATGGAGGTTTGTATTTATTTAAATCATCTAAATTGGAAAAAAGTAAATTTTTATCTTGGTCAATAATATGTATTTCATCGATATTTCTTATAATTTTTTGTGTTTTTAGAAACCTCAAATATTCATCTTTATTATCATTTAGAAATTTAGAACTTTTATTAGTATCAAATGCTATAAGGATTATATCTGCTTCAACTTTATTTCTAACTTCTTGGACATAACTTTTAGCTAATTCGTATGAATTATTTACTACCGTGGTTACTTTCTTATCAAAATATTTTTCTAGTGCAAAAGAAAATAAAAATAATGAAAAAATTGAAATAAGTACTGATGGTATTAATGTAAATAAAGAGAAATAAGTAATATATTTTTTATTTGAAGTAATACCGTCTTTATCTATGTCAGATTTTATTGATTTTTTTACCTCAAAAAAAACAAACACAAATAATAAAATTAATAAAAAAATATTTGAAATTAGTAAATATTGAAGATTTTGCTGATTTAAATCTATAAAACCTTTATCAATAAAGGTTAAAAATGTAAAAAAACCTATAAATAGAGTAATTAGAAATAATATGATAATTATTATATTTTTTTTTAAAAACTCACGCATAATTTAGAGATAATATAGTAACTATAAATGAACAACTACTTTATAATTTTAGCAGCTGGAACTAGCAAAAGATTTATTTCAAACAAACGAAAGCAATATTTTTTATATAAAAATAAAGCATTATTTGAACATTCATTAGAAAAGGCTTTAAATTCAAAGCTTTTTAATAAAATTGTTTTAGTAGTTGATAATCCCAAGAAGATTAAAAAAAAGTATTCAAAAAATTTATTAATCATTAAAGGAGGCAAAGAAAGATCCGACTCATCTTTAATCGGATTAAAAAAAATTAAAAGATACAAACCATTAAATGTTCTAATTCATGATGCTGCAAGACCAAATTTTTCGATAAAACTAATTAATAGATTATTAAAAAATTTAAGAAAAAACATTGCCGTAATTCCTATTGTTAAATCTAAAGATTCCTTGAAATATAAAATTAAAAATCAAATATTTAATCTCAACAGAAATAATTCTTTACTAACTCAAACGCCTCAAGCTTTTAAATTTAATAAACTATATAATCTTGCTATAAATGCAAAAAATAAAATACCTGATGAGTCAACTCTTTTTATTGATACAAATCACAAAATTAGATTTATTTCAGGTGAAAATAGAAATACTAAAATCACATTTAAAGATGATATTAAAGACCCAAAAACTTATTTTGGTATAGGTTTTGATGTACATAAACTAATAAAGGATAAAAAACTTTATCTAGGTGGAGTCAAAATTCCTTTTCACTCTGGACTTAAAGGACATTCAGATGGAGATGTTATTTTGCATGCAATAATTGACTCAATTTTAGGTGCTACGAGAAAAAAAGATATTGGCACTTATTTTCCAAATACAAAGAAATTTAAAAATATTAGATCACCAAAAATGTTAAGACCAATTATCGATAATCTTAATAAATCTAATTTTTTAATAAATAACCTTGATATTAATTTAATTTGTGAACAGCCTAAGGTTTCAAAATATCGAGACAAAATAATTAACTCAATATCAAAACTAACAACTTTAAATAAAGATCAAATTAATTTAAAAGGCAAAACGGTAGAAAAATTAGGTTTAATAGGAAAAGAAAAAGCGATTGCTTGTGAGGTAATAATTTCAATT
>NZ_CVSF01000024.1 GCF_001179925.1 Candidatus Pelagibacter communis | reverse complement strand
CATGGGAAATCTTCAGGTGAATTCATTAAAGGAAATATTAGTAAATGGAGTAAAGAAACAAAATTATTAATTGAAAAAATTGTCAGAAAAAATAATTTTATATTAGTAGGATCAAGTATGGGAGCTTGGATAGCACTTAATCAGTTTAAAATTTTCCAGAAACAAATCAAAGGTTTTTTAGGTATAGGCTCAGCCCCTGAATTTTTAGAAAAATTGATGTGGAGGAAATTTACAAAAAAAATGAAAAAAGAAATTTCCTCAAAGGGAATTATAAATCTTAAACATGGCCAATATGAATATCCAATCTCACTTCAATTAATTAAAGATGGTAGAAAAAATAAAGTTTTAAATAAAAATTTTAATCAGGTTTTAAAAGTAACTATGGTACATGGTGAGAAAGATGAGTCAGTGCCTGTTAATTACTCAAGAATGATTTTAAGAATGTTTAAAAAAGCAAAAAAAAAACTAGTTATAATTAAAAAAGGTGATCATAGCCTTTCATCAAAAAAATGGCTTAAAATTTTAATTCGAGAATTAAATATGATTATTTAACTTACTTCTTTTATCGTTTTCTTAAACGTTATTGGATTATCAAGCTTATCTAACATTTCTTTAGGACACACTTGAATAAAATTTTTTAATTGATTATCAAAATCTTTTAATATTTTATTAGATAATTTTGAGTCTGTATTTTTCGCGTGATCTATTAATAAGTTTTTTAAATTGTCTATCCAAAATTCTGTCTCTACTTGTTGCCAGACAACAGACTCTGGATTTACTTTCTTTATAAAATTTTTTGAAATATCATAAACAAATGCCATACCACCAGTCATCCCTGCTGCAAAATTATCTCCTACTTCTCCCAAAATTACAGCTATTCCTCCTGTCATATATTCACAACCATTAGAATCGCATCCTTCAAC
>NZ_CVSF01000023.1 GCF_001179925.1 Candidatus Pelagibacter communis | reverse complement strand
TTATAAAAATAAAAAGAAACTTAATTCTAAAATTGATAATAAAATTAAATCAGAAGTTAAAAATATTGAAAAAAGTGTAAAAAAAAAGTTTGGAGATTTAAAAAACCCGCTTTTATTATCTGTAAGATCTGGAGCCAGAGTATCAATGCCTGGTATGATGGATACGATACTTAATCTAGGTCTTAATGATAAAACTGTAATTGCTTTATCAAAAAAAACTTCAAATGGAAGATTTGCAAAAGATAGTTATAGAAGATTTATTCAAATGTATGGGAATGTAGTTATGGGTGTAGAAAGTCATCATTTTGAAGAATTAATAGAAAATTATAAATTAACCAAGGGTGTTTTATTAGATACTGAGCTTAATGAAAGTGATTGGGATGGGCTTATAAGTGATTTTAAAAAGATTGTTAAAGAAAAAACTAAAAAAGAATTTCCACAAAATGTTTATGATCAATTGTTTGGTGCAATAAGTGCTGTATTTTTATCTTGGGAAAGTAATAGAGCGAAAATTTACAGAAAATTAAATCATATACCATCTGAATGGGGAACAGCAGTAAACGTTCAGTCTATGGTTTTTGGAAATATGGGTAACGATTGTGCCACTGGAGTTGTATTTACAAGAAATCCATCAGATGGATCCAATAATGTTTATGGAGAATATTTAATTAACGCTCAGGGTGAGGACGTAGTAGCAGGCACTAGGACGCCTCAATATATAACCAAAAGAGCTCGTAAAGCAGCTAATGCAAAAGATCCATCTATGGAAGAGTCG
>NZ_CVSF01000022.1 GCF_001179925.1 Candidatus Pelagibacter communis | reverse complement strand
CCAAGAAACTCTTCTTACATCGATGTTTAGTTTATTACCCCAATAAATATGATTATCAATAAGAGCGGATAATAAATTATGAGCAGAAGTTATTGCATGAAAATCTCCAGTAAAATGTAAATTGATTTGTTCCATAGGAACTACTTGAGCATAACCTCCTCCAGCAGCACCTCCTTTTAATCCAAAAGATGGACCAAGACTTGGTTCTCTTAAACATACTATAGATTTTTTTCCAATTTTATTTAATCCATCATTAAGTCCTACAGATGTGGTAGTTTTTCCCTCACCTGCTGGAGTTGGGGTTATGGCGGTAACTAAAACTAATTTTCCATCTTTTTTGTCTTTCAAACTATCTAAATAGTTTAAATTAATTTTTGCTATATGGCGTCCCATTGGACTAAAAGCTGAACTTTCATCTGGTACATTAATCTTTGCTAAAATATCTTTAATCGGTTGCATTTTAGCTTCTCTTGCTATTTGAATGTCTGATTTTACTTCACTCATCAATAGTCTTTTTTAATTTAAGATTGAAGATTAGTATCTCTTTTTAAAGGCTTTGGAAATATCTAAAAATTATATATAAAAAAAATACGAACTATTTATACTGATTATTATAAAATTCTATTATGCAAAAATATTCAGTTTTTAACTTAATTAAAAATGCTCTCTCTAATCATGAGAATTGGGATTTAGCTTGGAAGGACCCAACACCTAAAAAAGAGTATGATGTGGTAATTATTGGTGGTGGAGGTCACGGCTTAGCAACTGCATATTACCTAGCAAAAGAACACAATATTACAAATGTTGCAATTATAGAAAAAGGATGGATTGGTGGAGGAAATGTGGGTCGTAACACTACAATAATTAGATCAAATTATATGCATGATGACAATGCATTGTTCAGTGAATTTGGAATGGACCTATGGAGAAAGATGAGCCAGGATTTAAACTACAACGTTATGTTCTCTCCAAGAGGAATAATAAATCTTGCTCACTCTGATGCCCAAATGAATGTTTATGCTAGAAGAGGAAATTCGATGCGGTTAAATGGAATTGACGCTGTTCTTTTAAACAGGGAACAGGTTAAAGAAATTATTCCAATGGCAGATTTTTCTGAGAATGTGAGATTTCCAATATTTGGTGGGTTAATGCAACCTAGTGCAGGCACAGCTAGACATGATGCCGTAGCTTGGGGTTATGCACGTCAAGCAGATTCAATGGGAGTCGATATAATTCAAAATTGTGAAGTCGTTGGATTTGATGTTTCAGGTGGAAAAATAAAAGGTGTAAGAACTTCACGTGGAGACATTAAAGCAAAAAAAATTGGATTATGTGTTGCAGGTAGCACAAACATCCTAGCAGAAAAGCTGAATATGAGATTACCAATAGAAACACATCTTTTACAAGCATGTGTATCTGAACCAGTGAAACCAGTTTTGGATAGAGTTGTTACTTTTGGTGCTGGACATTTTTATATAAGTCAATCAGATAAAGGTGAAATGGTAATGGGTGGTGATTTAGATGGATATAACAGCTATGCTCAAAGAGGTAACTTGCCAACTTTACAACATGTTTTAACAGAAGGAATAGCAATGATGCCTTTTCTCAGTAAACTAAAAATGCTTAGAACTTGGGGTGGAATAATGGATATGTCTATGGATGGTTCACCTATAATTGATAAAACTCATATTGAAGGTTTATATTTAAATTGTGGTTGGTGTTATGGTGGATTTAAAGCAACGCCTGCATCTGGCTGGACATTCGCTCACACTATTGCACAGGATAGGGTTCATGAATTGAATGCAGGATATAGTTTAGATAGATTTAATACAGGTCACTTACTTGATGAAAAAGGACTTGGGACTAAAACTTGGATCTCATAAATGCTTTATATTAATTGTCCGCACTGTGGAATGAGATCTCAAAATGAATTTTCTTATGGTGGAGATGCAAGTGTTATAAGACCGTTATTAGAAAAAGAAGTTTCTGATAAAGAGTGGGATGATTTTGTTTACAATAGAAAAAGTTTGAGAGGGAAACATTTAGAACTTTGGCAACATATCTTTGGATGTAGACAATGGATTAAAGTTGAGCGAGATACTGCAACTCATGAAATATTTAGAACTTTTAAGGCTGACGAGGAATTTGCCAAGTGACTCAAAATTTTAGAATTGAAAATGGTGGACTAATTAATAAAGATAAAAAATTATCATTTAAGTTTAATGGTAAATCCTATTTTGGTTATGAGGGTGATACATTGGCATCAGCTTTATTAGCAAATGGAGTTCATTTAGTTGGTAGAAGCTTTAAATATCATAGGCCTAGAGGTTTTTTTGGTGCAGGTGTTGACGAACCATATGCAGTAGTTCAACTTTATAGAAATGGTGAAACAGAGCCAAATATTAAAGCAACTGAGCAAGAACTTTTTGAGGGTTTAGAGGCAAAAAGTGTTAATTGCTGGCCTAGTGTAAATTTTGATATTGGTGCAATTAATAATTTTTTAAGAATTTTTTTACCAGCAGGATTTTATTACAAAACATTTATGTGGCCAAAAAGTTTTTGGTATAGAGTTTATGAACCGTTTATAAGAAAAGCTGCTGGTTTAGGTGTAGCTTCAACTAAACACGATAAAGAGAGATATGAACATAAGTATGAATATTGTGATTTACTAATTGCTGGATCTGGACCATCAGGACTAGCTAGCGCTTATGCTGCAGCAAAAAATGGTGCTAAAGTTATTTTAGCAGAAGATAAACCCAGGTTCGGTGGAACACTACTTACAAGTGATGTAAACATTGGCAATCAGTCAGGAAAAGATTGGTCAGAGGGAATTATCTCAGAACTTAAAGAGATGCCAAATGTTATCGTAAAAAATAGATCTCAAATTTTTGGTTACTATGATCATAATATGCTCGTAATGTCTGAAAAAGTTAGCGATCATTTACCAAAAACAAAAAAATATCATCCTAATAAAAGACTTTGGTATATAAGGGCAAAAGAAGTCTTAATATCTTCAGGGTCAATAGAAAGACCAATAGTTTTTGGTAATAATGATACACCAGGAGTCATGTTGTCGTCAGCAGCAAAAGAATATTTGAAAGTTTATGGAGTGTTAGTTGGAAAAAAACCATTAGTATTTACAAATAATGATAGTGGATACGAGACAGCAATCGAGTTTAAAAAAAATGGTATTGATCCAGTTATTTTAGACTCTAGAAAAAATCCTTCTTCAGAAATAATCGATGAGGCAAAGAACCTTGGAATAAATATAAAACTTTCATATGTTGTTGTTGCGGCCCAAGGTTACAAAAAAGTTAAGTCAGCGGATGTTGCAAGTATTTCAGAAGATAAAAAAAAACTTGGTAAAATAGAAAACATAAAATGTGACTGTATATGCGTTTCAGGATTTTGGACTCCAACAATTCATTTGGCCTCACAATCAGGAAATAAAACTAAATTTAAAGAAGAAATTGATGCATTTGTGCCTGGACAATCAAAACAAAACGAGACCACTTTAGGGGCTGCTAATGGAATATTTTCATTAGAAGAAACTTTAAAAACTTCAATGGAAGCTGGAAGTGAGTTATCTAAAAAAATTACTAAAACTGATAACAAAATTTCTATACCAAATATTGTTGAAAAAAAATCTTCTCAGCATGATAAGTTTTGGTGTGTTCCATTGCCTAAAGGAAAAAATTATAAAAGATTTTTAGATTTTCAAAATGATGTAGCTGTATCTGATATAGAAATAGCTTTAAGAGAAGGATATAGATCAATTGAACATGTAAAAAGATATACTACTCTCGGTATGGCAACCGACCAAGGTAAAACAAGTAATTTAAATGGTTTACAACTTGTGTCTGAAATTGAAAATAAGGTTGTTCCATCAGTCGGTCACACTACTTTTAGACCACCATATACACCGGTCTCAATTGGAGCAATCGTTGGAAGAGAGGTTGGAAAACATTCTAAGCCAACTAGAAAATCACCAATGCATTCATGGCATGAAAAAAATAACGCTATTTTTGTAGATGCAGGAGTTTGGTTAAGACCTAGATATTACAAAATAGGAAATGAAAATTTATTCGAAGCATCTAAAAGAGAAGCAAAAAATGTAAGGACAAATGTAGGAGTTTGTGATGTAACAACTTTAGGAAAAATAGATGTTAAAGGTCCCGATGCAGCTGAATTATTAAATAGAGTTTATACGAATGCTTGGCTTAAGTTACCTGTTGGTAAAGCTAGGTATGGTGTAATGTTAAGGGAGGATGGAATTGTTATGGATGACGGTACAACCACAAGAATTTCAGAAAATCATTATCATATGACAACAACTACAGCTCAAGCCGCAAACGTTTTATCTCATTTAGAGTACTATCTACAATTAGTATGGCCAGAACTGAATGTGAATGTAGTTTCGACTACTGAACAATGGGCAGGTGCTGCGATAGCTGGACCTAAATCAAGAAATGTATTGCAAAAACTATTTCCAAATTTAGATGTTTCAAATGAAGGGCTACCGTTCATGGGTTACGCAGAGGGAGATTTATTTGGAGTAAAAGCTAGAATTTTCAGGATTTCATTTTCAGGAGAGCTTGCTTATGAGATTAATGTTGAGTCTGATAATGGAAACTTTATGTGGGAAAAAATAATAGAAGTAGGCGAGGAATTTCGAATTCAACCATACGGCACTGAAGCACTTTCGACATTAAGAATAGAAATGGGTCATGTTGCTGGCTCAGAACTAGATGGCAGAACAATACCATATGATAATGGTTTAGAAGGACTGGTAAGCAAAAAGAAAGATTTTATTGGAAAGAGATCTTTACAAAAAAAAGCATTTGTTACTGAAGATAGACAACGAGTTGTAGGAGTTGTTCCTTTAGATAAAAAGACAAGTATACCAGAGGGTTCTCACTTGGTTAAAGATGCTAATGCACCATTACCAAATCCGAAATTGGGTCACATATCAGCATCATGCTGGAGCGTTGAATATGATAATCCATTTTCTTTAGCAATATTAAAAGATGGTAAAAACATGATTGGCGAAAAATTGTATGTTATGTCACCACTTAAAAATAAGGTAATTCCGGTAGAAATAGTTTCATCGCACTATGTAGATCCTAAAGGTGAGAGGGTTAGATCATGAGTACAATTTCACCTCTGGCAAATATTCATACACTAGGTGAATTTGGAGACTATGAGGATAAAAATGAAAATAACCTTTTAAAAATATCTGAGAATAAAGATTTATTAATTGTTCAAATATTTCAGTATAAAAATTCCACAGTTTCATTTGATAGTATTGATATAGATGGATTAAAACTTAAAAATGAACCATTGACCGTTATATCTAATAATGAAACGAGAGTTTTATGGAACGGTCCCAAGAACTGGCTTTTAGTATCAAGAAAAAAAGATTTAATTAATATTATATCAGAGAAGTTTTCAGATAAAGATTTTGCTATAACCGATTTATCAAATTCGAGAGCTATAATTGAAATAGAAGGGCACTTTGTAAAAGAAGTTTTAAAAAAAGGGTGTCCTTTTAATTTCAATATATTGAAAAAAAATAATTCGATAAATTCTATCTTTAATGGGATAGCTTTTACAGTTGATATGATAGATGATAATCCAAATAAAGTGAGGTTGTTTACTCTTAGAAGTTTTGGTGAGTCTTTATATCACTCTGTAACAGACTCTTGTTTAGAGTTTGGATATAAAGCGTTATAGGTTTATTTTCTTGTTGCAATATAAACACCAATTGTTGCTATTAAAAAACCAATTAGATCTACTTTAGTTAATATTTCATTTAGAAAAAACCATCCCATAAAAGCTGAGATAGCGGGTATTAAAAAAAATATTGAAACAGTTTTACTTGCTGAGTTTCTTTTAATCAAAAACATTAAGATTGTAAAAGCCCCGAAGGAAACTAAAAATATTTGATGACTCATTGCAATTAAAAAAGTAGGTGTAAAGTCTATAAATGCCTTTGTGAAAAATATAACTATTAACAGATGAAAAAAACAACCGCCTATAGCCTGATAAAAATTACTGACTGATAAAGGAAGGTTGTTGCTTAATTTTTTTTGCCATATAGTGGATGTTGTAATTGCAATTAAAGCGATTATAGTTGCTATCAAACCCAAGAAAGGTATTTTTGAACCTAAATCTATACCTAAAACTAAAGCTGCTCCAATAAATCCTAAGAAAGCACCAATCCATTGTTTAATTGAAACCTTCTCATTCAATATAGGGCCGCTAAGTAAATTAGTTAAGATTGGTTGCAAGGTTACAATTAAGGCAGCTATACCCGCTGGCATTCCAATTGAAATAGAAAAAAAAACACCTCCTAAATAAAATCCATGGAATAAAACTCCACTTAAAATAGACTCTATAAGATTTTTTTTTTTTATTATTACCGAATTGCGTGAGTAAACAGAAAATAAATAAAATCCTATTGCTACAAAAAAAAATCTAAATGCTAAAGCTGCAAAAGGATCACTATAATCGACGATTGGCTTTGTGGTAATAAAAGCAGAAGACCAAAGAAGAATGAAAATAAAAGGATAAATTCTGATCATTTTAGGTTTTATAAATAAATTCAGCTTACATTTGAGTCTCAAATTTAGTTAAATTTGTCCATGAAAATAAAGCTTTTAAGTAAAATAACTAATTCTATCTTGAGTTGTATAACGAAATGTATAAGATTCGGCATGTTTATGATTAACAAAAAAATAATTTTGAGATGAAATTTAGATTT
The DNA here is from genome assembly GCF_001179925.1 of Candidatus Pelagibacter communis. GTDB lineage: Bacteria > Pseudomonadota > Alphaproteobacteria > Pelagibacterales > Pelagibacteraceae > Pelagibacter > Pelagibacter ubique_E. Next base: position 2,340 of record NZ_CVSF01000022.1, on the reverse strand, counting down.
ATCAAAATAATTACGATTTTAATTTCGTTTTTCTTTTTGACAGGATTTTTGCCTGTTTTTTCTATACTCGGACCAAGTGTTACAGCTATTGCCTCTGGTAATATATACAAAGCTGGAGCCCAATACATGATTAATAAAACAATCGAAGATACGACGGGAAAAAATTCTTTAACTTTTGTTAAAGATAAAATTGAAGAAAATAATGAAAAAAAAAATCTTAATAAAGAACTTATGCAACTAGTTGAAAAAAGAATAAAACTTACAAGAGCAAAACTAGACCTTCAAAATATCAATCGATAATTTTTAAATAAATTAAATGTTTCTGTTTGCTTTCTTTACACCATAATTCATAACTCTCACACATTCTCCATAAATGATCAAAGGCTCTCTGAGAAATTTCAAGAGGATAGTGGCTCTTTGCATAATATAATTCAGGAAATTGAATTAATTGCTTTACAGATAAATCTTTTTGAATATGAAGTAATCTAAGTGTCTCTGCAGGTATTTTTTTTTTTGATACCTTTTCAATTAATTCATCATGAAATTTTCCACTACTTATTTCATTATAGGTTGTTGATCCAATAAAATTTTCTATTGCATTAATGTTTGAAATTTCAGGATTTTTTTTCTTTATCTCACAAACTTTTGAGTAAATTGCTTCTGCAACAAGTATGACATAAGGCTTTTCTTTAGATGACATTATCTATTGTTATATTTCTTCATAGCAGAATTAGCTAAAATCAAATTTGGGTCTAAAAATATTTTTGACGATTTAATCGTCTTGAATGGTTTGTAAGCGAATATAGCAATTGGAAGTTCTGTACATCCAAGAATAATTTTTTTACATCTTTTTTTGATTAAATAATTTATCGCTGGCTTAATTGCTTTATTTGCTAATTTTACTTTTCCCATCTTTACTAGTTTAATAGCTTTATTGACAGACTTAATTTGAATAGAATTATTTGGAAAAACTAAATTGTAATTTTTATCAAAAAACTTGTTATAGACACCTGTTTTTAGAGTTCCTTCTGTAGCAAGCAAACCAATTGATGAATTTTTTCTACATCTTTTTTTTGCGTACATAAAAACCTCTTTAGGCATGTTTATTATTGGTAAGTTAACTTTCTTTTTTAAGTCATCGTACCAATAATGAGCTGTATTACAGGGTATGACTATAAATTTACAATTACTTTTTTTTAAAAGATCACAACCATAAATTAAACTTTTTAAAACTGATAAATATTTTTGTTTATTTTTTTTATTACTTATTTTTCTTGATAGCTTTCCTGTATGAATACCTATTGACTCAGGTCTCCCTGGTATATTTGATTTGTTGTAAAGTAAAAACAACGGATAATCCTGATCGATCTTTCCTCTGTATAGAATTGCAAGCTTATTACAAAAATCAAGACCTGCTTGAGTTCCCATTCCACCTAAAATACCAATCATAATAATTTTTTAAATTTCACTAGTAGAATAGTTCATTGGCTATAAAAATAAATTAATTCTTAATTTAAAAATAAATTAAATCTATAGCCAATTAATTTATGTGAAAATTATGCAGTTTTTAAGTTAACTGCTGAAGGACCTTTAGGACCATCTTCAACATCGAAAGTCAAAGCTTGACCCTCATCTAAACCGTTCATACCAGCATCTCTTACTGCTGAAACATGTACAAACACATCTTTTTCTTTATCTTCTCTTTCAATAAAACCAAAACCTTTGGTTGGATTGAACCATTTAACTTTTCCTTGTAGACTCATATTTATCTTCTTACTTTTAGTTATATTAATTTATTACTTATAATTAAGTAATTAGCGCTTTGTTTATAAAATTTTTAGATTTGTCAACAAATTTGATTGATTATTTGTTTTTTATAGTCAACTGTTGTCTATTAGCTTTGATAAATAAAGAGAGTTAGTATCATCTTTATAGTGGGCAAATGGTGCGCAAGGTTTGAACCCGCATTTATCAAATAACTTTCTTGCAGGGGCAAAAAAGTCACCAGCACCAGTTTCAATGCTTATTCTTTTAATTTCTAATTTTTTTGCCTCTTCAATCAAGTGATTTACAATTTTTATTCCAAATCCTTTACCTCTAAAATTATCATGAACCCTAATTGATTTAAATTCTCCATGGTTGTTTTCTAGAAACTTCAAAGCTCCACAACCCATCAATTGATTATCATACCATAAACTCCAAAACTTTATTGAAGATACTTTTAGTCCAGGTATATCTAATACATGAGCACTACCCTCTGGCGATGCATCTCTCAACTCAATAAAATGTTTCTTTAGAAGTTGATTAACTTCAGGATGATCAAAATTATCCTCTATTGAT
>NZ_CVSF01000021.1 GCF_001179925.1 Candidatus Pelagibacter communis | reverse complement strand
TGACGGTGCTAAAGAAAAAGATGTAACAAAAATGCTTGAACTAGCAAAACTTCCGGGTTCAGGCCAAACTTATTTGTGGGATGGTAGAACAGGTGAGAAATTTGATAGACCAGTCACAGTAGGAATTATTTATATGCTTAAACTTCATCATTTAGTTGAGGATAAAATTCATGCTCGATCTACAGGACCTTACAGTTTAGTCACCCAACAACCATTAGGAGGTAAAGCGCAGCTAGGAGGCCAAAGATTTGGTGAGATGGAAGTTTGGGCATTAGAAGCTTATGGAGCATCATATACATTACAAGAAATTTTAACTGTTAAATCTGATGATGTAGCAGGTCGTGTAAAAGTTTATGAAACTATAGTTAAAGGTGAGGAAAATTTTGAGTCAGGTATACCAGAATCCTTTAACGTTTTAGTAAAAGAAATAAAATCATTGGCATTAAATGTGGAGCTTAACTAATTATGAAAAAAGAATTAACTGATTTATTTAAGAATACTGAAATATCAGAAGCTCAAAATTTTAATAGTATTAAAATTTCTTTAGCAAGTCCTGAAAAAATAAAGTCATGGACTTATGGAGAAATTAAAAAACCTGAAACGATTAACTATAGAACATTTAGACCAGAAAAAGATGGTTTATTTTGTGCGAGAATTTTTGGTCCAATAAAAGATTATGAATGTTTATGTGGTAAATATAAAAGAATGAAATTCAGAGGAATTATTTGTGAAAAATGTGGTGTAGAGGTCACTAAATCTAATGTTCGAAGGGAAAGAATGGGTCATATCAATCTTGCTACTCCTGTCGCACATATTTGGTTTTTAAAATCACTTCCTAGCAGAATTGCATTAGCAGTAGATATGAAGCTTAAAGAAATAGAAAGGGTCTTATATTTTGAAAATTTCATAGTGATAGAACCAGGATTAACAGGCTTACAAAAAAATCAACTTTTAAATGAGGAAGAATTAGCAAAATATCAAGATGAATTTGGTGATGAGGCTTTTACTGCGGGTATTGGTGCGGAAGCAGTTTTAGAAATGCTTAAAAATTTAGATTTAGATTTAGAGAGAAAAAATTTAATAAATTATATAAAAGAGACAAAATCAAAAGTTAACGAAGAAAGAGCAATTAAAAGATTAAAATTAATAGAATCATTTATTGAGACGGGTCAAAAACCTGAATGGATGATCATGACTGTTGTACCAGTTATTCCACCAGAGTTAAGACCACTGGTACCATTAGATGGCGGGAGATTTGCTACATCAGATCTTAATGACTTATACAGAAGAGTTATAAACAGAAACAATCGATTAAAAAGGTTGATGGACCTAAAAGCTCCAGACATTATTGTAAGAAATGAAAAAAGAATGCTTCAAGAGTCTGTAGATGCATTATTCGATAATGGAAGAAGGGGAAGAGTTATTACTGGGACGGGAAAAAGACCTTTAAAATCTTTAGCAGAAATGCTCAAAGGTAAACAAGGTAGATTTAGACAAAATTTATTAGGCAAAAGAGTCGATTATTCTGGTAGATCGGTAATAGTTGTAGGTCCAGATTTAAAACTTCACGAGTGTGGACTTCCAAAAAAAATGGCTTTGGAATTATTTAAACCATTTTTATATGCTAGACTAAATAAATTAGGATTAGCATCAACTATAAAACAAGCAAAAAAATTGGTTGAAAAAGAAACAAATGCTGTTTGGGATGCGCTTGAGCTGATTGTGAGAGAACATCCAGTTTTATTAAATCGAGCACCCACTTTACATAGATTAGGAGTTCAAGCATTTGAGCCAAAATTAATTGAAGGTGATGCGATCGAATTACACCCATTAACATGTGCAGCTTTTAATGCTGACTTTGATGGTGATCAAATGGCGGTGCATGTTCCTTTAAGTTTAGAAGCACAATTAGAGGCAAGAATATTAATGCTTTCAACAAATAATATTTTATCTCCTTCTAATGGAAAACCAATTATCGTTCCAAGTCAGGATATGATTTTAGGAATTTATTATCTATCTCAAGAACCATTAAATGACAAACCCGCAGGTTATTTTACTGATGCCGATCAAATTGAATTTGCTTTATCATCAGGACAGATAAAAGTTCATAGTACAATTATTTCTAGATTTGAGACAATTGATGAGCATGGAAACAAAAAATTTGAAAAATATACTTCAACTGCAGGAAGATTTTTATTGGCAAACTTACTTCCAAAAAATAAAGATATTAGATTTTCTCTAGTAGACAGATTGTTACCTAAAAAAGTTGTATCTGAGGTAATTGATATTGTCTTTAGATTTTGTGGTCAAAAAACTACTGTTATTTTTTGCGATAAATTAAAAGACCTAGGATTTAAACATGCATTTAAAGCAGGTATTTCTTTTGGAAAAGATGATTTAGTAATCCCTGAGAATAAAACTCAGTTAATTGATGACACTAAAAAATTAATAGCAGATTATGAAACTCAATATGCTGAAGGATTAATTACTAGAGGAGAAAAATACAATAAAGTTGTAGATGCTTGGTCGAAATGTACTGATCGTGTGGCAGGTGAAATGATGAAAGGAATTTCTGCAACAGAGAAAACTCCCGAGGGATTAAAGATTAATTCAGTGTTTATGATGGCAGATAGTGGAGCAAGAGGTTCTGCAGCCCAGATGAAACAGTTAGCAGGTATGAGAGGATTAATAGCAAAACCATCTGGTGAAATCATTGAAAGTCCAATTATATCGAACTTTAAAGAAGGATTGACTGCACTTGAATATTTTAATTCAACCCATGGAGCTAGAAAAGGTTTAGCTGATACAGCCTTAAAAACTGCTAGTTCTGGTTACTTAACTAGAAGACTTTGCGATGTTGCTCAAGATTTGACAATAACAAAAGTTAAGTGTGAAAAACCCGGATTTATAGAGTTATCTGAAATTTTAGAGGGTGGTAATGTTGTTGTAAGTTTATCAGAAAGAGCACTTGGAAGAGTGACAGCGGCTGATGTTAAAAATCCTATAACTGGAGATGTAATAATAAATAAAACTTCGATGATTGATGAGACAGCTTGTGATCAAATTGATGCAGCTGGAATTAAATCACTGAAAGTATTTTCAGTAATGACTTGTAGCTCTAAAGAGGGTGTTTGTGCAACATGTTATGGAAGGGATTTATCTAGGGGTAAAATGGTTCATGTAGGTGAAGCAATAGGAATGATTTCAGCCCAATCAATTGGAGAACCTGGAACCCAATTAACAATGAGAACATTCCACGTTGGTGGTACAGCTTCAGTAAAACAAGATTCTCAAATCATCACAAAAAATGAGGGAACTTTAAAGATAATTAATTCAAATATTTTAGAGGACTCAAAGAAAAATTTAATAGTCATGGGAAGAAATACCCAATTATCAATAGAGGACAGTAACGGTGTACAGGTCGCAATATATAAAGTGGCTTATGGTTCAAGATTATTTTTTAAAAATGGAGACAAAGTTAAATCAAATGCTAAAATATGTGAATGGGATCCTTACACAACACCAGTAATAGCTGAAAAAAGTGGTATAGCAAGTTATGTTGATTTAATTGATAGTGTTTCAATTCAAGAAACAATTGATGATGCAACTGGCATCTCTTCTAAATCTGTTATTGATTGGCGAGCACAATCAAAAAGCACTGATCTTAAACCAAGAATTACTTTAAGAGATGAAAAGGGGAATGTTATTAAGAAAGCTGATGATAATGAAGCTAGATATTATCTAGTACCAGACTCTATTCTATCTGTAAAAGATGGTCAAAAAGTTTCTGCAGGTGATGTTATTGCAAGGCTACCAAAAGAAACTACAAAAACAAAAGATATTACAGGTGGACTACCTAGAGTTGCTGAATTGTTTGAGGCAAGAAAAGCAAAAGACAGCGCGATTATAGCCGAGAATGATGGTCAAGTGGTTTTTGGTAAGGAAGTAAGAGGTAAACAAAGAGTTTCAATTGTTCCAGAAGATGGATCTGAATCTTCTAATTATCTAATTCCTAAGGGAAAACATATTAACTTCAATCAAGGTGAAAAAATTAAAAAAGGAGAATATCTATTAGATGGACAGCCTTTGCCACACGATATTTTGAGAATAATGGGCATTAAGGATTTAACCGAGTATTTTGTAAATCAGGTTCAAGAAGTTTACAGATTACAAGGTGTGATAATCAATGATAAACATATTGAAACAATTTTAAGACAAATGTTAAAAAAAGTTGAAGTTAAGAATTCTGGAGACTCTTCTTATCTTCCAGGAGAAATTGTTGATAGAATAAAATTTGAAAATAATAATGAAAAACTAAAATCAGAGGGCAAAAAACCTGCTATAGGTGAAAGAGTATTGATGGGTATCACAAAAGCTTCATTACAAACAGAGTCATTTATTTCTGCTGCTTCATTTCAAGAAACAACGAGAGTATTAACAGATGCAGCAATTAAAGGTAAAATTGATCCATTAAACGGTTTGAAGGAAAATGTAATTGTTGGTAGATTAGTACCTGCTGGAACTGGAAATATTAAGAATAAATGGAACAAAAAAGCACTTGAGGATGATAATAAATTCCTATCAGAACAAGAAAAAATTGAGCCTGCGGAAACCCCTGTAAATCAATAAAAAATTAAACATTTCAAATTAGTTTTAGTTTGACAAAGTCATATTAATAAGTAATTTGGCGATGTTTTTGGTTGGAATGTAGTGTTAACTTTAGACACTAAACGCTGCCAATAATAACCTGTCAGTTATTTCTTTCAAAAACAATAAATAATTAATTAAAATTTTATGCCGACAATTAATCAATTGTTAAAAAAAAAAAGAGTAAAACAAATTAAAAGGAATAAAGTTCCTGCTTTACAGAAACAACCTTTAAAACGGGGCGTCTGTGTTAAAGTTTATACAACAACTCCAAAAAAACCTAATTCTGCATTAAGAAAAGTTGCAAGAGTTAGACTCTCAAACGGTTTTGAAGTTACAGCTTATATACCCGGAGAAGGACATAACTTGCAAGAACATTCGGTTGTTTTGATAAGAGGTGGAAGAGTGAAAGACTTGCCAGGAGTAAGGTACCATATATTAAGAGGTAATTTAGATACGCAAGGTGTTGCCAACAGAAAACAACGAAGATCTTTATACGGTACGAAAAAAGGAAAGTAATTCATGTCTAGAAAAAAAACACAACCAAAAAAAAATGTTACTCCTGATCCAAAATTTAATTCTACTATAATTCCAAAACTTATTAATAATATTATGTATGATGGTAAAAGAGGCGTTGCTGCTAAAATTGTTTATGATGCAATAGATAAGATTAAAACAAAAACTAAAGAAGAGCCAATAAATATTTTTAATGAGGCAATTAACAATATTAAACCAACCGTTGAAGTAAGATCAAGAAGGGTAGGTGGTGCAACTTATCAGGTACCTGTTGAAGTTAAAAGTAAAAGAGCACAAGCATTGGCAATTAGATGGTTAATTGATTCTGCTAGAAAAAGAAAAGATAAACATATGTCTGATAAGATTTTTAATGAATTATATGATGCCTATGAAAAAAAAGGTGCAGCAGTTAAAAAAAGAGAGGATGTTCATAAAATGGCTGAGTCAAATAAGGCATTTGCTCATTTTAGATGGTAATAATTTATGGCAAGATCACATACTTTAGATAAATATCGAAATATTGGCATCATGGCTCATATTGATGCCGGTAAAACTACCACCACAGAAAGAATTTTGTATTATACAGGCAAAAGTCACAAAATTGGTGAAGTTCATGATGGTGCTGCCACAATGGATTGGATGGAGCAAGAGCAAGAAAGAGGAATTACAATAACTTCCGCAGCAACAACTTGTTTTTGGCAAGATCATAGAATTAATATTATTGATACTCCAGGTCACGTAGATTTTACAATTGAAGTTGAAAGATCCTTAAAGGTTTTGGATGGAGCAGTTGCAGTATTTGATGGAGTTGCTGGTGTAGAGCCACAATCTGAAACTGTTTGGAGACAAGCAGATAAATATAAAGTTCCAAGAATTTGTTTTGTTAATAAACTTGATAGGACTGGTGCTGATTTTTTCAGGTGTGTAGATATGATAAAAGACAGATTAGGAGCTAAGCCTTTAGTAATTCAAGTCCCAATAGGTATCGAGGCTTCTTTATCAGGCGTTGTTGATCTTGTTAAGATGAAAGCCCAAGTATGGAAAAATGAAGCTTTAGGTGCTGAGTGGGAATATAAAGACATACCAGACGATTTAAAAGAAATTTCACAAAAATATAGAACTGAACTAGTTGAATTAGCAGTTGAGCAAGATGAAAAGCTGATGGAAGCATATTTGAATGGTGAAGAAATCAAAGAAGAGGACTTAATTAAATGTATAAGAAAAGGAACATTAAATTTTGATTTTGTACCAGTTTTAACAGGGTCGGCATTTAAGAATAAAGGTGTTCAACCGTTATTAGATGCCGTAGTAAATTATCTTCCTAGCCCAGTCGATATTGGTTCAATTAAAGGAACTAAAATAGGTTCTGATGAAGAAATAGATATGAAATTTGATGATAAAGCTCCTTTTTCTGCACTAGCTTTTAAAGTCGCAAATGATCCATTTGTAGGATCTTTAACATTTATAAGAGTTTATTCAGGTACAATTAAGTCGGGAACAGGAATTTATAATTCTTCAAAAGAAAAAGAAGAAAGAGTTGGAAGAATGCTTTTGATGCACGCAAACTCTAGAGAAGATATTAAAGAGGCTAATGCTGGTGATATAGTTGCTTTAGCGGGTTTAAAAAATACAATAACCGGTCATACCTTGTGTGATGAAGATAACGCTGTTTTACTGGAGCCTATGGAGTTCCCAGATCCAGTAATTGAAATCGCAGTTGAACCAAAAACAAAAGGTGATCAAGAAAAAATGGGTGAAGCGTTAGCAAGACTTGCTAAAGAAGACCCATCTTTTAGAGTTTCCTCAGATGAAGAGTCTGGTCAAACAATTATTAAAGGAATGGGCGAGCTTCATTTAGATATCATTGTTGATAGAATGAAAAGGGAATTTAAAGTGGAAGCAAATGTTGGTGCCCCACAAGTAGCCTACAGAGAAACGATAGAAAAATCAGCTGAATTTGAATATATACATAAAAAACAAAGTGGTGGAGCAGGACAATTTGCTAAAGTTAAATTGTTTGTGGAACCGCAGGAGCCTGGAAAGGGAAGAGAGGTTGAGAGTGCTATCAAAGGTGGTGCTATTCCAAAAGAATTTATTCCTGGCGTTGAAAAAGGTATAGAAAGTGTTTCAGATAGTGGAATACTAGCAGGGTTTCCTATGATTGATTATAAAGTAACTATCGTTGATGGTTTGCATCACGATGTTGATTCAAGCGTTTTAGCTTTTGAGCTGGCTAGTAGAGCTTGTTTTAAGGAAGCTTGTACACAAGGAGGTTTAAAATTACTGGAGCCAATAATGAGAGTTGAAGTTGTTACTCCTGAGGATTATATGGGTGATGTTATTGGTGACCTAAATAGTAGACGAGGACAAATTAGTACTCAAGAACAAAGAGGTAATGCTACTGTAATTACCGCTATGGTTCCTTTAGCTAATATGTTTGGATATATAAATAGTTTGAGATCAATGTCACAAGGTAGAGCTCAATATTCAATGTTTTTTGATCATTATTCTAAAGTTCCACAAAATGTTCAAGATGAAGTAACTAAAAAGATCGCGGGTTAAGATGGAAAAACAAAATATAAGAATTAAATTAAGAGCTTATGATAATAAAATCCTTGATGCATCTACTGAGGAAATTGTAAATACTGTAAAAAGGACTGGTGCTACAATTAAAGGCCCAATTCCTTTACCCACAAAGATTGAAAGATATACTGTTTTACGTTCTCCACATATTGATAAAAAAAGTAGAGAACAATTTGAGTCAAGAACCCATAAAAGATTAATTGATATTGTTGAACCAACTCCACAAACAGTCGAAGCTTTAATGAAACTTGATTTAGCTTCAGGTGTAGATGTGGAAATAAAAATTTAATTATGAGCGAAATAGCTTTGTTAGAAAAAAAAATTGGAATGACTAGAGAATTTTATAAATCTGGTCAATTAGTACCCGTAACTGTTTTAAAGATGGAAAAAGCTAGAGTGATACAAGTAATTGATAAAGATAAAAGAGGATATAAGGCGGTACAATTAGGTTATGGAAAAATTAAAAACTCCAAGCTCACAAAGGCCATGAAAGGTTTTTTTTCGAAAAAAAATACTGAAGCTAAAAAAAGATTAAAAGAGTTTAGAGTAGAAAATACAGAAAATTTTAAAGAGGGTAATGAATTTGGACTAGAAATATTTAAAGATATAAAATTTGTTGATACTAAATCAAAAACTATTGGTAAAGGCTTTGCAGGAGCTATGAAAAGACATAATTTTGGTGGATTAAGAGCGACACATGGTGTCTCTATTTCTCATAGATCTCATGGTTCAACAGGTCAAAGACAAGATCCAGGGAAAGTATTTAAAGGAAAAAAGATGGCTGGGCATATGGGTGATAAACTTAGAACAATGCAAAATATAGAAATAATTAAAACAGATATTGAAAATGAATTACTTTATTTAAAAGGATCAATACCTGGTTCAAAAAATTCAGAAGTTTTAGTTAAAAAGTCTGTAAAAAATATTAATAAATTAACTATTGATGAAAAAATTCTTGCAGCAGAGCAATCAAAAAAAACCCCGGATAAAAAGAAAAAATAATGAAATTAGAAAAATTAAATTTAGATGGTAAAAAAAGCTCTATAGAAGTTTTAGATAAAATTTTTTCAGCTAAAATAAATAAAAGATTAGTAAATAGTGTTCTATATAAAACAAATGCTAATTACAAAGGTAGACACGCTAAAACAAAACAACAAAATGAAGTTTCAGGGCCTACATCAAAAATTTATGCACAAAAAGGCACCGGAGGTGCAAGACATGCTAGCAGGAAAGCACCAATATTTGTTGGAGGTGGTATTGCCCATGGTCCTAAAGGCGAACTCTCATATAAAAAAAGAAAACTGAATAAAAGTGAAAAAAAGTTGAGCGTTGCTTCTTTAATTACTGAAAAAAAAGAAAATAAAGAATTACTTGTTTTTAGTGATTTTGATAATGAAATTAAAAAAACAAAAGAAATGTACTCAATAATTAAAAAGTTTGAAATAACAAATTCTTTAATAATACTTGATAAAAATTCTAAAGAAAAAATAGAGAAGTCAATTAGAAATATTCCAAATGTAAAAGTAACAGATATAAATCATTTTAGTGCATTTGATATAATTAAGTTTAGAAAAGTTGTTTTTACAGAAAGCTCAGTTAAAGAACTAGAAAAAAGATATAAATAATGGATAAATTACACTTATACGATAAAATTTTGTCTCCACTTGTAACAGAGAAGACAACTAATTTATCAGATCAAAACAAAGTAGTTTTTAAAGTTCCCGCTAGCGCAAACAAAAAAAACTTAAAGACGAATATTGAAAAAATTTTTAAAGTAAATGTTACTAAAATTAACATAATTAATAAGAAAAATAGAATAAAATTAACTAGGGGAAGAAAAGTGAGAGTTTCAGGATTTAAAAAGGCAATCATAACATTAAAGAAAGGTCAAAGTATTGATTTAACAACTGGAGTTTAATTTTATGGCATTAAAAACTTTTAAACCTTATACAAAGTCAACAAGAGGAACTATTTTAGTAGATAGAACTGGTCTATGGAAAGGTAAACCTTTTAAATCATTAGTTTCACCTAAAAATGCCATGAAGGGCAGAAACAATAATGGTCACATAACATCTGTTAACAGAGCAGGAGGTCATAAAAAAATGTATAGACATATTGATTTTTATAGAAAAAAATTTGATATTCCAGCAACAGTTCAAAGAGTTGAATATGATCCAAATAGATCTTGTTACATAATGTTGGTAAAATTTGAAGACAATACTCACTCATATTATTTAGCACCACAAAAAATTAAAATTGGAGATGTAATTGAAAATGGACCAAAAAAGGAAATTAAAATTGGAAATTGTATGCCTCTTCAAGATATTCCTGTAGGAATAGATATACATAATGTTGAAATTCAACCTGGTGCTGGTGGAAAAATTGCAAGATCTGCTGGAACTTCAGTGACAATTAGTGGTTTAGATGGAAATTATAGTTTGATTAAACTTGCATCTGGTGAAGTTCGAAAAATTGATTCCAGAGCATTAGCTACAATTGGTGTATTAAGTAATCCAGATCAAAAAAATATTAAAATTGGAAAAGCTGGAAGATCTAGATGGTTAGGAAGACGACCTCATACAAGGGGAGTAGTAAAAAACCCAGTAGATCACCCACACGGTGGAGGAGAAGGTAAGACTGCTGGTGGACGACATCCAGTTTCTCCTACAGGTCAATCTGCTAAGGGTCTAAAAACCAGAGATAATAAACGAACTGACAAATTCATAGTACGTAGAAGAAAGAAGAGGAAGGATTAATTTATGGCTAGAGCAGTTTGGAAAGGACCATTTGTTGAAGAAAGTTTAATGAAAAAAGTAGATAAATATAAAATTGATCCTAAAAAGATCCCAATAAAAACTTGGTCAAGAAAATCTACAATTATTCCTGACTTTGTAGGAGTTAGTTTTTTAATTTATAATGGTAAAAAGTTTATACCGATTACAGTTTCAGAAGATATGGTTGGTCATAAGTTAGGTGAATTTGCACCAACAAGAACATTTTTTGGTCATACGCCTGCTGATAAAAAAGCTGCGAAACCTGCTGAAACAACTGAAAAAAAATAAATATGAGTAAAAAAAAGAAAACAGAAAAAAATAAAGATAAAACTGTTAGATCTATTAATAATAATATTAGATCTAGTGTTAGAAAATTAAACCCTATATTACGAGGTATAGTTGGAAAAAAAGTTGACGTTGCAATAAGAGATTTACAGTTTTCCGAAAAAAGAATTACAAAAGATATTAGTAAAACAATTAGTTCAGCTATCGCCAATGCTGAAAATAATTATCAATATGATATTGACAAATTAATTGTGAAGGAAGCATATTGTGGAAAAAAAATAACAATGAAAAGGTTTAGACCAAGAGCAAAGGGGAGAGCTGCTCCAATTCTAAAACCGTATTCGAGTGTTACAATAATTTTATCAGAGGCAAAAAAAATGGAGAGTCATGGGACAGAAAGTTAATCCAGTAGGTTTCAGGTTAGGTGTTAATAGAGGCTGGGACTCCGTGTGGTATGCAAAGAAAAAAGATTTTGGAAATTTTTTAATCGAGGACTTTAAGATTAGAGAATATATCAAAAAAAATGTTATAAATTCTGGTGTATCTAAGGTAATGATAGAGAGAACTTCAAATAAATGTTATGTAACAATCTATACATCTCGTCCTGGATTTGTAATTGGTAAAAAAGGTAGTGATATTGATAAAATTAAAAATAATCTATCTAAATTTACAAAAAACGAAATCACTTTAAATATAAAAGAAGTTAAAAAACCAGAAACAAATGCATACTTAGTTGCAGAAAATATAGCTCAACAATTAGTAAAGAGAATTTCTTACAGAAGAGCAATGAAAAGAGCTATGCAATCATGCATTAGATTAGGCGCCAAAGGTATAAAAGTATCATGCAGCGGTAGACTTGGAGGAAATGAAATTGCAAGAACGGAATGGCTAAGAGATGGAAGTATACCTTCCCACACATTAAGAGCTGATATAGATTATGCAGAAGCTGAGGCGTTGACAACCTATGGTATTATTGGAATTAAAGTATGGATTTACAAAGGAGAAGTTTTTGCAAAAGAATTTAGTCAAGAAACTAACAAAATAACTCCAAAAGGAGACAAAGAATAAAATGCTACAACCTGTAAGAACAAAATGGAGAAAAGCTCACAAAGGTAGAATACATGGGAACGCCTCAAGAGCTAATTTTATTAATTATGGTGCTTATGCACTAAAAGCAATGTCACCTGAAAGAGTAACAGGAAAACAAATTGAGGCAGCTAGAGTAGCACTTACTAGGCATATGAAAAGACAAGGCAGAGTTTGGACAAGAGTATTTCCTAACATACCAGTATCTAAAAAACCTATTGAAGTACGTATGGGTAAAGGGAAAGGTTCTCCAGAATATTACGCGTGCAGGGTAAAACCTGGTAGAATACTATTTGAAGTAGATGGGGTTTCAGAGCAAATTGCTAAAGAAGCCTTATATAAGGCATCAGCAAAATTACCAATTAAAACTAAAACAATAAAAAGATTTGCATAATGAAAAAACAAGAGATTAAAAAATTATCAAAAGATGAGATATTAAAGAATATAGATAAGTTAAAAAAAGACTTGTTCAACTTTAGGTTTCAAAAAATTAATTCTCAAATTACAAATCCTGCTAAAATGATTTATATCTGTTACTTTTACATTTGGAATATTTCTAATTGACTTCTCTATTTTT
>NZ_CVSF01000020.1 GCF_001179925.1 Candidatus Pelagibacter communis | reverse complement strand
GATAGTGCTCCATGAGACATACTCCCACTTCCAAATCTTTTTAATATTTTTTCTATTGGCTCAACTTCGGATATATTAATTGAAGGTCCTAATTTTTTTTTTCTAAAATCAATTAAATCCCTCAAATTAATTGGTGGAAGGTTATATATTCCTTTAACATATTTTTTATAGCCTTCATAAGAATTGGAACCAACTGCACTTTGTAATAAATGGATTAATTTACCTTGATATTGATGTGTTTCACCATTTTTTCTATATCTATAAATTCCGCCAATAGGTAGGACTGTATCGGTACTTTCAAAAGCTTCTTTATGAATTTTACGAATTTTTTTCTCTATCCCTGTTAATCCAATTCCTGAAATTTTTGATGTTACACCTGGAAAATAATCATCTACTATAGTCCTACTTAATCCAACAGTTTCAAAATTACACCCGCCTCTATAAGAACTTAATACAGAGATGCCCATTTTAGACATTATTTTTAAAAGACCTGCGTTAACAGATTTAATATAACGTTTAACACAATCATCAAAA
>NZ_CVSF01000019.1 GCF_001179925.1 Candidatus Pelagibacter communis | reverse complement strand
ATTTAAAGAAAAGGCAGGTAAAGACAAAGAAAAAGCAAGCATTGGATTATATTCTTATCCAACATTAATTGACATCATGCAGCCTTGGCTGAAACCAGACAAAATAATCCGATTATTATCAAGTTTGTATTTATTTTTTATTTCCTCTATGAATTTATTTAGTATTTTTTCAGCTTTATAAACTTCTTTCAAAATATAATTAGGATCATCTTTAGTAAGATCAAACCATTGAAAGCCCGTAGGATTAATTGAACAAGGTTCATGACCGTTTGGACAAATAAAGATCGTATTAGGCATATGTCTTTTCCAATTTAATGTCAGCATACTAATATCTTTACCGTCTCCTCCATATCCATGAAGTAATATAATTATATTGTGAATATCCTTATTTTTTTCAGGTTTTATAATTGTGCTTTCAAGACAAAATGTCATAATTAACAAATTTTGTTTTTTATTTTTAAAAACACTCTACAATATTAAAATGTTTACTGGAATAATTGTTAAAATTTTATCTATAGTTCTATTAATTGCAGTAGGGATTGTACTAATTCTTGGTATAGGGACCTTATTTAAAGGAGGAAGTACAAGTAAAAAATATTCAAACAAGTTAATGCAGTTGAGAGTTCTTTTGCAATTTATTGCAATTATTTTACTGGTAGTTTTCGCTTATTTCTTTAAAAACTAATTGTAATTTGAGATCCAATTAATAAATTCTTGATCACTAAAATCAATAGAGCCAATTATCCTAGCAAATTCTTTACCTTTTTTATCAAATAATATAGTTGTTGGTATACCCCTTAAAGTTAAATCTTTAGCCAATGTCACAGGATTATCAAAATAAATATTCAGATTTTTAATCTCAAGATCTTTAAAAAATTTCTTTGATTTTCTCAAATTATCTTTACCTACGTTTATCGGAAATATCATTATATTGTCTAATTTTGGATTAATTTTTAAAGCATCGAGAGATGGCATTTCTTCCTTACAAGGTTTACACCAAGTAGCCCAAAAATTAAGTAATACTAGTTTGTCTTTATAATCTTTTAGATTTATAATTTTTTCATTAGAATCCAAAAAAACAATATTATTGTACGTTTTTAATTCTTTATTTACTACCAAATTTTTAATATTTGGCACCTCATTTGCAAACGTCTTGGATATTAGGAATATAAATATTATTAAAAATCTCATATTAAATATATATAAGTAATTATCATGGCTAAAAATAAAAACAACCAAGCAATATGGAGCAGCAGAATCCAAAATAAAGGATCAGCTCTCTTTCAAAAAATTGGAAGCTCTATCAATATTGATAAAAGATTATACAAAGAAGACATTAAAAGTTCGATTGTGCATGTGGAAATGCTATTCAAACAAAAAATAATCTCTTTTAAAATAAAGAATAAAATAATTTATGGGCTTCAAAAAATCCAAAGAGAAATATCAAAAAATAAATTTGAATTTAATAATAAATATGAAGATATTCATATGAATATTGAGAAAGAACTATTCAAAATCATTGGTGAAGAAGCTGGATATATACACACTGCCAGATCAAGAAATGATCAGGTGATAACAGATTTTAAGATTTGGATTAAATCAGCAACTAATGAGATAAATACTAATTTAGACAAAGTTATAAAATCAACTCTTAAAGTTGCCGAAAAAAATATTGAAACTATTATGCCAGGTTTCACTCATTTAAAAAATGCTCAGCCAATTTCATTGGCTCATTACTTTATGGCTTACATTGAAATGTTTAACAGAGACAAAAGAAGATTTATAAATAATTTAAAAAGTTTAAACGAAAATCCACTTGGTGTAGCTGCTCTCGCAGGCACATCTTTCAATATTGATAGAAATTTTACAACAAAAAAACTAAATTTTAATAGTCCTACTAATAATTCTGTAGATACAGTCTCAGATAGAGATTTTGTTTTAGATTTTCTATATAGTGTTTCGGTTTGTTCAATACATATTTCAAGAATTGCAGAGGAACTAATAATTTGGAATTCAGATGGATTTAATCTGATTCAACTTTCAGACAAAGTTGTCACTGGTTCATCAATAATGCCTCAAAAAAAGAACCCAGATATATTAGAATATTTGCGTGGAAAAACTGGATCAATGTTTGGTAATTTATTCGCAATGTTAACAATATTGAAAGGGCTCCCATTATCATATTTTAAAGATATGCAAGATGATAAAGAAATAGTTTTTAAATCTCATGATACATTAATTAATTGTTTAAGAATATTTGATGAAATCTTAAAAAATATTTCACCAAATAAAAAAAAAATGTATGAATTAGCTGATACTGGCTTTACCACAGCAACAGATTTTGCTGATTATTTAGTAAAAAATCATTCTATGTCATTTAGAAAGGCTTATCAAAAAACAGCAGAGCTTGTAAATTTAGCTGAAAAGAAAAAAATGAAGCTAAGAGAACTTAAAATTGAAGAAATAAGAAAAATCATACCAAAAGTAACTAATGATGTTTTGAAAGTTTTTGATTTGAAAAATTCAATAAACTCTAAAAAATCTTATGGAGGAACATCTTTTGAAAACATTAAAAGAATGATAATGAAATATAAAAAAGATAAATGATAAAAAAAATTTTGATATCTGTATTTATTATAATTTTACTTTCTTCTTGTGGTAAAAAAGGAGATCCTGTTTTTAATGAAAAAAATCTAAATTCTGAATTAAGTAAAGCTAAAATAAGTTTGTTTTCATGATTTATAAAAAAAATAAATTAATTTTAGATGGTTTTGATGTTGTTTATTTAGGAAAGAAATATAAAACACCGCTTTATTGTTATTCTTTAAAGAAAATTAAAGATAATATTCAAAAATTAAAGACAAATTTTAAAAAAATAAATCCTTTAATTTGCTATGCAGTAAAAGCAAATGCAAATTTAAGTATTCTAAAAGAAATAAAGAACAATAATTTAGGAGCGGATGTTGTTTCCATTGGTGAACTAATTAGAGCTATCAAAGCTGGTATTAAACCTAAAAAAATTGTCTTTTCAGGAGTTGGTAAAACATCTGCTGAAATTGAATATGCTATAACTAAAAATATTCTTTTAATAAATGCGGAGTCTAAAAGTGAAATTTTAGAAATTGAAAGAATAGCAAAATTAAAAAATAAAATTGTAAATATAGGTATTAGACTAAATCCAAATACAGACGCAAAAACTTTAAGTCAGATTTCGACCGGCAAGAAAGAAAATAAATTTGGAATAGATCAAAAGGTATTTTTGCAATTAGTTAATTACTCAAAAAGATCAAAATATCTCAATTTAAAATGTTTAAGTGTACATATCGGTAGTCAAATTCTTAGTCATAAGCCATATCAAGATATGCTTAGAGTAGTCGAAAAAGTAGTAAAGAGATCAGACCATAAATTTGAATATGTTGATCTTGGGGGTGGTATGGGTATAAATTATGATAATAATAATAACAAATTAGATTTAAAAAAATATTCCAAAAAAATTGAGGAGTTTTTGAAAAAAAATGATTGTAAAATTATTTTTGAACCTGGAAGATCAATTGTAGGTAATTCAGCAATTCTAATCACAAAAATAATTTATATCAAAGAAGGAACCAAAAAAGATTTTATTATATTAGATGCGGCAATGAATGATTTAATAAGACCAGCTTTATATGGAGCTTATCATAGAATTATACCTACTAAAAAAACAAAGAAAATTACAAATAAGATTTATGAATTTGTAGGCCCTATATGTGAAAGTACTGACACTTTTACAACAGTGAAAAAATATCAAAAATTAAATGAAAAGGATTTTTTAGTTATTTGTGATGTTGGAGCATACGGAACTTCATTGGCTTCAAATTATAATTTAAGACCTAAACCAATAGAAATATTAATCAAAGGATCAAAGATTCAGATAATTAAAAAAAGACAAAAAATATCTGAATTAATGTAACATTTAACAAAAATGTTAAGAAATCTATTATTTTCTGTTATCTTTTTTTCAGGTATAGTTTTTATATCTTTAATATTTTTACCCGCATTAATTTTACCACAAGGTGCTGTCTTAGCAGGTGGCAAATTAATGGGTCATTGGACAGGCTTATGTCTCCGCTACATACTGTCTGTAAGAATTAAAATTTTAGGTCAAGAAAATATAATCCTAAATAAAAAATTTTTTATAGCAGCTTCTCATCAATCAATGTTTGAAACTTTTTATCTTCAAACCATTTTTAATTCACCAGTTTTTATCTTAAAGAAAGAATTGACTCTTATTCCGATTTTTGGATGGTATTTAAAAAAAATTGGATCTATTTCAATTGATAGGAATAAAATCACAAAAGACAATTTAAATTTCTTTGATGATATTAAAAAACAAATTAACAAATCTGAAAGACCTTTAATAATTTTTCCACAGGCCACTAGGGTTAGACCAGATGAGAGACCTCCATTTAAAAAAGGCGTCTCAAGATTATATGAAGAACTTAAAATATCTTGTCAACCTATAGCTATAAATTCTGGTTATGTATGGCCAAAGAAGGGTTTTAAAACCTCAAATAAACAAATTACAATTTCTATATTGCCTTTAATCGATTATGGAATAGAAAAAGATAAATTTGTTAATGATTTACAAAATAGGATTTATACAGAACTAGATAAAATGAATTAACCTTTCATGGGCATAACAACATAAATGCTATCAAAATCACTAGGATCTTTAATTAATGCAGGGGATCCAGTATCATTAAAAAATATTTCTACTTTTTCACCATTTAACTGTGAAGCTACATCAATTAAATATCTAGAATTAAAACTTATTTCTAAATTATGATCAAATTTAACACCTAAAGTTTCATTACCATCTCCACTATTTGTATTATTTACAGATAAATTCAAAGCATCTTTTGTTAAATTAAATTTTACACCATCTTTTTTGTCTAATGATACAGATGCAACACGATCAACCGAGCCTAAAAATGATTTAAGATCAACCTCAAGTTTTTTTTGATTATTTTTTGGAATAACTTGGATATAATTTGGAAATTTCCCATCAATAAGTTTAGAAATTAAAAAGCTATTATTTAATTCAAATTTTATTTTAGATTTAATATTAGATATTTTTACCTGCCCATCATAATTATCTAAAAGTGAAACTAGTTGAAAAATTGTTTTTTTTGGTAGTATTATTGGATCAAAACTAATTTTTTGATCAAGTCGTATTTTAGAAATTGACATTCTATGACTGTCTGTTGCTACAGCAGTTAAGTAATTTTTATCTTCAACTTCAGTTTGGTGTAAATAAATTCCACTTAAATAATGTCTAGTCTCATCATTAGAAATCGAAAATTTACATTTATTTAAAAGCTTTAACAAATTCTTAGAATCTATTGAAAATTCGTTATCATTGAAATTTTCATCAGTTAACGGAAATTCTGAAGGACTTATGCAATTGAGATTAAAATTAGATTTATCTGACTCTATTTGAAGTTTGTTTTTATCCGATAATGATAAGTTTATTTTTTTTCCTGAAGGAAATTTTCTCACTATGTCGTAAATAGTGGATGAAACAGTTGTAGTTTTGCCTTCTTCAATAACTTCGATATCTTTAATTTGATGAACAAATATCAAATCAAGATCTGTGGCTGTTAAAATTAATTGGGAATTATTAACATCTAATAAAACGTTTGATAATATTGGAAGAGTGCTTCTTTTTTCTATTACTCCTTGGCAATAACTAAGAGCTTGTTGTAAATCTTGCTGATTAACGTTAAATTTCATTATCTTTGTTACTATATAATATCTGGTTTTTTAACTTATTTATATTCTCAACCATTTCAGGATTATTTTCTTTTAGTTTTTCAATAGTTTTAACAGAATGAATGATTGTGGTGTGATCTCTATTAGAAAATTCACGACCAATTTCTGGAAGAGATTTTGCAGTTAAAATTTTAGTCAAATATATAGCTGTTTGTCTTGGTCGAACTAAGTATCTCGATCTTCTTGATGACAACATCTCATTTTTACTTATTTTAAAAAATTTACAAACTAAAGTTTGTATTAAATCTATTGTAACTTTATTTTCCGATAAATTTAATAAATCTTTTAAAACTACTTTTGTTTCAGAGAGATTTGGTATTTTGTTATATATTCTGGAAAATGAAACTATCCTATTTATTGCTCCCACTAATTCTCTAATGCTGGCTGTGATTTCTGTGCTTATATATTCTTGAATTTCTCTAGATATCTTAATTTGATCAGAATAAATTTTATTTAATTCCTCGATCTTTTGTTCAACAATTTTTTTTCTTAAATCATAATCAGGTTTTTGAATATCAACTACTAAACCTCCTGAAAATCTGGATTTTATCCTTTCTTGTATTCTAGACAATTTATTTGGAGCCCTATCTGCTGAAACTATGATTTGTGAACCTTTATCTAAAAGAGCATTAAATGTATGAAAAAATTCTTCTTGCATAGCTTCTTTTCCATTCATAAATTGAATATCATCTATTATCAAAACATCTGTGTTTCTAAAATACTCTTTAAATTTTACCATATCATTTGATTTAATTGATTTAACGAATTGATACATAAATCGTTCTGCAGAGATAAACATTGTTTTGTTATTTTCTTTTAACTTCAAACCAATTGCGTTTAACAGATGTGTTTTACCCATTCCAACTCCTCCATATATATACAATGGGTTATAATGAGAGATATTTTCAGATACTTTAACAGAAGCTTCATAAGCAAGCTTGTTACTAGATCCAGTTAAAAAATTATCAAATCTTTTATTGGGATCAATTCGATTGTACTGAAAAAAAGAGTCTTTTATAAAAGAAATATTTTCGTTATTTTTAATTGATCCGTTTTCTATCTCTTTTCTTACTTGTTTTTGATCAGCTATTTTAAATTCAATTCTGATTATGTCTTTTTTATAATTTTTAATTATTTGTAAAATTTGATCTAGATATCTTGATGTAATCCAGTCTCTTATGAATCTAGTTGGAACCGTTAAAAGAATATAATTATTGAATTCTTCAACAAAATTTATTTTTTTCAACCAACTTTCATATACTTCTAAGCCTAATTTATTTTTCATTTCCGATCGGACTGTAGTCCAACTAAATTTTTCAATTTTTAAAGTATTTAGATCATTGTTAAAATTACTGTTGTTCATAAAATTATAGAGAAGATATTCAGTTAGAACCTTATGAATTTATTTGCAACAAATAATTTTAAATTGAGAAAAAAAAATGAAATCTAGGATTGTGCAAAAATAAATAAATATAAAAAAACTTTGACAATTTTTTTTTTTGTGTATCTAAATTTAAAAAAATGAAATTAGAATAAATTAAAAGATATTAATTTTTTAAATCTAAATATTGTGAATAAATACCTGTTGAACATATATAATGCGTATGCCCTTAGTTGAATCAACTAGGAGTATAAGAATTTATAAAGATGCTATTTTTTTTGTAATTCTTGAAACGTTTCTCGAAGCGTTTTGTTTTTTTATAATTCCAGTTTTAGCAACTTTCATCAACTCAGAATTCAATTTAGGCAAGAACTTCAAAGCTTCATTTTTCTTTTTACCTTCAACCAGAAGGTTCATTTTTTTTAGTGCATTTCGATATCTGCTTTTCCTAGCTTTGTTAACAACAGTTTGCTTAGAAATTCTTCTTATTCTTTTAATAGCTGATTTGGTGTTTGCCATGTGCGCAGGGGTATAACTTGAGAAATTATATCGGTCAATCAAAAAATGTTTAATTTTGACAATTATTACAAAAGAAAGTCGATCTATTTGAAATTGTTTTTTTTAGAATAATACCTTTACAACCTTTTCTTTTGCACTTGAGACCATTTCTTTGATAAACATTAAAACTATCTTGGAACCCTCCTTTTTTACCCTCCGTGTTCATAAAATCTTTTATGCTAGAACCTCCTTTTTTTATTGCTTTTTGAAGTACGATCCTAGATTTAAGTATAATACGATTGCAATCTTCTTTTTTTAATAATTTTGCTTTTTTAAAGGGATTAATTTTAGTTAGAAACAATATTTCATTCGCATAAATATTTCCAATACCTGAAACAAAATTTTGATCAATTATAAGATCTTTAATTTTTTTATCTTTATTTTTTATAAATTTTCTAAAAAATTTCAAATTAAATTTTTTATCAAATGGTTCAGGTCCTAAATGAGAAAATCTTTTTTTTAAGTCATCATAGTCCTTGATTATCTGAAAAAAACCAAATCTTCTTGGATCATTATAAATAATTTTGAATCTATCAAATATGATTTCTATATGATTATGTTTTTTGGGTAATAAAGGTGAACTATAGAAACTTAAATTTGTAAAACAATTTTTAGAACCATTTTTTACTAAATGAATGGTTCCTGACATACCCAAGTGAATTAAACAAAACTCATTATCATTAAAATTCATGATTAAATATTTTGAAAATCTTGTAACTCTCCTTATTTTTTTATTTTCCAGTTGTTTTTTAAAATCATTTGGAAGGATCATTCTTAAATCTCTATTTCTTACAATTACTTTTTTGACCTTTTTTCGTCGAATTTTTTTATCCAGGGATTGTCTAATTATTTCTACTTCTGGTAATTCTGGCATTTAATATTATATTGTTTGTATAAAATTTATTATGCAACAATATCTTCAAAACAAAAAGGGGCTAGTTCAAAATGTATTTGATCGCGTATATGATAAATATGATCTTATGAATAATTTAATGTCTTTAGGAGTTCATAAAACTTGGAAAAAAAATTTAATCAATATGATGAACCCCTCAATTAAAGGGAGATTAATTGATGTTGGATGTGGAACTGGAGATATCGGAAAGATATATTTAGATAATACCAACAAAGATTTATCAATAACATGCGTAGATCCAAATAAAGGCATGATTGCTGAGGGGAAAAAAAAGCTAAAGAATTATAAAAATATAAACTGGGTTATAGCTTCAGCAGAAAAATTACCTTTTACAGATAACTCTTTTGATTATTACACTATTAGTTTCGGTTTAAGAAATACGAAAAATTTAAAAAAAGCATTGTCTGAAGCCCACAGAGTTTTAAAACCTGGTGGAAGATTTTTATGTTTAGAATTTTCAAAAATACCCAATACAACTTTGGATTTTATTTATAAATATTATTCAAAATTTATTCCCTTAATTGGAAATATAATAGTTGGTGAAAAAGAACCTTATGAATATTTAATAAAAAGCATTGAAAATTTTGTTAATCAAGAAGAATTGATATCCTTGATGGAATATAAAAATTTTAAAAAATGTTTTTTTCGTAATTTATCTGGTGGCATAGTATCAATTCATAGTGGTTGGAAATTTTAATGATAAAAAAAATTATCACATTATTCAAATTAGGGAGAAAAGTAGCAAAATCAGATATTCTTCAAATTACATCAAAATTTCATGAACCACCATTTATAATCAAAATTATATTTAAAATTCTCGCTTTTTCTTTTTCAGAAAATAAAAAAATAAATTCAGAGCAAGATGAAGGCGAAAGGCTATCTAGTTCTTTAGAGTCTATGGGCACAACTTTTATAAAACTAGGGCAGTTTCTTGCCACTAGACCCGACATAATAGGTAATGAACTTTCAAAAAAATTAGAAAATTTACAAGATAAATTGCCTCCATTTTCAACTAATCAAGCGAAAGAAATAATCAAAAAAGATTTAGGAGAAGAAAATTTTAATTCCATTATTAATTTAAGTGAGCCTGTTGCAGCAGCATCTATAGCACAAGTTCATAAAGCTCAAATAGATGATAATGGAATTATCAAGGACGTTGCAATTAAAATTTTAAGACCAAATATAAAAAAAATATTTAATGAAGAAATAGATGCAATGATGTTATTTGCCTTTTTAATTGAGTCAACAATAAAGAAAACAAAAAGATTAAAACTTGTAGAAGTTGTTTTCTTGTTAAAAGAAATAACTAATTTGGAAATGGATTTAAGATTTGAAGCAGCAGCTGCTAATGAGTACTCTGAAAATACAAAAAATGATATCGGATTTAAAGTTCCACAAATTTATTGGAACTTTACAAGTGAAACAGTGATGACATTAGACTGGATAGATGGTGTATCAATAAGGGAAACTGAAGAACTTAAAAGAAGAAACATTGATACTAACAAATTAGCAGAAGACATAATTCAAAATTTTTTAAGGCATGCAGTTAGAGATGGTTTTTTCCATGCAGATATGCACCAAGGAAATATTTTTATAGATACAAATGGTCAGATTGTTCCTATTGATTTTGGTATCATGGGACGATTAGATAAAATGAGTAAAAGATTTTTAGCAGAAATTTTATTTGGGTTTATTCAAAGGGATTATAGAAAAGTTGCTGAAATTCATTTAATTGCTGGCCTTGTACCAAAAGAAGTGCCTATAGAGGATTTGGCTCAAGCATTAAGGTCCATTGGTGAACCAATTTTTGGTCAAGCAGTAAAAGATATATCTGGAGGTAAACTTCTTAAACAATTATTTGATGTTACTGAAAAATTTAATATGCAAACACAGCCTCAATTATTAATGTTACAAAAAACAATGGTAGTAGTTGAGGGTGTTGCAAGAAAACTTAATCCTGAAACAAATATTTGGGTTACATCAAAACCAATTTTGGAAAATTGGTTAAAAGAAACCAAAGACCCTCTAAATACTATTAATGAAACTATTAATAATACTTCAGAAGTAATAAAACGTTTACCTGAATTTCCTGAAATAATGGATAAAGCAAATCAAGCTTTGACTTATTTAGCAAATGGACAAATACCTCAAAACTCAAATTCTTATATGGCTTTAAATAATAAGAAATCTGAAATGATTGCATTTAGAAATCAGTCTGTGATTGGGATATTAGTTCTTGTAATTATAGGTCTATTAGTATTTTAATTTAAACAATGAAAAACTTGAAAGATAAAAAAATATTACTAGTTATTTGTGGAGGAATAGCTGCCTACAAAAGTCTTGAAACTATTAGAATCTTAAAAAAAAATGGTAGTATCATAAAAACAATATTAACGAAAAGTGCAAAAGAATTTGTAACACCATTATCTATTACATCTTTATCTCAGGGTAAAGTTTATGAAGATCTTTTCAATTTAGAAAATGAAAGTGAAATGGATCATATAACTTTATCAAGATGGGCAGATTTAATTTTGGTTGAACCTACAACTGCTAATACAATTTCAAAACTTGCAAAGGGTTCATCTGAAGATTTAGCTTCAACAGTTATTTTAGCCTCGAATAAACCTATTTTTTTAGTTCCAGCAATGAATGTAAGAATGTGGGAACATCCATCTACAAAAGAAAATCTAAAAATTTTAAAAGAATTTTCATATAAAATTATTGGTCCTGAAATTGGAGAAATGGCTTGTGGAGAATATGGTGAAGGAAAAATGTCTGAACCAATAGATGTTGTCAAAAGAATTAATGATTTTTTATTTAGTTTAAATAGAAATAATAAACTAAAAGCTTTAATAACTGCAGGACCAACTAATGAATATATTGACCCAGTTAGATATATTACAAATAAATCTAGTGGAAAACAAGGATATGAGATAGCAAAGTCACTTTCAAGAAATGGTTTTCAAACTACTTTAATATCAGGACCAACCAATCTTAAAATCAATGATGAGATTAAATTAGTAAAGGTTGAAACAGCAGAACAAATGTTTAAAGAAATACAAAAAAATTTACCAGTAGATGTAGCTATTTTTTCGGCTGCAATATCTGATTTTAAAGTTTCAGAAAAATATGATGTAAAAATAAAAAAAAGGGACAAATTTAATATTCAATTAGAAAAAAATGTTGATATTTTAAATTATGTTTCTAATCATAATTCAATGAGACCAAAATTAGTTATTGGTTTTGCGGCGGAAACTAATAATTTAGAAGAAAATGCAATTAAAAAATTGAAGGATAAAAACTGTGATATGATAATTGCTAATGATGTTTCTAATAAGAATATAGGTTTTGACTCAGACAATAATGAAGTAACTATTTTTTACAGAAATAATAAAAAAGAAAAATTATTATTGAAAAGTAAATCCTTGATTTCAGAAGAGATAGTTGAAAGAGTTAATAATCAATTAAATTAATGGTTAAGGTATTAGTTAAAAAATTATCTCCAGAGGTTCAATTACCAACATACAAAACATCAGGCGCATCAGGAATGGATTTGATGGCTTGTTTAAAATCTACTATCAAAATAGAACCTAAATCCTCTTGTTTAATACCAACAGGCCTTTCGATAGCTTTTTCTGAAGATTATGAGGTGCAAATAAGACCCCGGTCCGGTCTCGCAGCAAAAAATAACATAAGTGTATTAAATACACCGGGTACTATAGACAGTGACTATAGAGGAGAAATTAAAGTAATAATTTATAATCATGGAAATGATCATTTTCTAATAAACAATGGTGATAGAATAGCACAAATGGTATTATTACCTATTGTAAAGATGGAATTGGAAGAAACTAGTGATTTACCAAAATCAATTCGAGGAGAGGGTGGATTTGGTTCAACTGGTAAATGAAAAATGTTTTAAATAAATCTCAAATCGAAAGATTTTCAAGACAATTAGTTTTAAAAAAAATAGGCGCAAAAGGTCAAAAAAAAATTTTATCTTCGAAGATTTTAGTTATTGGTATTGGTGGTTTAGGATGTCCTGCTGCAGAAAATTTAGTTAGGGCTGGTATTGGTACTATTGGTCTTGTAGATAACGATATTGTGAACCTTTCAAATATTCACAGACAAAGCTTATTTAATTCCGAAGACATTAAAAAAACAAAAGTTAGTGTGGCTGCAAAAAAACTAAAAAAGATAAATCCACTTACAAAGATTAAAACTTATAAATCAAGACTGAATGAAAAAAATGTTGAAAAAATAATTAAAGATTATGATCTTATAATCGATGGTTCTGATAATTTTAAAACAAAGTTTTTAATAAATGATTGTTGTATAAAATGGAAAAAGAAATTAGTTACTGGTGCGATAAGTAAATTTGATGGTCATATATTCACATTTGACTTCAAAGATAAAAATACAGCCTCTTTAAAAAATTTTTACCAAGAAAATGAAATTTCTGATGATATTTTAAATTGTGAATTTGAAGGTGTTCTTGGAACAACTGCAACAATTGTAGGTGCTACCCAAGCAAATGAGGCTCTAAAAATGCTTATGGAAATTGGTCAAAACTTGAAAAATCAAATATTAATTATAGATCTTTTAAATCTTAATTTTAGAAAAGTAAAATTTAAGAAACAATAAAAATAAGCTAGATATGAAAAAATTTTTAATTTTGATAATAATTTGGACTTTTTTCCCTCTGAATGTTTTTTCTCAAGAAATCTTTCTTTCGTTAAAAAAGAATAAAGTTAATGTTAGATATGGTCCAAGTTTTGATTTCCCAGTAAAGTATATTTATGAAAAAAAAAACCTTCCAATCAAACAAATCGATAAAAAGGAAAATTTTAGAAGAATAATTGATCATAAAAAAAATAGTGGCTGGATACATGTTTCTCAACTTAAAAAAATAAACTCGGTAATAGCTATGAAAGATAAGATAATGTTTAAAAAACCTACATTTTTTTCAAAACCTATTGCTAAAATAAAAGAGGGTAGGTTACTTATTGTTCAAAAATGTGAATTAAAATGGTGTAAAGTGAGGACTGAGGATTTGAATGGTTGGATAAATAAAGATAATCTTTGGGGTACTATTAAATGAAATCTGCTGACAACGATTTTATTGTAGCATCATTTAATTTTGTTAAATGTGAGTATTCTTTATGATCAATTCCAATTTCAATAGATGATGCATTAGATTTAAATTTTTGTATTTGTTCGTCATTAAATTTAAAATGTATAAATTGAACTGATGAAGCCTTTCCTTCAGCTGAAGTTCTGTCAACATCTTCTTCTGGAACTGCTTTTATAAGATCCCCGTCAATTTTCATGTACACTTTTTCTTCTATTCCACCTACTTTTCCTAAAAAGGCTGCTCTGGAAACTGGGTTATCAATTTCAAACATTAAAGTTGCTGTTAATTCTTTTCCATTTGGTACTAAAGGATTATATGCAGACAACTCATCTTTTAATTGTTCGTCACCTCCCTTTTCAATGTAAAGCATTTCTTGTACTTGAGCCAACATTGTTTCATAGCTCTCAAAATAAAATGTTGCGTATGGTCCTAACGGAATTCTTCTATTTTTTTTAAATTCAACAATGCTTTTTCTTAATTCTTTTCTTTGTTTGGTATAGACATGTAAGGGCATTATGTCTTGCTTTTCTATTTTTTTTTTTTCTTTTGACATGATTATAAATTATAACTTTTTGCCATTAATTCGATAGGATGTAGTGCCTCATCATTTGAAATATTTGTGTCTGCTTCTAATTGTTTTAAATGTTTGCCTGCTAACGGACAATCTGATGCAAAGTATTTATTATTTTTTGTTTTAATTTGTCTTGCTGTAGGTCTTCCAACTTTAATTGCTAAATCATGTGTATCTTTCATTACACCAAATGTACCACCATGGCCAGCACATCTTTCAATTACATCAATTTTTATATTAGGAATTAATTTAAGCATATCTCTAGCTTTAATTCCCATATTTTGTGCTCGAGCGTGGCATGCATGATGAACCGTAACGCCGCCATCAATCTCTTCTAATCCCTCGGCAATGCCTTCGTTGTTAGCAATATCAACAACATACTCATCAATATCCATTACATTAGTAGATAATTTCTTAATGTTTTCATCATTCGGTAATAAAAGCGGCCATTCAAATTTTAACATTAAACCACAACTGGCTGTTAAAGTGACCACTTTATAACCTTTATCTATCCATTCTATTAAATCTTTTGAAACTTTTTTGGCTTGTTCAACTACTTTTGGCAAGTCTGCTTGTTCCAAAAACGGCATTCCACAACATCCAGGATATGCCTCTTGAACCTCAACTCCATTTTTGTTCAATACTTTTAAGGCTGCAACGCCTGTATTTTTTTTATTAAAATTTACAAAACAAGTTGAATAAATCACAACTTTTCTGTCACTTTTCTTATTTTCGAAATTTATTTTATCAATATTTTTTTTAAAAAAATTAGAAAAAGTTTCTGAATTATATTTTGGAAGTTGAACTCTAATATCTATACCTGCAACTATTTCTAATACTTTTCTGAAAAATTTATTTTTGATATTAGACAGCCAATTAATCAAACCTGAAAACATTACACCAATTTTAGAATTTCTATCTATTTCGGCTAATTGTCTAGGAACAGCAGGTAAAGTGCCTTTTTTCTTTTGTGCCACTCTATATCTTAGCATTAAGTGAGGGAAATCTAGATCAAAATCATGTGGAGGTACGTAGGGACATTTGGTCATAAAACACATATCACATAATGTACATGCGTCCACAACTGGAGCAAATTGATTGCTCGATAAGCTTTCTACATCCTCGTTTTTTGACTCATCAATCATGTCAAAGAGTTTTGGAAACGAGTCACAAAGATTAAAGCATCTTCTGCAACCATGGCAGATATCAAACACTCTTCTCATTTCAGCGTCTAATTTTTCTGGATTCAAAAAATCTGGACTTTCAAAATCTATTGGATGTCTTATAGGGGCTTCTGTACTTCCTTCTTTACTCATATCACTAAATTCATTTATAAAACTAAAACAATTGAAACCATAATTACAAGTTTATTACACCAATCCTTAATTGTTAGTACAACTTGCTCTATCATTTGTTTTAGTAAATTTAAAAAAAGTTTTTTAGTGGGCGATAAACGCCCACTAATTAGATATATTAGCTAATAGATTCTAAAGTTTTTTGGAATTTACCAGCGTGAGATTTTTCAGCTTTTGCTAATGTTTCAAACCAATCAGCAATTTCTTCAAATCCTTCTTCTCTAGCAGTTTTTGCCATACCTGGGTACATATCAGTGTACTCGTGAGTTTCACCGGCTACTGCTGATTCTAAATTTGCTTTAGTTTCACCTATAGGTTTACCTGTAGCTGGATCTCCTACTTGCTCTAAATATTCTAGATGACCATGTGCATGACCTGTTTCACCTTCAGCAGTTGATCTAAAAACTGTTGCTACATCATTGTAACCCTCAATATCAGCCTTTTGTGCAAAATATAGATATCTTCTATTGGCTTGACTTTCGCCTGCAAAAGCAGCTTTTAGGTTTTCTTCTGTTTTAGTTCCTTTTAATGACATTTTAATCTCCTTAATTATGAGTTAAGATATAATCATTCTAAACTTTATGTCAATAGTTTAGAATAATTATAATATAGTTTTTAAATTATTGAAATTATTGAATTAATTTTGATTTTGATTATCACTCGCAACTTTTATCAAAACTTCGACTGATTTTACTTTTTTTCCAGTTATATTGTTTTTAATGTTAATATTTTCAATATTATCATTATCACAATCAATTAGCTGATTTGTGTCTTCATCAAAAAAGTGGTGATGATTAGTGATATTGGTATCAAAGTAACTTTTATCACTGTTTATTGAAATTTCCTTTAAGTATCCCTTTTTCTTAAAAGCATGCACAGTATTGTAGACTGTTGCTAAAGAAATTTTTTCATTAAGTTTTTCTAAAATACTCTTTGCAAGATCATTAATTGTAAAATGAAAAGTTTTTTCCCTATTAAATAATACCTCACAAATTTTTAGTCTTTGCTTTGTGGGTCTTAATCCAGATTGTCTTAATTTATCAATAAATTGGCTATTTTTTAACATTATAAGTTATAATAATTCTAAACTATATGTATATTATAATTGAACAAAATCAAGTATTAAAGGTGTTCAAATTTTATGAAAAAAAACTCCTATTCATATGATGAGCTCATAAATTGTGGAAATGGGGGGCTTTTTGGTCCAGGTAATGCAAAATTACCACTTCCTCCAATGCTCATGTTTGACAGAATTACTGAAATTAATGATAGTAATGGTGCTTTTAAAAAAGGGTCGTTAAAGGCTGAACTAGACATAAAAAAAGATCTTTGGTTTTTTGATTGCCACTTTAAAAATGACCCTGTAATGCCTGGTTGCCTAGGACTTGATGCGATGTGGCAATTGGTAGGTTTTTATTTGGGTTGGATTGGAAACCCGGGGAAAGGAAGAGCTTTGGGAGTTGGGACTGTAAAATTTACTGGAGAAGTTTTACAAAATATTAAACTTGTAACGTATAAAATTGATATGAAAAAAATTATGTCACCTGGAGGAACAACTGTTGGACTTGCTAACGGAGAAGTATTAGCAGACAATAGAAAGATTTATTCAGCAGACAGTTTAAAAGTAGGGTTATTTAAATAATGAGAAGAGTAGTCGTTACAGGTCTAGGCATTGTATCTTGTTTAGGAAATAATCAAGATGAAGTTCATCAGTCCTTATTGAATTCAAAATCAGGGATTTCTTTTGCTGAAGAATATAAAGAACATAATTTAAAAAGCCATATTCATGGAAAACCGAAAATAAAACTAGAGGATCATATCGACAGAAAAACTATAAGATTTATGGGTTCTGGCTCGGCCTACAACTATATAGCCATGAAGGAAGCTATCCAAGACTCTGGTTTACAGGATAATGAAGTAAGCAATTATAAAACTGGAATTGTAATGGGGTCTGGCGGTCCATCAATTGAAAACGTAATTTTGGCTGCTGATAAAACTAGAGCAAAAACACCTAAATTGATGGGACCATTTATAGTTCCTAGAACAATGGCTAGTACTGCATCTGCAACACTCGCTGTACCATTTAAAATTAAAGGAACTAATTACACTATGAGTTCAGCTTGTGCTACTAGTGGACACTGCATTGGAAACTCTATGGAACTAATTCAAATGGGAAAACAAGACATTGTTTTTGCAGGAGGCAGTGAAGAAATTCATTGGGCAATGACAGCTATGTTTGATGCTATGACCGCGCTTTCATCCAAATATAATGATACTCCAGAAAAAGCTTCCAGAGCATATGATAAGACTAGAGATGGTTTTGTGATTGCTGGAGGTGCAGGGGTATTAGTCCTTGAGGAATATGAACATGCAAAAGCTAGAGGTGCAAAGATATATGCAGAATTAACAGGGTATGGAGCTACCTCTGATGGTTATGACATGGTAGCACCATCAGGTGAAGGAGCTATAAGATGTATGAAAATGGCTTTATCAACTGCAAAAAATAAAATTGATTATATTAATACTCATGGAACTTCTACACCTGTTGGAGATATAACAGAATTAAATGCTATCGAAAAAACTTTTGAAAATAATATTCCAAAAATTAGTTCAACAAAATCTTTATCTGGTCATCCGTTGGGGGCAGCATCTGTTCACGAGGCTATCTATAGTTTAATTATGATGAAAAATAATTTCATCACAGGTTCAGCAAATATTAATGAAATGGATGAAGATGCTAAAAAATTCCCAATAGTTTCTAAAACTGAAACAGGAAAATCTTTAAATGCGATAATGTCAAATAGTTTTGGTTTCGGTGGAACTAATGCTGCTTTAATTTTTGAGAAAATATAGTTATGAGTTTAATGAAAGGTAAAAAAGGATTGATCATGGGTGTTGCTAATGAAAGATCTATCGCTTGGGGTATTTCACAAAAGTTAGCAGAAGAAGGAGCTGAACTTGCCTTTACATATTTGGGTGATGCTTTAAAAAAAAGAGTAGTCCCATTAGCTGAAAAACTAAATTCAAAAATAATATTTAGTTGTGATGTTGAAAAAAAACAAGAAGTACAAAAATTATTTGAAGATATCAAATCACAGTGGGGAAAAATTGATTTTGTTGTGCATGCAGTTGCTTTTTCAGATAAAACAGAATTGTCCGGTGAATATTTAAATACCACCAGAGAAAATTTTTTAAAAAGTATGTTAATATCATGTTTTTCATTTACTGAGGTTGCGAAAGAAGCATCCAAAATAATGTCAGAAGGTGGAAGTTTACTAACATTAACTTATGAGTCTACTAAAGCTATTCCTAATTATAATGTTATGGGCGTTTGTAAATCAGCTTTAGAATCAAGTGTTAAATATCTAGCAAGAGACCTAGGTTCAAAAGGCATAAGAGTAAATGCGATCAGTGCTGGACCCATTAAAACACTAGCTGCCTCTGCAATAGGAGATGCAAAATTTTTATATAAATGGAATGAAGACCATTCTTTTCTAAAGAGAAACGTTGATATTCATGACGTTGGTAACTCAGCATTATATCTCCTTAGCAAACTAGCTAATGGGGTTACAGGAGAAATTCATTATGTTGACGCAGGATATAATAAAGTTGGAATGCCGGATCCTAAAAATATTAGCTAATTCATGAAAAAAATTTCAAGAGTTATCTATAGATCATTAAAAAAATCAATCGAACAAATTTTAGATAAAAAAAATGAAAAAAATAGGTATAAATTTGAAAAAAATGTAGATCAATTCAGTTCTATTATAATTGATTCTAGTAATTATCTTTCGGAAATGTGTTTACTAGGAGAAAAATATGGAACTGACAAGTCAGTCTTTAACAAAAAAACTAAACATCAACATTCATATACACCTATATATAATATTCTATTTAATCATTTAAAAGATCAAAAAATTAATATAGCCGAACTGGGCGTTGCATACTCATCTTCTTTAAGAATGTTTAGAGAATATTTTAAAAAAGCAAATATAGATGTATTTGATAATGATGAAAATACCCTAGAAAAATCGAAAAATATAAAACTAAGTGATGTGAATTATTTTCAATTAGATGTTGAAAATAAGATGAATATAAAAAAATTATTTGAAAAAAATAACATTTTTTACGACATAATAATTGATGACACCTCTCATTTATTTGAACATCAAATCAATATAATTGAAGCAACAAATAAATTTTTAAAAAAAAATGGAATTTTAGTTATTGAGGATATATTTATGAATAAAAAAAATTATAGTGAAAAATTGTACTATGAACGATTAAAACATATAAAAAACGATTTTTCAGAAATTTTTTTCTGCATATGTAAACACAAATATAATTACTCAGGTTTTTGGAATAACAGTAAGTTACTTATATTTAAAAAATAATTTCCTTATTTTAAAGCTTGTTTCATTGAAAGTTTAACCTTACCTCTATCGAAACCGATTACTTTAACTTTTACTTCATCACCTTCTTTGACAACATCTGTAACCTTAGCGACTCTTTTTTCAGCTAATTCTGAAATATGAACAAGACCATCCTGTTTTCCCAAAAAGTTTACAAACGCACCAAATTCCATAATCTTCATTACTTTTCCTGAGTAAATTTTATTTAATTCAGCTTTTGCGGTAATGTCTTTAATCATTTGCATAGCTGTATTTCTAGACTCCTCATCTGGCGCTGCGACTGTTACAACTCCTTCGTCATTCACATCTACTTTCGCACCTGATTTTTCAACAATTTCTCTAATTGTTGCACCACCTTTTCCAATCACAGCAGCGATATCTTTTTTATCAACATTAACCTGTTCCATTTTTGGAGTATGTTTTCCTACATCAGATCTTGAAGCAGACAATGCTTTATTCATCTCACCCAAAATGTGAACTCTTCCGTCTTTTGCTTGACTTAATGCCTGTTCCATAATCTCAAAAGTAATACCAGTAATTTTGATATCCATTTGAAGTGAAGTAATTCCATCTTTAGTTCCAGCAACTTTAAAGTCCATGTCACCTAAATGATCTTCATCCCCTAAAATATCTGATAACACACTAAATTCATCACCTTCTTTAATTAGTCCCATCGCTATACCTGCAACAGGTTCTTTAATAGGTACTCCTGCGTCCATTAATGCTAATGATGTTCCACAAACAGTAGCCATAGAAGATGAACCATTAGATTCTGTAATCTCTGAAACTACCCTGAAAGTGTAAGGAAATCCTTCTTTTGATGGTAATGAAGAATGAATAGCTCTCCATGCTAATTTACCGTGTCCTATTTCTCTTCTACCAGTTCCAATTCTTCCCGTTTCACCAACTGAGAATGGTGGAAAATTATAGTGAAGCATAAATCTTTCTCTTTGTAATCCTTCAAGACTTTCAATTCTTTGTTCATCATCGGTAGTACCCAAAGTAGCTGTTACAATTGCTTGTGTTTCTCCTCTAGTAAATAGAGCAGAACCGTGAGTTCTTGGTAAAATACCAACTTCACAGGAAATAGGTCTCACATCAGATAAACCCCTGCCATCAATTCTTTTTTTATTTTTAAGAATATCTGTTCTTACAATTGATTTTTCTATCTTTTTAAGCTCAGAATTTACATCTAGATCTGTATAATTTTCATCTTCCTCGTAAAGTTTTTTAGCTTTATCAGTTATTTCAGAAATTTGATTTGACCTATCTTGTTTGTCTCTTGTTGCAAAAGCTTTTTCAAGATCCTCTGTAAAAACACTTTCAAGTTTTTTCTTAACTTTAGATAGATCTTTCTTTTCAACAATCCATTCAGGTTTTCTACATTCTTTTGCGAGTCCTTCAATCATTTTAATCACAGGAACAAAACCTTCATGACCAAATTTAACTGCATTTAACATTTCTTCCTCTGTTAAACCACTTGCTTCAGACTCAACCATAAGCACAGCATCTTTTGTGCCTGCTACAACTAAATCTAGTTTTGATTTTTCTAATTCTACTTTAGAGGGATTTAAAACATATTGTCCATTAATATATCCAACTCTAGAAGCTCCAACAGGGCCCTTAAATGGCATTCCTGATATAGCCAATGCTGCTGATGAAGCTGTAATTGATAAAATATCTGCTTCATTTTCTTTATCGTAAGAAATTACAGTTGGTAACAATTGAACCTCATTTTTAAATTCATCAGGAAACAAGGGTCGTATTGGTCTATCAATTAATCTAGAAATTAGTGTTTCACTTTCTGTTGGCCTCGCTTCTCTTTTAAAATATCCACCTGGAATTTTTCCTGCTGCGTAATATTTTTCTTGGTAATTTACAGATAATGGAAAATAATCTACGTCAGGATTTACTTTTTTTGCTCCCACTACTGTTGCTAAAACGACCGTTTCTCCACATGTTGCGATTATTGCACCGTCTGCCTGTCTTGCTACTTTACCTGTTTCTAAACTTATTTTCTTTCCTGCTACTTCAATTTCCTTCTTATATACTTTAAACATTTCATTTCCATTTCGTTTCGTTCCATTTCGTTCTATCTATCTTGATTTTTACTTTCTTAAATTCAATTTTGACAGTACATTTTTATAAGAATCCTTTTTATTTTTTTTTAAGTATTCTAATAATTTCTTTCTCTTATTTACTGCTCTCAGCAATCCAACTGAAGAATGTTTGTCTTTTTTGAATTGTTTTATATGTTTCGAGAGAACATCTATCTTCTCTGTTAGTAATGCAATCTGGATTTCTGAGGATCCTGTATCTTTATCATGCATTGCCAATTCTTTAACGTTATTATTCATCTTCTTTTCCTTATTTATTTGTTTGTTTAATTAAATTTTCTATTTTTTCTGCATACTCAAAAGAC
Source organism: Candidatus Pelagibacter communis (assembly GCF_001179925.1). Classification (GTDB taxonomy): domain Bacteria; phylum Pseudomonadota; class Alphaproteobacteria; order Pelagibacterales; family Pelagibacteraceae; genus Pelagibacter; species Pelagibacter ubique_E. The sequence goes on along the minus strand of NZ_CVSF01000019.1, from coordinate 68,392 downwards.
TCATCTTTTCGAAATAGCAATTTTGGTAAAAACTTCATAAATACTTTTTTTGACAAAATCTTTCTTATTAAAAAAGAATACTCCTTAAGTTTATCAATCACTTCATCTGCATCTTTTCCACCAAGTGGCATTACATATGCTTTCGCTATTTTCAAATCTTGACTCATCTTTACTTCTGTCACCGTAATGATATTTGTTTCTAAATTTGGAACTTTTGCTTCATTTTTTATAAAAATCATACTCAAAGATTGTTTAATCATTTCACCAACTCTCAATTGTCTCTGTGAAACTGATTTTCCTATTCTGTCAGCCATTATATTGTCCTCTCTTTTGAGATCACGTTAAATGCCTCTATAGTATCGTTTTTTTGAAAATCCATATAATCTTTTATCGTAATTCCGCATTCCTGGCCATTGCTAACCTGTTTCACTTGATTTTTCTCCCTAAATATAGTGCTTACTTTTCCAGTAAAAATAATTGTACCATCTCTAATTAGCCTTACATTTGAAGTATTATTTATTTCGCCATCGGTAATCTTACATCCTGCAACTTTTCCAGCCCCTGAGACTTTGAAGATTTCCAAAATTTGAGCAGTGCCTGAAATTGTTTCTTGAACATCAGGAGTTAAAAGGCCAGACATTCTTTGTTTAATAAAATCTAGAACCTCATAAATAATGTTATATGAAGAAATTTTTATGTTTTCATTTTCAGCTAATTTTTTTGCTTCTTTGCTAGGCTTAACATTAAAAGCTATTAAAACAGCTTTTGAAGCCTTAGCTAAAGTTACATCAGTCTCAGTAACCATACCGATATCTGCTAAAATAATTTTTGGTTTTACCTCTTCATGTTTTATTTGGGTTATTGCATTTTTAATAGCTTCTGACGAACCATGAACATCTGATTTTATTATTAAATTCAGTTCTTCAGCAGATTTATCAGAAAATGCTGAATCTTGGGTTGCAAAAGATAGTGGATTTTTTCCATCTTTTGCCTCATCTGCTCTATTTTCACTTAATGTTTTTGCCTCTTTCTCGTTATCTAGAACAATAAAGTCATCTCCAGCTTTTGACGCTCCATTAATGCCTAATATTTCTACAGGTGTTGAAGGTAAAGCTTCATTAATATTTTTTCCTTTATCATTAATAATTGCTCTTACCTTTCCCCATTTTAAACCACTTACAAAAAAATCACCTTTCTTTAGAGTACCAGTTGTTACAATTATAGTTGCAACAGGTCCTCTACCAACATCTATTTTAGACTCTAAGACAACTCCTGTGGCTTTTGACTCAAAATCAGTTTTTAAATCTAAAATTTCAGCTTGAAGTATTATTGCATCAACTAGTTTGTCTAAATTCAATTTTGTTTTAGCAGAGATCTCTACCATTAATGTATCACCTGATAAATCCTCAGCAATTAATTCATATTCAAGTAGTTGATTTTTTATTTTTTGTGGATCTGCTTCTGGTAAATCACATTTATTGATCGCTACAACTATTGGAACATTTGCGGCTTTTGCGTGTTTTATTGACTCTACTGTTTGTGGTTTTACACCATCATCAGCTGCCACAACTAAAACTACAACATCAGTCAATTTTGATCCTCTAGCCCTCATCTCTGTAAAAGCAGCGTGACCTGGAGTATCGATAAAAGTTAACTTATTTGATTTATTTTCTATTTGATAAGCACCAATATGTTGTGTGATCCCACCAAACTCACCTGAAACAACATTGGCACTTCTCAAAACATCTAGTACTGAAGTTTTTCCATGATCTACATGTCCCATTACAGTTACTATAGGAGGTCTATTCTTTAAATTTTCAACTCTTGTAGCTTTGATTTTTTGAATTATTTCTTCTGCTTTTTCTCCGCGTATAGGATTATGACCAAATTCTTTGACTAGGAATTCTGCAGTATCCGCGGCTAAAGTTTGATTAATTGTTACAGTCACACCCATTCCAAAAAGATATTTTATTACGTTGCTCGACTGTTCAGCCATTCTATTTGCAAGTTCTCTAACTGTAATAGCTTCAGGAATATTAACATCTCTTTTAACAGGTTTTAAATTTTCTTTATTTTCGTCTTTATTTAAATTTTTTTGCTCTTTTTCTCTTGCCCTTCTAACAGAAGCTAAACTTCTTTCCTTCGCTTCAATCTCATCACTTAATGCTCTGGAAACTGTTAATTTTGCTTCTCTTTTTTTTGTGCCCAACTTAAGCTTTTTACCTTCGTTTTCTCCTTTAAGCCTTTTTGTAGCTCTTTGTTCAGCAAGTTTCCTTTTTTCAAAATCATTGGCAATTGGAAATGTTTTTCCTCCTAATGATGATTTTAAAGGGGATCCTCTACCAAATGATGTTTTTGGTTTTGGTCTTATACCAGTCCCTGAAGCTCTAAAAGAACTTCCTTTTTTTAAAATATTCCCTTTTGATTTTTCTATTACTACTGTTTTTTTTCCTTGAGTTTTAGCTATATCAATATTTTTGATTGATTTTTTGGCTGTGCCAGAAATTGTTAATTTTGTTTTTTTGTTTTCCATATCTCATCACTCAATCTTTATAAACAATATTTCTTGCTGACATAATCAATTCGTCTGCCTCTTCTTTTGACAAAGCAAAATCTTCTAAATAACCTTGTATTTTTACTCTTTCGTTTTTAATTACATCATATCCTCCGGTGAGTTCATCAGATGCTAAATCCGCAAAATCTTCCAAAGTTAAAATTTTTTGCTCACCTAAAGTAACTAACATTCCTGGGGTCAATCCTTTAAGATTAATCAAAGCCTCTTCAAGTCCAAGATCTTTAATTCTCTGCGAGATGTCTTCTTGATCTTTTTCATGAAATTCTTTTGCCCTTTCAATTAATGCTTTCGCTGTATCTTCCTCTATACCTTCAATTTTCATCAAATTTTCAGCATTACTATCTTTAATATCATCGATTGTGGAAAATCCTTCAGCTACTAATAACTGACCCAATGTTTCATCTAATTCAAGATTTTTAACAAAATTTTCTGTTTTTTCTTTAAATTCTTGTTGTCTTCTTTCGGAGTCCTCTTGGTCGGTCATAATATTGATTTCATAATTCAAAAGTTTAGTAGCCAATCTAACATTTTGACCTCTTCTACCAATAGCTTTACTTAAATTTTCTTCAGTTAAAATTACATCTAATTTTTTTCTCTCTAGGTCTACATTTACTCTCTGTACTTCTGCAGGCGATAATGCATTTGAGACTAATATTGCTGGATCTTCAGACCAGTTCACAATATCAATTTTTTCTCCTTGGAGTTCATTTACTACAGCTTGAACTCTTGATCCTCTCATACCAACACAAGCTCCAACAGGATCTAGAGAAGTGTCAACTGCTTTGACACAAATTTTAGCTCTACTCCCTGGATCTCTTGAGGAAGATTTAATTTCAATTAAACCATCATAAATTTCTGGAACTTCTTGAACAAACAGTTTCTCCATAAATTTTGGGTGTGCTCTTGATAAAAAGATTTGTTGACCTCTTGGTTCTCTTTTTACTTCATAGCAATATGCTTTAACTCTATCTCCAGCTTTAATATTTTCTCTAGGTATCATTTCATTTTTTTGAATAATTGCTTCAGTTCTTCCAAGATCTACGATTATATTTCCAAATTCTAATCTTTTAACAATCCCACTTAAAATTGTTTCTTTTTTATCTATAAAATCATTATATTGTCTTTCTCTTTCAGCTTCTCTTACATTGGTGCTAATTACTTGTTTTGCGGTTTGCGCAGCTATTCTTCCAAAATCGAATGATGGAAGTGGTTGTAGAACTTCGTCACCTACTTTTTTATCTTTATTAGTTTCATTGAGTGATATTGCATCCTCAAGTTTGATTTCAGTATTTGTATTTTCTGGATTATCAGAAATAACTAATCTTCTGAATAATTCAATATCTCCATTTTCCCTGTTAATTAGAACTCTAATTTCATTATCTTGACCAAATTTTGATCTAGCAGCTTTAGCTATACCCGTTTCCATTGAGCTAATAATTAGTTCTTTGTCGATAGATTTCTCCAATGCTACAGCTTCAGCTATTCTTAATAATTCAAGTTTATCTGCTCTTTTATTTAACATATTTTTGTTAGCTCCAAAAAAAAATGGGCTAAAGCCCATTTTGTAATTTCAATAATGTATAAGCAATATATTAAAGTTTTTTTTTAATTCAACAGAAACTATTTCAAAAAAATACCAGTTTTATCAGTTTTTTCCCAAGAAAATGAACCATCGCTTTCTGGAGATCTGCCAAAATGGCCATAAGCTGAGGTTTTTTCATAGATTGGTTTATTAAGACTCAGCATTTCTCTAATTCCTCTCGGACTTAAATCAAAATTTTCTTTTATTTTTTCCTCAACAAATTTATTTTTTTCTAGATCATTATCAAATAAATTTACATAAATCGAAAGTGGTTTTGAAACACCGATCGCATAAGCAAGTTGGATTAAACATTTGTCTGAAATTTTTGATGAAACAATATTTTTTGCAATATATCTTGAGGCATATGCAGCAGATCGGTCAACTTTAGTAGGATCCTTTCCAGAAAAAGCTCCACCGCCGTGAGGTGCAGCTCCACCATAAGTATCAACAATAATTTTTCTGCCTGTTAACCCACAATCACCATCTGGACCACCTATAACAAAATTTCCAGTAGGATTTACGTAAAATTCTTTTTCATTAAATTCATCTAAAAAATTTTTTGGAATTGACTCAAACAAATAAGGTCTAAGTAATTCTCTAACTTTTGCTTGATCAACATCAGCAGAATGTTGAGATGATATAACAACAGATTTTACTTTTTTAGGCTTTCCATTTTCATATTCAAATGTTACCTGACTTTTTGAGTCTGGTTCTATATTTTTTAATTTACCAGATTTACGATCCTTAGCCATCAATCTTAAAATTTTATGTGAATAAAAAATTGGGGCAGGCATTAACTCATCTGTTTCATCGCATGCATATCCAAACATAATTCCTTGGTCTCCTGCACCTTCGTCTTTATTACCCGAAGAATCTACGCCCATTGCAATGTCGGCAGATTGAGAATGTAAGTGACTTTCAATTCTCGTTGCTTCTTTCCAAGTGAAACCTTCTTGGTCATATCCAATATCTTTAATACAATCTCTCACCTTTTTGATTAATTCATCCTTTTTTATTTCTGGACCTCTTACCTCCCCTGCAAGAACTACTTTATTAGTAGTTGTTAATGTTTCACAAGCTACTCTAGAAAAAGGATCATTAGATAAATAACTATCTACTACCATATCAGAAATTCTGTCTGAAACTTTATCTGGGTGTCCCTCTGAAACAGACTCACTTGTAAAAAGATAGTTTTTTAAATTATTCATTAAGAAATTCTATTAAATGAAAATATCAAAAAAATATACAATAAAATTATTATTAAAAACATTTTATTACCATGAAGTGAAAACAAAGTTGTTTCTGGAAGTCTTTTTTCGGAAAAATCTATATAACCTGTTTTCTCGAGTGGAATCTTTTTTTCCACTAAACCCATTGGATCAATTATCGCTGCAATTCCATTATTAGCAGACCTAAATAAATATTTTCCACTTTCAATTGCTCTAAAAACACTATGCGCAAAATGCTGATCTGGTCCAATAGATTTTCCAAACCAACCATCTTCAGAAACATTAATTAAATATTCAAAACTAGGGTCATCAAAAATTCTACCAGAATAAATTATTTCATAACAAATGAGAGGTAAAATAGTTATATCGAATTCGTTTTTACTAATTCTTAAAATATTTCTTTTTTCTCCTTTACTAAATGATTGATAATTATTAGTTAAAGATTTTAAACCTAATTTTCCTAGTACTTTTTCAAATGGTAAAAATTCACCAAAAGGAACTAGGTTAATTTTATTGTAAGTATTAATAAGATTGAGCTGATGATCATAAATTGAAAACGAATTAAAAAATCTATCTTCTTTATTTTTTTTTTCGAAAGCATTAATGCCTATTCCTAGTAGATGATTTTTGTTAAATTTTTTGTAAAATAAATTTTTAAATTCCTGAAATTCTAATTGATTGATATTTGGAATTATTCCTTCTGGCCACAGAAAAAATGTTTTACTATCTAATTCAGGCTCACTAATTTCAATTAATTCATTAATTACTGACTTTGTATCAAAATTTCCATAAAATCTTTCGAGAGCAATATTTGATCCTATTACTCTAATTACATAATCATTTTGAATTAAACTTAATGACTGAAAAAATTTAATTTTTGAATAACCACTTATATAAAGTGCCAAAGGCGATAATAACAAAAAAATGCATACAATTATTTCTTTTTTATTTTCTCTTAAAACAAAAATAGCAGGACTGGTAAATAAAGTAATACACCAAATATTAAACGCGTAGGTACCAACAGATGATAAAATTTGTAAAATCTCAATATTATTAGAAAAACTATAAGCAATTAAATTCCAAGGGAACCCAGTCAAAAAATGTCCTCTCAAAAATTCAATAAATCCAAATAAAAGTGAAAATAAAAGTAAATTGCTTAATGGCTTTTTAATTTTAATAAGGAAAAAAAAGAAAGTAAAAATACCGTAAAAAATTGCTAGGAAAGCTGGAATTAAAAACAAAACAATAGGTATCAAGTGTTTAAAATTTATATCAAAAGATAATGAGATCGTAATCCAATATAAATTAGATAAAAAATATCCAAAACCAAAAAACCAACCGTACAAAAATTTATTATTTCTACTAGAACTTTTTTTCTTATGAAAAATGTAGATAAAAAATAAACTAAATGTTGCAAAATTAATGAATAAAAAATTATAAGGTGGTAAACTTAATGAAGATAAAATACCCAAGACTACTAAGTATAAATATTCGAAGTAAATTTTTTTTTTCAAATTAATTAATCTTTTTGATAACTGAATGATAAATTTTTTCTTCCTCTTTTAACATGCTTTTATAATCTTTCATTTTAATATGATTAAATCCTAGTAAGTGCAAAAACCCATGAATAAATGTTTTTATAACTTTTATTTTAAAAAAATCTATTTTTTGATTTTTAGGTTTGTCCATAAAATTATAGCTAATAATAATATCTCCTAAGTATATTTTATTATTAATTTTTATTTTAGTATTTAAAGGAAATGATAATATATCTGTTGGCTTATTTTTATTTCTAAACTTTTTATTTAATTTTTGAATACCTTTATTATTTGATAATAATAGCGTTAAAAATATTTTTTTATTTATAAAACGATATTTTTTTGGAAAAGATTTACAAACAGAATAAAAAAAAGGTTTTAATCTTTTTATTTTTTTTGACCAGTTTTTGTCATCTGATAAGACTTCTACACTAATCATTATGATTGCTATAAGCTTTAACAATCTTTGATACTAACGGATGCCTAACAACATCTGAATGATCAAAATCGATAACAGTTATTTCATTCAAATGAGATAAAAGTTTTTTTGACCTGTCCAGACCTGACATACTTTTATTTGGAAGATCTATTTGAGATGGATCTCCATTTACTACAATTTTAGAATTTTCACCTATTCTCGTAAGAAACATCTTTATTTGAGTATCGGTAGCATTTTGTGCTTCATCTAAAATAGCAAATGAATTTTTTAATGTTCTACCACGCATATACGCTAAGGGGGCTATTTCAATATCACCAATCTCAATCATTCTCTGTATTTTTTCAAAGTGAAATAAATCGTATAAAGAATCATATAAAGGCCTTAAATAAGGGTCTACTTTTTCCTTCATATCACCCGGCAAAAATCCTAATCTTTCTCCTGCTTCTACAGCAGGTCTAGATAAAATTATTCTTTCAATTTTTTTTTCAAGCAGCATTGTTAAGCCAACCGCTACAGCTAAAAAAGTTTTTCCTGTACCTGCTGGACCTGCAGAAATTATTATATCACTTTGTCTTAGTGCTCTAACATAATTTTTTTGTTTTTCTGATCTTGGAATAATTGATTTTTTCGGAGTTTTGATAATATCAGTTACATTTTGATTTTTAACTTTTTCCTCTATCATAAATTTATCTATAGAAGATAATATGTCTTTATTTTCAATATTTCCATTATTAATAAACTGATTGGCTAAAAATTGTATTGCTTCTTTGACCTTTTCATTTTTGTCTGGTGTTGATTTAATAAGAATAGAGTTTCCTCTAGAATAAAGATTCGAGCCTGTTATCTTTTCTAATTCTTTTAAGTTTTTATTAAATTCTCCAACAACTCCCATTAACAAATCATTATCATGAAAAATAACACTTAAAGTATCATTATCTGAATAAACAAATTTTAAGTTAGAATCAAAATTTTTTTTCTTACTAATACTCAAATTTTAAGCTACCCTCTGATTTGATTGATCAATAATTTCCCCAAATAAAGTGTTTTGATTGCTGCTTTGGATTTTTACTTTGATCACTTTACCAATAAAATCATCACTTCCTTCAAATAAAACTGACGTCATGTATTCTGATCTGCCAAATAATTTAGATTTATCATCAGTTCGATTCTCAACCAAAACATCTATTATTGTATTCTCTATAGACTTATTAATTTTAAGCTGATTCATGAATAATTTTTGTTGAACGAGCTCTAATCTTTCAATCGTTTTTTTTTTGTCTATGACTGGTAAATCAGAAGCTGCCGTTCCGGGTCTTGGACTAAAAATAAATGAGAAAGAATTTATAAATTTTACATTATCGATGAGTTTTAAGGTTTCATTAAAATCAATATCTGTTTCGCCAGGGTAAGCAATAATAAAGTCACTTGAAAATTTAATTTTTGGATTAATTTTTTTAAATTTATCAAATATTTCTAAATATGTTTTTATTGTGTGTTTCCTGTTCATCAACTCTAAAACTTTATCAGAACCGCTTTGAACTGGTAAATGAACTAAAGGCATTAATTTTTTTGAGTATTTATAAACATCAATCAAATCATTAGTCATATCTTTTGGATGTGAAGTTGTATAACGTATACGTTCAATACCAGAAATTTTTTCTAATTCCAAAATTAAATCAGACAACTTAAATCCCTCAAAATTATAAGCATTTACATTTTGACCTAAAAGAATAATTTCTTTGGACCCGTTATCAATTAAATGTTTGGCTTCATCCAAAACTTGAACAAATGGTCTAGAGTATTCTGGTCCCCTTGTATATGGAACAACGCAAAAATGACAAAATTTATCACAACCCTCTTGTATTGTTAAATAAGATGAAATTTTTTTTGTTTGATTTTTAATCTTGCTGAAATAATCAAACTTTGAAATTGCATCAAACTCAGTCTCTTCTAATTTCTTTTTTTTAATATGATAATTTAATATTGTTTCGTTAATTTTATGGTAAGCTTGAGGTCCTAATACCAAATCAATATAAGGTTCTCTATTTATCATTTCTTCATGTTCTGCTTGAGCAACACAACCTGCTACAATTACTAAAGGTTTAATCTTTGTTCTAAATATTTTTTTTAATCTACCAACTTCATGATAGACTTTTTCTTTTGCTTTATCCCTTATATGGCAGGTATTAATCAAATAACAATTTGCGTCTTCATGATTATTAGTTTTTTCATAACCAATTTTTTTTACTGAGTCATATATTCTATTGGAGTCATACTCATTCATTTGACAACCAAAGGTTTTTATAAAAATTTTTTGGTTCATCAATTTATTCAGATTTCTTTTTTATTCCATAAAGTTCAAGTTTGTGATCAACTAAAGAGTAACCATATTTTTCAGCAACTTTTTTTTGTAGTTTTTCTATCTCTTCATCAACAAATTCTATAATCTCACCTGATTGAACATCAATGAGGTGATCATGATGTCCCTCGTTTAATTCTTCGTATCTTGCTTTTCCACCCTTAAATTCATGTTTTGTTAAAATTCCTGACTCTTCAAATAATTTTACTGTTCTATAAACAGTTGCAATACTTATCTTTGGATCAATTTTTGAAACACGCTTATAGAGTTCATCTACATCAGGGTGATCTGAAGACTCTGACATTACTTTAGCAATAATTCTTCTTTGATCGGTTAATTTAACACCTTTGGACAAGCATTTGGTTTCGATAGTATCTGACATAATTAATTTTAACTTATATAAATAGGATTAATCAAATTTTTTTTAATCTTTAATTTATCACACAAATTGGGAACATTTTCATATTTATTATTATATGATTTGTCAAAATCTTCAAAACTAAAACAATAATAATCAATTTTTTTTGCTATATAAATAGCTTTAACGACAGCAAGAGAATTTCTTATACCAGCAAAACTACCTGGACCCCGATTTACATATAATTTTGAAATTTCGTTAATTTTTAAATCATAATCATTAAGAAAATCGTTAATTAAAATAGTTAATTTTTCATAATTAGTTTTACTATTTTCATGACTAACACTATAAATATTTCTATCCTTAATGAGCATTAAAAATATTTTTTCTTTGGCTGCATCAATTATCAAATCATTCATATTAATTATTTTTTTAATTATAAATTCTAAAGCAGATGAAAATAATATCAAACAATATTCTAAAGATGAGGGTGTTCTATCAATTATGTATCATAGATTTGATGAAAACAAATACCCATCAACAAATATTCGAATGGAGGTTTTTTTAAAACATATAAAAATGATTAATGATTTGAATTACGAATTCATTAATCCAGAAAAATTTCAACAAAATTTCAGTATTCCAAAAAAACAAAAAAAAATCCTTTTAACTATTGATGATGGCTTCCAATCTTTTTACGATGTTGCATGGCCATATTTAAAAAAAAATAAAATTCCTTTTATTTTATTTGTTTCAACTGAACCAGTTGGAAATAAAGGTTATATGACTTGGGAACAAATTAAAGAAATAGAAAAAGAAAGTTTTACAATGATAGGACACCATTCTCATTCCCATGAGTATTTAATAGAAGAAAGTGATGAAGATTTCGTTAAAGATATTGAAAAAGCTAATAAAATTTTTAAGGAAAAAATCAATTATATTCCAAAACTATTTTCATATCCTTTCGGTGAATACTCTGAATTCATGAGAAATTATATTTCTAACAATTTCATGTTCGCCTTTGGACAGCACTCTGGTGTAATTGATGTAAATAAAGAAAAATTTCAACTACCCAGATTTCCAATTAATGAAAATTATGGAGAGTTAAAAAGATTCAAAACTATCATAAATACTTATCCACTAGAATATAAAAATTTAATTCCTTTAGAAAAAAAACTTGATAAAAAGAATAATCCTCCAATCTTTTCAGTACAGTTTTTTAAAAATCAAAAAAATATTAAAAATATAAATTGTTATTCTAACGAAGGTGATAAATGGGAAAAATCGAATATTAAATTTAAAGATGACACTTTGTTCATAGAATTCAGAGAAGCTTTTCTTCCAAGAAGAGGAAGAGTAAATTGCTCTCTAAATGATGATGGTAAGTGGAGATGGTTTGGTACTCAGTTTATAATTTCTAGAAATTAAATTAAACTTTCTAATTCTAGACTAGAAGGTAGAAGTTTAGCGTTATCAAAATCTTTTAAGTTGTTTTGTTTAATAATTTTTTGTAAAATTTTAACATATTGTTGACCTGTCTCAGCATACTCATCTAAGTATTGTGAAAGAATAATGCTATCTAACGGTTTGCCCGCGTCTCTCAATTTTGCTCTTGCAAGTCTAAATTCTTTATATGTTTTATGTGTATTTAAATTTCTTTGATAGGCTCTAACTGACGCTTGAAGAACATTAAACTTCATAACTTTATGTCCTTTGTTTTCATCAGCCTCTTTGGGTTTTAAACCATCGCCCGACCAAGTCCACTGACCAAAAAGTGCGTTTCCATCTTGAGCAAATCTTGAGGTGCCCCAGCCAGTTTCTTTTGCTGCTTGTGCTAGTGCCAAAGATACTGGCACTTCATCCATTCTAATTTTAAGAGTTGATAAGTCTTTTGATGGAATCCCATATTGTTTATATTTTTTATCTAACCATTTTTTTTCTAGGTCAGAGTTATTACTTTTATTTATTATGCTGAACAGTCTTTTTCTGTCTAATCTTATATTATTGTTCTCCTGTAATATTAAGGGTAATACTATTTGAATAAAAAATTCTTTTCTCTTTTTAACACTCTCAATCTTTTTAATTTCACGCGGAAATGAGTCTAATGCTACTGGTTTAACTAATTTATTTTTTCTTATATCGTCTAATTTATAGTTTGTATCTTCGTAAAGCTGAAGAATTGTTGAAGCATCTAATCTTACTGCATCAGTTTCTTTCTCATTTAAATTGTAAATATCAACAAGTAAATCTCTCTCATCGTATTGCTCATCACCATCTAAATTACCATTAGTTTGTTTGTCTAATGTGTAAGCTAAAACAGTTTTTGAATTATTCCTGAATTCTTTAGTATTTAATATATTGTCATTCGTAAAATTAGCAATCAAAGGCAATGAATAAAATCCTAAAATTACAACCAAACTACTTATTAAAGTTCTAACAAGAGATCCCAAATTATTATCATCTATAGTTTTAAAAACCTTAATTTTCTTATTCTTAATAAATTTTCTCATATTTAGACTGCTACAACTTCTTTCACCTCTGGCAGGTAATGACAAAGAAGATTTTGAACTCCTTGTTTAAGAGTCATTGTTGAACTAGGGCACCCAGAACAGCTTCCTTGAAGCTGAACCATTACAATACCATTTTTAAATTCTTTAAATTTGATATCACCACCATCTTTAGCAACCGCTGGTCTTATCTTTTCATTTAAAATTTTTACAATTTTTTTTTCAACATCACTCAGATTTTCGTTTTCTTCAAAAGGACTTTTATCAATTACAAACTCTTTACCATTAGAATAAAAATCATTTATTAAAGATATTACAATGTGTTTAATTTCATCCCACGAAGTATGATCATATTTATTGATTGAAATAAATTCTTTACTCAAAAAAACACCTTCTACTCCATTAACTGACATTAAATTTCTTACTAATTCATTTTTAACTTCATCCTTTTTGGTAATTTCGAATGACCCACTTTTAGATACCACTCTACCTGGTAAAAATTTTAATGAATTAGGATTTGGTGTTGATTCTGTTTGAACGAACATGATTTATATATAGTCAATAATTTTAAAATTGAAACTTGTTTAAGTAATTAATTTAAAAGCCTATTATTTCTTGCATTTTTTTTATCTTTTTAGAGGCAATATTGTTGGCTTTCTTATGACCTTCCAAAAGTATTTTATCCAAAAATCCTTTATCATTAACTAATTTTTTTATTTCTAATGTGATAGGATTAATTTTTTCAACTAAAAGCTGAGTAAGTTTATCTTTGAAATCTGAAAATTTTTTTCCTTTAAATTCACCAACTGAATTATCTAAAGATGAATTTTTCAGACTTGAATAAATTTCTAGAAGATTTCTAGCTTCTGGTCTTTTCATTAACTCATCAGTATTTGAAGGTAATGGAAGTGGGTCTGTTTTTGCTTTCTTAATTTTGTTTACTATTAAGTCCTTATCGTCTGTTAAGTTTATTCTACTCAAATCTGATAACTCAGATTTACTCATTTTTTTTGTTCCATCTTTTAGACTCATTATTCTTGAAAACTGTTTTTGAATAAGCGGTTCGGGAATTTTTAAAAAGTCATCAACTCCATAATCATTATTAAATTTTTGAGCAATATCTCTGCATAGTTCAAGATGTTGTTTTTGATCTTGTCCTACAGGTACATGTGTGGTGTCATATAATAAAATGTCAGCTGCCATTAATATTGGATAAGAATATAATCCAATGCTTGCTTTTTCTTTGTCTTTACCTGCCTTTTCTTTAAATTGTGTCATTCTATTTAACCAGCCCATTCTTGCAACGCAACTTAATAACCAAGCAGCTTCGGAATGTGCTGGCACAGCAGATTGATTAAAAATGATACTTTTTTCAGGATTTATTCCGCAAGCGATAAATGTTGCAACAGTTTCTCTTATATTATTTCTAAGCTCTTGGGGATCTTGATTAACCGTAATGGCATGCAAATCAACAACACAAAAAACACACTCATTTGCAGGTTCATTATTCAAATCAACAAAATTCTTAATTGCACCCAAATAGTTTCCTAAATGTAAATTACCTGTCGGCTGTACACCTGAAAATATTTTTTTACCCATTATTAATACTTTAATTTAATATCCTCTAATTGAAAAGCCTTGATCAAATAAGATATCATCAAATAAAAGCCCAGCCCTAAAATAACTGATAAAATTAGATATATAGATTTTAGAGAATTTCCAAAAGATAGTTGATGATTAAATAGAATCATCAAATAATTAAAAAATAAACCCATTAATATTGAGGAAACTACGATTTTAAAAAAACGTATGAAAAAAATTTTATTGAAACTAAATAAATTTCTTTTTTTAAGGAATAAAAATAATAGTATTGAATTAAACCACGAAGAAATTGTCGTCGCTATTGGAATTATTATAAAACCAATAGACCTAAAGAAATAAACACTAATTATTATGTTTAATAACACAGACACTAACGAAATATAAAAAGGAGTTTTTGTATCATGATTTGCAAAAAAGAAACTTGAAAAAACTTTAATCATTGCGAAAGCAGGCAAGCCTAAACCAAAGTAATAAAGTGCTTTAGCTGAATTTAATACTGAGTTTTCATCAAATTGACCATATCCAAATAATGCAGAAATAATCTGATTGGCTGCAATTAATAAAGCTACTGATGCAGGTAAACTTAGAAATAAACTTAATTCTAAAGCTTTATTTTGAATAAAATCAATTTTTTTTTTATTTTTAAAACTTATTTGTTTTGATAATTGTGGAAGAATTACAATTCCAATTGCGATTCCTGCAATTGCTAAATTAATTTGATAAATCCTATCCGCATAATAAAGATATGAAACAGCACTTGCTTGAAAAGATGCAATAATTGTCCCAATTAAAATGTTAATTTGGGTAACACCTGAAGAAAATATACTTGGAAGAAGTTTTTTAAAAAAATATTTTACTTTTTTAGATACTTTTAATTTTATTCTTAATCTTATATTTAGATATTTCTTTACAAAAGAATATAAAAATATGAGTTGTAATAAACCTGCTAAAGTAACTCCATAAGATAGATAATAAACCAATTTATCATCTAAGAAATTACCAAATAATAAGATAATTATTAAAACAATATTTAAAATAATTGGTGCTGCAGCTGACTCGGCAAATCTATTATGGGTATTAAGTATTGCTGAAAAAAAAGATGCTAATGACACTAAAATCAAAAATGGAATAGTAATTCTCGTAAGATTGATCGCTAATTTCATTTTTTCATTATCTTCAATAAAACCAGGGGCAATTAATGAAACAAATAAAGGCATGAATATTTGAATTATTAGTACTAAAGATAATAAAATTAATAATAGAAGATTAAAAACTTCATTAGCAAAGTTATTTGAATTTGTTTTTCCTTTAACTATTTCTGTAGAATAGCTGGGAACAAAAGCTGCATTAAAAGTTCCTTCAGCAAATAATCTTCTAAATGTATTCGGTATTCTGAATGCTACAAAAAAAACATCAGCTAAAAAACCAGTCCCAAGAAAAATGGCAACCAAAATATCTCTCAAATAACCTAGCAACCTACTGATTATTGTAAAAAAGCTAAAAGTCCCAGTTGACTTAATTAAGTTCATAAATCATATTAGTCTTAATTTTACCCCATTTGTACATCTAATTATCAATAATGAAAAAAACAAAAACAGATCATTATACAGAAAAAGAAGCTTTAGAATTTCATACACATAAAAAGCCGGGAAAATTAGAAATAATATCTTCTAAAAATATGACAACAAAAAGAGACCTCGCTTTAGCATATTCACCTGGAGTTGCAGCTCCTGTAAAAGCAATAAGTGAAAATCCAGAGAAAGCCTATGATTATACAAGTAAAGGAAATCTTGTTGCAGTTATCAGTAATGGTTCTGCAATTCTTGGTATGGGAAATTTGGGGGCTCTAGCATCTAAGCCTGTAATGGAAGGTAAAGCAGTCTTGTTCAAAAGATTTGCTGATATAGACTCTATCGATCTTGAAATTGATTGCAAGGATGCAGATGAAATCATAAGGTCTATCAAAAATTTTGCTCCTAGTTTTGGCGGAATTAATCTAGAAGATATTGCAGCACCAGATTGTTTTGAGATAGAAGAGAAATTAAAAGAAATTTTGGATATACCTGTTTTTCACGATGACCAACATGGTACAGCAATTATTACCACAGCTGCTTTAATTAATGCTCTAGACATAAGCAAAAAGTCAATAAAAAAAATTAAAATTGTTGTTAATGGTGCAGGTGCATCAGCTATGGCATGTACAAATTTATTTAAAAATACTGGAGTACCACAAAAAAATATTACTATGATAGACAGAAAAGGAGTAATCTATAGGGGTAGAGAAAATCTTAATCAATGGAAATCAAGTCACGCTATCGAAACTAAAGATCGAGTTTTATCAGATGCAATTAAAGATGCAGATGTATTTTTAGGATTATCTGCCAAAGGAGCTCTAACTAAAGATATGGTAAAGAAAATGGCTAAAAATCCAATTATATTTGCCTGCGCTAATCCTGATCCAGAGATCACTCCAGAGGAGATCGAGGAAGTTCGAGATGATGCAATCATTGCAACTGGAAGATCTGATTATCCAAATCAAGTAAATAATTTAATTGGATTCCCTTATATATTTAGAGGTGCACTAGACGTAAGATCAAAAACAATTAATGAAGAAATGAAAGTGGCTGCAGCTAATGCTATAGCAAATTTAGCCAGAGAAGATGTTCCAGATGAAGTTGTTGCAGCAATGGGAGGAGAAAGACCTCACTATGGTAAAGATTACATAATACCATCAACATTTGATCCAAGATTAATAAGTGTAATACCTGCAGCTGTTGCAAAAGCAGCTATGGATAGTAACGTTGCTAGAAAACCTATAGTTGATTTTGAACAATATAAAGAACAGCTAAAACAACGCTTAGACCCTACTGTTACAATTATGCAAGGTATTAACAATTATATTAAAAAACATCAAAAACGAATAGTTTTCGCTGATGGTGAAGATATAAATACATTAAAAGCAGCAATTGCTTTTAAGAACTCTAAATTAGGTATCCCAATTTTAATAGGTAAGGAAGAAAAAGTAAAAGAGCAAATAAAAAAAATTGGTTATGATCAAAACTTTGACATAGAAATTGTAAATTCAAAAGATACTGAAAAAAGAAAAAAATACGTTCAGTATTTATTCAAAAAACTGCAAAGAGAACAAGGTATGTTAGAATGGGATTGCGACAGACTTGTAAGAAATGATAGGGTCGTTTGGGCATCATGTATGGTTGCTTGCGGGGATGCAGATGGTGCTGTAACTGGTAACACTAGAAGATTTGGAGCATCATTGGATAAAATAAAACAAGTTGTAAATCCTAGACCAGGAGAAATAATGTTTGGTTTAAACTTAGTTGTCCACAAAGGAAAAACTATTTTTGTTGCTGACACAAGTGTGCACGAATATCCAACTTCAGAGCAAATGTCAGAGATTGCAGTCTCTGCAGCAAGAGTGGTACGCCTTTTTGGTTTTGAACCAAAAGTAGCTTTTGTATCTCACTCAACATTTGGACAACCAGAAACTAGTCGTACTAAACATATAAAAAAAGCAGTGGATATTTTAAAAGAAAAAAAAGTGGATTTTGAATTTGATGGAGATATGCAGCCAGATGTTGCTTTAAATGAAGAATATAAAAATCTTTACCCGTTTTCAAAAATTGTTGGTAATGCAAATATATTGATAATGCCCGGTCAACATAGTGCAGCTATATCTTATAAAATGATGAAAACTTTAGGTGATGCAAAAGTTATAGGTCCTTTATTAGTTGGTTTGGGTCTTCCAATAGAAATAGCCCCTTTGAGAACATCAACCTCTGAATTGATAAATTTAGCATCAATAGCTGCTTATTCTGCTGATGTTATTGATTATAAAATCTAATTAATCTTTTTGAATTCTTAAATCGTCTACAAGAATTATACTTGCTATGACATTTTCAACATCTAAAATTTCTTTTGCTTCACTTATAACTTCGTCTTTCTCATTGATTGTTAAAGCTATACCATAGACGTAAATTTTCTTTTTATATGTATCAATTTGATAATTTGTAGCTTTTATATTTTTATTAAAAATCATTGCTGCTCTCAATTGAGATGTTATCAAAATATCTTTTGCAGATTGTTGAAAATTAAATTCCTCTTTGATTTTGATATCATTTCTAACTGATCTTACTCCATCTGTCTCCCAAGCAAGTTTAGTAAGTTTTAATTTTTCCTCAGGGCTGTCTACTTTGCCTGTCAAAAATATTCTACCATCTAATACTTTTGATTTAATTGATAATAAATATTTTTTATCCATCAATATAACTCTAGCTGACAAATTTTTTTGCATTATAGAGTCATCAACTTGTGTTCCGACTGACCTCGGATCAAATGCAACACTAACTCCAGTCCCAAAAATACCCTTGGAAGCGACGCCCGCGCATCCTGTTAAAACTAAACAAGCAAAAAAAATTACAAATAATTTATTTTTCATTTTTCAACCTCAAACAATAATTATAAATTTCTTTTTTTGGAATATTGCTTTTCTGGGAAATAAAATCAGTTATCTCTCTTAAACTTAGTTTGTTAATCATTATTTTTATATCTCTTTTATCTGATTCACTTAAAAAAAGTGACTTTTTTTTATCAATTATTTTTTCAGATATAACTAGGGTCAATTCACCTTTTGGTTCATTTTTAAAAAGTTCTAATTCATTCAAATTAGATCTTATAAATTCCTCATAATATTTAGAAATTTCTCTACATATCAATATTTTTCTATCATCAAAATAATTCTTTAGATGTGGAATTATTTTATTAATTTTTTTTGGTGAAACAAAGAAAACAAAACAAAAATTTAAATTAGATAATTTATCTAACTCTTCTTTAATCTTTTTTTCTTTCTCAGGAAAAAAACCATAGAATAAATATTTTTCGCTAAAACCACTTATAGATACTGCGGTTGTAACAGCTGAAGGACCAGGTAATGGAATTACATTAATATTATATTGCAAACACTTATTAATCAAAATAGCACCTGGATCAGAAATACTTGGTGTTCCTGCATCAGAAATTAATGAAACAATTTTATTATCTTTTAGTAAATCAATTATTTTATTTAAATTTTTTACTTCATTAAATTTATGATAGGAAATTAATTTTGTTTTTATCATGAGTTTATCTAACAATTTTTTTGACACCCGGGTATCTTCACAAAGAATGAAATCTGAATTTTTTAATAATTCTATGGCTCTTAAAGTAATATCTGCTAAGTTACCTATTGGAGTTGGTATTAAATATAACCCTTTTTTTAACTTATTATTGTGTGATATAGGGTTTACCATAATTTAAACAGTATTAAAGTATTACTAACATCAAATGAAGAAAATTTTCACTATACTTTTCTTTTGCTTTTGTAATTTATTTTTTACCATTAACTCAAGTTTAACTGAGGAAATTAAAGTCAGAATAGGTTTACTTGTACCATTATCAGGAGATAATGCAGAAATTGGTAAACAGATAGTAAAAGCTACACGCTTAGCTTTAAAAGATATCAACTCAGAAAATTTAGAAATATTTCCAAAAGATACTCAATCTGATCCAAAAAAAACATTAAGATCTGCTGTTGAATTAGAGAAACTTGGAATTAATTTGGTTATCGGACCAGTTTTTTATGAAAATCTAATCTATTTAGATGAATTAAAGAATCTAACATTTTTATCATTCACTAATAAAACATTAAATCTACCAAATAATGTTATTAGCACTGGAATAAACTCAACTTCTCAATTGAACACAATAAAGAAATTTATTGATCAAAATAAGATAAAAAAAACAATATTTTTAATACCTAATTTAAATTATGATTTAGAAGTAAAAGAAGGAATTAAAAAATCGAGAATTAAAACTTCAAAACAATATTTTTACGACATTGAGCCTACGAAATTAACTAAACAAATTGAGAAAATTACAAACTACGAAATCAGAAAACAAAATTTAATAGATGAAATAACGAGATTAGAAAATTCAGATGATCCAAACAAAGAAAGAAAAATAAAAAATCTTAAGAAAAGATATACAATTGGGAATGTTAATTTTGACTCTGTAATAATTGCAGATTTTGATGAAAGTCTTAAGAGTATTATAACCTCATTGCTTTATACTGATGTGTCACCAAAAGATAAATATTTTATGACATTTAATCAGTGGTTTGATGAAAGTTTACTAAATGAAACTGCTTCACAACCAATATATTACCCTTCAATAAATAAAAAAAACCTAGAAGAATTTAAAAAAAAATTTTTAAATAAATTTAACGAAGATCCAAATCACATATCTTTATTAAGTTATGATTTGGTGGGTTTAATATATTATCTATCTTTAAAAAATGATATTAATGAAATTAATAAAGCATTTAATGCAAAGAACTCTTTTAAAGGAAAAATTGGAATTTTTGATATCAAAGATAACAAAATTAATCACCGTCTTAATTTTTACAAAATTGAAAATGGTTCTCTTATAGAAATTTTTTAATTTTTTTGAATGCTTTAAATCGATGATCTGATTTATATTTCAATTTAGGAGAAATTTCACCAAATGTAAATTTTTTACCAATAGGAATAAAAATAGGATCATAACCAAATCCATTTTTTCCTTTAGGTATATTTGAAATTGTTCCTTCAACTTTACCTTTTACGCATTTAATTGTTTTACTTAAGAAGCTTACAGAGAGAACACAAATAAATCTTGCTTTTATTTTTTTATTTCTCCAATCTTTATCTTTTTTATCAAGTTCTCTATAAACACGTTTGATTGCTTTTTTGAAGTCTAAATTCTTTCCACCCCATCTAGCTGAATAAATGCCAGGTGCTTTATCAAGAATATCTATTTCTAAACCTGAGTCATCGGCAAGACATAATAAATTTGTTTTTTTTGAAAAATATTTTGATTTTATAATTGAATTATCTGCAAATGTTTTGCCACTTTCTCGTGGGCTTTTCAAGTTAAAATCTGATGTAGAATAAGTTTTGATATATTTTGGAAGCAGTGCTCTAATTTCTTTTAATTTTCCCTTGTTATTAGTACCTATTAAAAGATTCTTAATTTTTTTCATTTACATCTAGTAATTTAAGAAATTCTTACCATATATAAACTTATGGAGAAAGAGCAAGAACCAATAAATAATTCTTCTAATGAAACAGAGGAAAATACTGAGACCGAAAATCATAATGATCCAATTTCAGAAAATGAAAAAAAAGATGAGACTACACCTGAAGATAAAATTAAAGAGTTAGAAGACAAATTATCAAGAACATTAGCTGAAATGGAAAATCAAAGAAGACGATTTGAAAAAGAAAAAGAAGATGCTTTTGAATATGGTGGGTTTTTATTTGCAAAAGAGGCTTTAAATTTAATTGATAATTTAGATAGATCTAAACAGGCTTTGGAAAATGACGAGAAGTTGAAAGATACTGAGGCCTTACAAAAAATTTTAGATCATTTAAAAGTTGTAAATAAAGAATTAATTTCTATTTTTAACAAAAACAATATTAAACAAATAGAATGTTTAAATAAAAAGCTTGATCCAAACTTGCATCAATCGATGATGGAAATTGAAGATGATGAGAAAGAACCTGGAACTATTATTCAAGAGGTTCAAAAAGGTTTTACAATAAAAGATAGATTATTAAGGCCTTCTTTAGTAGGTGTTTCCAAAAAATCACAAAATGAACGAGGGGAACAACTAAAAACTACTAAAAATAAGGATAATAATTAATTGTATGGGTAACTTGTAGAATTCAATTTAACCCCTATATGAGAGAGGAGTAATCAATATTATGAGCAAAATTATAGGAATAGATCTTGGAACTACTAATTCTTGCGTTGCAATAATGGAAGGTAGCCAGCCAAAAGTTTTAGAAAATGCTGAAGGCGCAAGAACAACTCCTTCAGTAGTAGCTTTTACTGATGAGAGCGAAAAACTAATTGGTCAACCGGCAAAAAGACAAGCTGTAACTAATCCAGAAAATACAATTTTTGCAGTAAAAAGATTAATAGGAAGAAATTTTGATGACCCAACAGTAAAAAAAGATATTGAGGCTGCACCATTTAAAATTGTAAATTCAGAAAAAGGTGATGCTTGGATTGAGTCTAAAGGTGAAAAATATTCTCCATCACAAATTTCTGCTTTTATTCTTCAAAAGATGAAGGAAACAGCTGAAAAATATTTAGGTCAAGCTGTAACAAAAGCGGTTATAACTGTACCTGCCTACTTTAATGATGCACAAAGACAGGCAACAAAAGATGCTGGTAAAATTGCTGGTTTAGAGGTTTTAAGAATTATTAATGAACCAACGGCTGCATCTCTAGCATATGGTTTAGAAAAAAAACAAAATAAAAAGATTGCTGTTTATGATTTAGGTGGAGGAACTTTTGATGTTTCAATTCTTGAGCTAGGTGATGGAGTTTTTGAGGTTAAATCAACTAATGGAGATACATTTTTAGGTGGAGAAGATTTTGATAATGCGATTGTTGAATATTTAATTTCAGAATTTAAAAAAGATAATGGAATTGATTTAAAATCTGATAAACTTGCACTCCAAAGATTAAAAGAAGCTGCAGAAAAAGCTAAAATTGAATTATCGTCAGCTGAACAAACTGACGTAAACTTGCCATTTATAACTGCGGATAAAACTGGCCCAAAACATATAAATATTAAAATGACTAGGGCAAAATTAGAAGCTTTAGTGGAAGATTTAATTGCTAAAACTATGCCTCCATGTAAGACAGCTTTAAAGGATGCTGGTATTACTGCGAACGAAGTTGATGAAATAGTAATGGTTGGTGGTATGACCAGAATGCCAAAAGTAATTGAGGAAGTTAAAAATTTTTTTGGAAAAGAACCTAATAAAAGTGTAAATCCTGATGAAGTGGTAGCAATGGGTGCTGCAATTCAAGCAGGTGTTTTACAAGGTGATGTTAAGGACGTTCTTCTTCTTGACGTTACACCATTATCTTTGGGTATTGAAACATTGGGAGGTGTTTCTACTAAGTTAATTGAAAAAAATACAACTATTCCAACTAAAAAAAGTCAAGTTTTTTCAACTGCAGAAGATAACCAGCCTGCTGTATCAATAAGAGTTCTTCAAGGTGAAAGAGAAATGGCTGCTGATAATAAGATATTAGGAAATTTCGAATTAGTTGGTATTGCACCTGCTCCTAGAGGAGTTCCTCAAATTGAAGTGACTTTTGATATAGACGCAAACGGAATAGTAAACGTATCGGCAAAAGATAAGGGGACTGGAAAAGAACAAAAAATTCAAATCCAAGCCTCAGGTGGTCTAAGTGATGAAGAAATTGAAAAAATGGTTAAAGATGCCGAAGCTAACAAAGAAGCGGATAAAAAGAAAAGAGAGTCTGTAGATGTAAGAAATCAAGCAGATACCTTAATACATTCAACTGAAAAAAATCTTAAAGAACACGGGTCAAAAATCTCAGATGCTGAAAAAAAAGCAATAGAGGATGGATCTAATGCTCTTAAAGAGTCATTAAAAGGTGAAGATATTGAAAATATTAAAAAGAAAACTGAAAGTTTAGTTCAAGCTTCAATGAAACTTGGAGAAGCTATTTATAAATCGCAACAAAGTGCAAAACCAGATCCTAATAAAGATGATGGTAAAAATGAAAAGGAAAAAAAAGACGATAATGTTGTTGATGCTGACTTTGAAGAAGTAAAAGACGAAAATAAAGAAAAAAGCGCTTAATTAACATCTATTTGTCCAAGTTAATTATATGGCTAAAAGAGATTATTATGATGTCTTGGGCGTTAGAAAAAATGCTAGTCCTGAAGAACTTAAATCAGCTTACAGAAAATTAGCAGTCAAATATCATCCAGATAAAAATCCCGGCGATAAAGTAGCCGAAGACAAATTTAAAGAAGCTAGTGAAGCCTATGGGGTCCTTTCTGATAAATCAAAAAAAGAAAATTATGATAATTTTGGTCATGCCGCTTTTGAAAACGGAGCTGGTGGACGGGGAGGATTTGGAGGTTTCGGAGGATTTAGTGGAGCAGATTTCTCTGATATCTTTGAAGATTTTTTTGGTGATTTTGGTGGAGGCAGACGAAGTTCAAGAGGAAGAAGCTCTAATAATAGGGGCTCAGATTTAAGGTACGATTTATCTATATCATTGGAGGAAGCATATACTGGAAAAAAACAAAATATACAATTTTCGACTTCAGAAAAATGTAATACTTGTAAGGGAAACGGGTCAAAACCTGGAACAAGTCCTGATAGGTGTACTTATTGTGGAGGAAATGGGAGAGTACGCTCAAATCAAGGATTTTTCACTGTACAACAAACTTGTCCACAATGTGCTGGAAGTGGAGAAGAAATTACTCAACCATGCTCAGATTGTAGTGGACAAGGTAATAAACAAACTTCCAAAAAAATATCTGTAACTATTCCTAAAGGTGTTGATGATGGAACAAGAATTAGACTTGCTGGAAAAGGTGAGGCTGGTACAAGAGGAGGTGACACTGGAGATTTATATTTATTTATCAATATAAAGTCTCATGATCTTTTCAAAAGATCCGACGTAAATTTATTTTTTGAATTTCCAATATCAATCGCTGACGCTGCTCTTGGAACTACAATAGAAATCCCAACTATTGACGGAAAAAAAGCTAAAATAAAAATACCAGATGGTACGCAGGATGGTAAACAATTTAGATTAAAAGGAAAAGGAATGCCCTTTATGCGAAGAGGAGATTACGGTGATTTATATGTTCAAGTAAAGACGGAAATCCCTGTATATTTAAACAAAGAACAAAAAGAGTTACTAGAAAGATTTAGAAAAATAGAAAATGAGAAATCTAATCCTAGCATTAAAAAGTTTTTTCAAAAAGCGAAGGATTTTTGGAAAAATTAAAAAATGGAATTAGATAAAATAATTCCTGCAATTTTTTTAATAGCTGTATTGGTACTTATTTTTCCAAATTTCTTAACAACTAATTCAAAATTAAAGCTATTTTTAAAAAATTTGATCATTTGGTCTATAATTGTTGTATCCATTGTGATAATTTCATATTTTGTCTTCAAATGAAAAAAATAAATTTAGCTATAACTGGATGTATGGGAAGAATGGGTCAACAAATTATAAAGTCTGTTAAAAAAGACAAAAGCTTTAAATTAAAATCTCTTACAGAAAATAGAAAAATAAGAAAAAAGATATATGGATTAACAGTAAATCTTAATAGTGAAAATGTATTTAAAGATATAGATTTAATAATAGATTTTACAATCCCACAATGTACTTTT
This sequence comes from Candidatus Pelagibacter communis, assembly GCF_001179925.1. Taxonomy (GTDB): domain Bacteria; phylum Pseudomonadota; class Alphaproteobacteria; order Pelagibacterales; family Pelagibacteraceae; genus Pelagibacter; species Pelagibacter ubique_E. The sequence continues at coordinate 42,924 of NZ_CVSF01000019.1, read as the reverse complement.
CAAATATTAAAAATAGCTTCAAAACTGAAAAAAAGAGTTGTTATTGGAACTACGGGATTTTCAAAAAAAGAGGAAAAGTTAATTCACAAATATTCAAAAAAAATTCCAATTTTAAAAGCCGGAAATATGAGTTTAGGTATTAATCTATTAATGTATTTAACTGAAATTTCATCCAGTTCTTTAGGTAAAAAATTTTTAAGCAAAGTTTTTGAAATCCATCATAAACATAAAAAAGACTATCCGTCTGGGACAGCTTTGATGCTTGGTAGAGGTATAGCAGTTGGAAAAAATAAAAATTTTTATGACCTGATTGGAAAGAAATATCTAAATAAAAAAAAATTTCCTTATGGAAATAAAATTAATTTTAATTCAATCAGAAAAGGTGAAATAATTGGAGAACACGAGGTTCAATTTTCAAGTGGTAAGGAAATAATTACCTTAAATCATGAAGCTTTTGATAGAAGTTTATATTCTGAGGGTGCATTGTCTGCTGCAAAATGGTTAATGGCAAAAAAACCTGGGCTTTATTCTATGAGAGATCTTATGAATTTTAAATAATGAATGAAATTCAAAGAGCTAAAATAATTTTAAAGATTTTAAATAAAATTTATCCAACTATTAAAGTTCCATTAAAAAGTAAAAATGTATTTACTCTTCTAATATCAGTTTTGCTCTCTGCTCAATGTACAGATGTAACAGTAAATAATGTTACAAAAAATATTTATCCAAAGTATAATCAACCTAAGCATTTTGTAAAATTAGGAAGAAAGAAAATTGAAAAATTAATAAAAAAAATTGGTATTTTTAGAATTAAAGCTAAAAGTATTTATAATCTTTCAAAAATACTAATTGAAAAACATGATGGCAAAGTTCCTAATACGTTTAATGAATTAGAAAGTTTACCTGGAGTTGGACATAAAACTGCTAGTGTTGTTATGTCTCAAGGTTTTGGTTTTCCAGCTTTTGCAATTGATACTCATATCCATAGACTTGCTCAAAGATGGGGATTAACCAATGGAAAAAGCGTTATACAAACTGAAAAAGATTTAAAAAGATTATTTCCCAAAAGAAGTTGGAATAAACTTCATCTTCAAATAATTTATTATGGAAGAGAATATTGTAAAGCTAGAGATTGTTATGGATTAACTTGTAAAATTTGCACCACTTGTTATCCTAAAAGAAAAAAAGCTTTTATTGCAAAAAAACCATAATGAAAATTTTAGGAATTGGGAACGCAATTGTTGATGTGCTCTGTAAAGTGTCGGATGAATTCTTAGAAAAAAATTCACTTACCAAAAGCACAATGAAACTTATAGATGAAGAAGAATTTAAAAAATTAATATCTTTGCTAAAAATTGAAGAAACTATTCCAGGAGGTTCAGTAGCAAATTCAATTGTGGGTTTGTCTAAATTAAATAATGAGGTCGGATTTGTGGGAAAAGTCAGCGATGACGACCTTGGACAAAAATATGAAGATGGATTACAAAAAGAAAATATAAGATATTTATATAATAAAAAAAAAGAACCAATTCCCACCGGCTCTTGCATAATTTTAATTACACCAGACTCTGAAAGAACAATGTGCACTTTTTTAGGAACAGCAGGTAAAATTTCTGAAAAAGATATAAATGAAAAAGATATTAGAAATTCAGAAATGATTTTTTTAGAGGGATATTTGTGGGATAAAGGAGATCCTAAGAAAGCTTTTGATAAAGCAATTAAATGTTCAAAAAAAAAAGCAATGTCATTATCAGATTTATTTTGTGTTGAGAGACATAAAAAAGATTTTTTAAATTTAGTTAAAAATAATCTTGATATAGTATTTGCAAATGAACAAGAAATAACTTCCTTGGTAGATGCTAAATCTTTTGAGGAAATTATATCATTTTCAAAACAAGTTAAAAAAAACATAATAATTACAAGAGGGGAAAAAGGATCATTATCAATTAATAGTAATGAAGTAATCGAATGCAATGCACAAAAAAATTTGAGTATTAAAGATTTAACTGGAGCAGGTGATTTATTTGCTGCTGGTTATCTACATGGAGTAATTAATAACTATTCAATAAAAGAATGCTTAGTTAAAGGAACAGAATTATCATCAAAAATTATTCAAAAAATTGGTGCACGAATCTAAAGAAATTTTTTAATTAGATAACCTTTTTTTTTACTAATAATAAAATTTTTATCTTCAAATGTGTCTAGAAATTTTTTTCTAAGCCTGTGAATATGTGTTTCTACAGTATGGGTCTCTAAGTTTTCAGAATAACCCCAAATATCTTTTTGAAGTTCATCAACACTTGCTGCTTTGCCTTTGTTATTTAAATATGTTAGAAGTTTTATTTCTTGTTCAGTAAGATCCAATTCCTGTTTATTTAGGTAAATTTTTTTTGAATTAATATCTAATTTATATTTCCCAATACTCAAATTAGAATTTATTAAAAAGTTTTTTTTTAAAATCTTTAAATTAATTATTTCAATTAATTTGTTAATCTTATAAGGAAAATTATTTAAAATAATTTGATTTAAGTTATCAATTTTTTTTTTTGATAATACCAAATCATTAGGATTACTGTTTAAATAAATCTCTAAATCTTTTTTTTTTTCTAAAAAAATTAAGTCTATTTTTAATTTTTCTTTTATTTCATATAAAATTTTATAGATATCTTTTGATTCATATACTACTAATTTATTATTGGTCATGATTAATAATCTAATTATTTTAAAAAATAATGATACTTTAAATTTTCAAGAATTTAACTTTAGATGTTCAATTGGAAAGAAGGGACTTACATCAAATAAAATTGAGGGAGATAAAAAAACACCTATTGGTGTATTTAAACTAGGAAATTTATTTTACCGGAAAGATAGAGTTCCAATGCCAAAAACTAATTTAAAAAAAATTCCGATAGTTAGAAACATGGGTTGGTGTAATGACCCTTGTGATAAAAATAATTACAATAAACTTATTAATATCAATAGTATTATTAAATATGAAGTGCTCTTTAGAAAAGATTATAAATACAATTTTTTTATTCCAATTAAGTGTAACACTAAGAATAAACCTTACAAAGGTAGTGCAATATTCATTCATTTAACAAACAACTATAAGCCTACAGCAGGTTGTATAGCTTTAGATAAAAAAGATTTTAAAATTTTGATAAAAATAATTGATAAAAATACAAAAATAAAAATTTCTTAATTCCTTGCTCCAAAAATTTTAGATCCTATTCTTATGAAAGTTGAACCTGAGTTAGCTGCTTTCAGATAATCTGAGGACATTCCCATACTAAGTTCTTTTAAATTTAATTCATCGTTTAAGTTTTTCATTATTTTAAAAACATCTTCTGGATTGGCGTCAATGGGAGGGATACACATAAGTCCAATAACATCTAGATTTAATTCTTTTTTTATATTTGCATAGAAATCTTTTAAATCTTTTTTTAAAATACCATTTTTTTGATCTTCATTTCCAATATTAACTTGAATAAATATTTTTATATTTCTATTTATTTTACTTTGTTCATCAGAAATTTTTTTAGCAAGTTTCATCGAGTCTAAAGAATGTATATAATCAAATAATTTTACAGCTATTTTAACTTTATTAGATTGTAATTTACCTATCATATGTAACTGTATATCTTTATATTTAGATTTTATTCCACTCCATTTATCGTTTGATTCTTGAACTTTGTTTTCACCATAATGAAGATGACCAAATTTTAAAAGTGGTTCAATAACGTCTATTTTAAATGTTTTGGTGACTGCTATAATATTAATATTATGATTGATCTTATTAATTTCTTTTTTAATTAAAGATAAGTTATTAATTGTATTGTGCATATTCTAAATAATCAAATTTTTCATTTTATAAATAATTATAATCCAGCTTACATTGGAAAACTTAATAAAAATATTAAATTAATTTACAGAAATCATGAGAAAAAACCAGATATAGAGTACCTGAAAAAACTTCAAAGATTTTGTAAATCTAATGGATATAAAATATATTTATCTAACGATTTAAAACTTGCAATAAAGTTAAACTTTGACGGAGTATATATATCGTCTTTTAATAAAAGGTTAATTATTAAAAGCAACACTCATAAGAAATTTACAATCTTAGGATCGGCTCATGATTTAAAAGAAATTAGAATAAAAGAAAAGCAAGGTGTTCAAATTATTTTTTTAAGTCCTGTTTTTATTAATAAAAATAATAGATATTTAGGCATTTATAATTATTTAAAATTAAGAAAATTAACTAGATGTAAATCAGTTGCATTAGGTGGAATAGATGAAAAAAACCTAAAACAATTATACATTTATGGTATTAATGAGTTTGCTTCTATTAAATTTATAGAAAAAATGTATGAAAAATAAAGACATAGAGCATAAACTTAAAATTTTAATAAATAATTTTAATAACAAAAAATTTTTAGAAACAATTTCATTATCAAAACAGTTACTTAAAATTGCACCTCAACATGAGGCTTACCTTCATAACATGATTGGACTAAGTTACAAAAGTTTAAATAATTTGGATGAAGCAGAAAAAACTTTTGTAAAAATAATCAATCAATACCCTGGAAACGTAGCAGCTAAAAATAATTACGCAATGATCTTGAAAGCAAGAAAACAGATTAAAGAAGCTGAAAAATTGTTAGAAAAAACCATAAAACAACAACCTAATTACTTAAGCGCTATTAATAACCTTGCAAATATTAAAAAGCAGTCAAAAAAATACGAAGAGGCTATTTCTTTATATGAAAAGGCTTTGAAAATTAATAACAAAATACCAATAATTCATTATAATCTAGCAGTTTGTTTAATAAGTACAAGAAACCACGAACAAGCATTAAAACATGCATATTTGATTAATGATCTTGATCCAACTTTTACTTATGCTGACAAACTTATTAATGAATTTACAGATTATAAAAAAGATGAAAAAAAACATTTAGATTCATTAGAAAAAAAATTATTAATCAAAAATTTAGAAACAGATAAAAAAATTTCGTTATATTTTTCTTTAGGTAAGGCTTATGAAGATCAAGAAAGATATGATTTATCTTTCAAATATTATGAACTTGCTAACATAACAAAAAGGAAACTCCTCGATTACGATATTGCTGATGAAAATAAGATATATGATAACATTACAAGACTATTCAAAGAGGAGAAGTTTGAAAAAGCTTTGAAAGATCAACCAGTTTTATCAGATAAAAAAATTATTTTTATATGTGGAATGCCGAGGTCGGGAACTACTTTAGTTGAACAAATAATTTCTTCACACAAAGAAATTCAAAGCTTAGGTGAAACAGATTATATATTTCAATCAATCGAGAATAATTTCAATTTGAGTGATTATGACGAATTTAAAAATCAAATATTGGCAGTTTTTGAAAATGAAATTACTAAACTTTATAAAGAATACTTAAATTCTATTCCAAAAATTGATCAAGGAAAATTGGGTTTTACAGATAAAAGTCTTCTGAACTTTCAAATTATAGGTCTTATAAAGATATTTTTCCCTAACTCAAAAATAATAGTTTTAAAAAGAAATTTTGAAAATAATCTTTTATCTATATTTAAAAATGATTTAGCAAGTAAAAAACTTAGATGGACCTACAGTGAAAAAGAAATAAGACTTTTTTATAGTCTATTTTTGAAATATATAGAATTTTGGAAAAATATCGATATTGATATGTTTTTTGAGGTAGAATATGAAAAAGTTACATCTGATCCAAAAATAGTAACAAAACAATTATTAGAATTTTGTGATCTTAAATGGGATGAAAACTGCTTAAAATATTACAAAGTTAATAAATCAGCTATAGATACCGCTAGTGCTAATCAAGCAAATAAACCTATTTATAAAGATTCTGTAAATAAATTTGAAAATTATAGAAATTTTTTTAAAGGCTAAAAAAAAACCCCCTAAAAATTAGGGGGTTTTTAATTCTTTTAAACTATCTTTTTAATTAAAACGCAAAAGATAAAGTAACTTGTGTTCTCTGGTCAGTTTTACCAGCAGTTCCACCTACGTTATCAGCTTCGTTCTTGAAAGCTGAAACAGTCATACCACCCATTGTGTATGAAGCAGCAATACCTGTATCTTCATGATCTGAAGTTGCAGATACTACTTGGTCACCAAGTTTAACTTCTCTTTGGTTGTAAGATAAAGACATGTTTTCATTAATGTTAACAGCAATACCTAACATTGTGATTTGCTCATCGTCACCAGCTTTATTGTGATCAGCCATTTGTGCTCCTAATGTAACTGAACCAACTGCATATTTAGCAAATGCTAATGATTGTTTTTCAGTATCTACTGAAGTTGAGTCATCAATTTTACCATGACCAACACCTACAGTTAAACCGTCCATTAAAGAACTAGTTTTAACTACGATAGTTTTATCTGAATCATCACCAGCGGCTGTTTGACCGTCATCTGAAGAGTTACCACCACCGTTTTTAGCATATACTAATTGTAAATCAAATCCTTCGAAAGAATTTACATATGCAATATTTCCAGTTGTAGCTTCACCTGATGTATATGCATCACCAGCAGTATCGTCCCAAGCTTGTTCAGCTCCGGCTGCTCTAGGTAGCATATCTTTGTGAGCGTTAAGACCGTATGATGCTGTTCCACCGTCAAAACCGATTAAACCAGCGTCACCCATATCTATTGTTAATTTAGCAGAAGACTGAGCCATAGTGTCTGTATTCATACCAGTGTATAAGCTAATTGTTCCAATATCATTATCTGCAGAACCATTAAAACCTAAAAACTGATCGAATCCAATTGGACTACCAGTTAAGCTGTCTTTCATGGAATCACTTCCACCGCTATTTGTAACGTAAGTAACTTTTGCGTTACCACTTACTGACATCTCTGCAGCATTAGCACCCATTGCTACTAATGAACCAGCTAGAGCTGTCATTCCTATTTTCTTGATATTCATCTATATATCCTTTTGTTATATTTATAAATATGTCTGTAAATTATAAAAAATTCGCCATTTATCCATGTTTCCGATGTATAAAATTAATATAAATTCAGATTTGTGACATTTTTACAACAATGTAGTTATTAAAAGCCTATTTTTATGTACTATTTATGCTAAACCTCACAATATTACAGTTTATATTAATCATATGATCTCAAATCTTAAAAAACTAATTTTGTTATTCTGCATTTTTTTAATAACTAGCTGCGGAATATATAGACCTACTGATGCAAGAAAAGTTTCACCTAATCCAGAGGAAAGAGTTAAGAAAAATCTTGAAGAAGGTAGAGGGTTTAAACTGTCAAATATTGGAAAAAGAAGTACTAATTTTCAGTTTGCTAGCTCTAATCCCATATGGAGAGCGAGTTTGGATGTTTTGGAATTTGCACCACTTTTAAATGCAAATTATTCTGGAGGAATTATAATTACAGATTGGATATCTAGTGACAATCAAAACTTAAATGAATTTTACAAAATTACTATAAAATTCTTATCAAACGAAATTAGGTCAGATGCACTTAAAATTACTCTTCACGAAAAAAAATGTAATACAAATAATAAATGTAAAATTTCTGAGATAAAGAGTAAAGCTGTAGAAAATGAAATTTCAAAAAAAATTTTAAAGATGGCTGCACTATATGAAAAAGAGGATCTTGCTAAAAAGAAAAAAAATTCGGAGTAGGTAAAATTGCAGAAAATTCAAAAATTAAATTAATTTTAATTCATAATTTTAATGAGTAGATACAATTTTCAAGATATTGAAAAAAAATGGCAAAAATATTGGGAAGATAATAAATCCTTTAAAACAGTTATAAATAAAAAAAAAAAGAAATTTTATTGCCTAGAAATGTTTCCTTATCCGTCAGGGAAAATTCATATGGGTCATGTCAGAAATTATACCATTGGTGATGTACTAGCTAGATATAAAGGACTCCTTGGTTTTAATGTCTTACATCCTATGGGATGGGACGCTTTTGGCATGCCAGCAGAAAATGCTGCTAGAGATAATAATTTAGATCCAAAAGTCTGGACAAATACAAATATTAACACAATGAAAAATCAACTTAAAAAACTAGGTCTTTCAATTGATTGGGACAGAGAAATTTCAACTTGCTCAGAAGAATATTATAAACATCAACAAACTTTTTTTTTAGAACTACTTGAGAAAAAATTAGTTTATAGAAAAGAAAATTATGTGAATTGGGATCCAGTAGATCAAACAGTTTTAGCTAATGAACAGGTAATTGATGGTAAAGGTTGGCGTTCTGGAGCTGTAGTAGAAAGAAAAAAATTAAATCAGTGGTTTTTTAACATTTCCAAATTTTCTCAAGAACTATTGGATGGTCTCGATAAACTGGACAAATGGCCAAACAAAGTAAAAACTATGCAAAAAAACTGGATTGGAAAATCTTTTGGATGTGAAATAGAATTCAAAGTAAAGGGTGATCTGCCTGTAGATAATATTAAGTGTTTTACTACTAGACCGGATACTTTGTTTGGCTTTTCATTTTTAGCTGTATCTGTTGATCATCCAATATCCAATTATTTTAAAGACAATAAAGAATTCTTAAAATTTAAAGAAGAGTGCTCGAAAACAGGAACAACAGAAGAAGCTATTGCAGTAGGAGATAAAATTGGTTTCAAAACTAATCTTGAGGCAATAAATCCTCTGGATACTTCACAAAAAGTACCTGTTTACTTTGCTAATTTTGTTTTAATGGATTATGGATTTGGAGCTGTTTTTGGATGCCCAGGGCATGATCAACGAGATTTTGATTTTGCTAAAAAATATAAATTACAAATCAAAACCGTTGTTAGACCTTATGATAAAGATGAAAATTTTAAGGTTTCAAATGAAGCATATGCTGGACCGGGAATTATTATAAATTCAAAATTTTTAAATGGTTATGAAGCACCAACAAATTCTGTTATTGAAACAATCAAGGTTTTAGAAGAAAAAAATCTGGGTAAAAAGAAAATTAATTTTAGATTAAAAGATTGGGGTGTATCTCGTCAAAGATATTGGGGATGTCCAATACCTGTAGCATACGATGATAAAGGGCAAGTACATGCAATTCCAAAATCAATGTTACCTGTAAAACTTCCTGAAAAGATTAACCTTAAAGTTAAAGGTAATCCCTTGGATAGCCAGAAAAATTGGAAAGAAGTTATTATTGATGGAAAAAAATTAATCAGAGAAACAGACACATTGGATACTTTCGTTTGTTCGTCGTGGTATTATCTAAGATTTTGCTCTCCAAACGAGAATAATCATGGCTTTAAAAAGGAGGACATTGATTATTGGATGCCTGTTGATCAGTACATTGGTGGTGTAGAACATGCAATATTACATCTACTTTATTCAAGGTTTTTTATGAGAGCAATAAATTATGAAAACAATAACTTCAATATTACTGAACCATTTCAAAGTTTATTTACACAGGGTATGGTTTGTCATGAAACGTATAAAGATGAAAAAAATAATTGGTTAAGCCCAGATGAAATAGAAAAAATAGATAATCAATTTTTTGTGAAAGGTAAACTAGACAAACCAGTAAAAGTAGGACCATCGGAATCAATGTCAAAATCTAAAAAAAATGTAATTGATCCTGAATTTATAATTAAAAATTATGGAGCTGACTCTGTTAGGTTATTTATTTTATCTGATAGTCCACCTGAAAAAGATGTTCAATGGTCTGAACAAGGCATGATATCTTCATACAAATTTATTCAAAAACTTTGGTCTTTACATAAAGAAATAAAAATTAAAATTTCTAACGAAAATAAAGAAAAACAAAACAATGAAATTGATAAATTTACAAATCAAATCATATCAAAAATCACAATTAATCTAGAGAAATTTAATTATAACGTGATTATTGCTAATATGTATGAATCATATAATTTTTTAATTGATTTTATAAAAAAAAATAAAAATTTAAATAACCTTGAGGAAAACTATAAAAAAATTCTTGTCTGCTTTTCTCCAGTAATACCTCATTTTGCTAATGAATGTTTAGTTGATTTAGGTTTTAAAGAAAATATTGATTGGCCAAAATATGATAAAAAACTTTTAGATGAGGAAAAAGTAAATATAGTTATCCAAATAAATGGTAAAAAAAGAGAAATTATTCAAATAAAAAAAGATGCAAATGAAAAAGAAATTTTAACAATCATAAAAAATAATGATAAAATTCAAAATTTCATAAAGAATAAAGATGTTGTAAAAAAAGTTTTTGTGCCAAATAAAATACTAAATTATATAATAAAATGAAAATAGCGAATATTTTAGTCATATTCACATTATTCATAAGCACATCCTGCGGTTATAAACCTATTTATATTAAAAATGATAAATTATTCTTAGAATTTAAAAATATTAACATAGTTGGAGATAAAAGAATAAATAGACAAATCATCAAAATTGTAGGTCTAAAAGAAAAGAAAGATAGTTTTAGCGAAAATGACTTAACATTAAAAACTAATTTTGAAATAAAAGAGACTTCTAAAAATTCAAAGGGACAAATAGAAACATATCGATCAATTTTAAAAATAGAATTAATAATTAAAAAAGATGATAAAATTATTAGTTCAAAGAATTTTTTAAATGAATTTTCTTATAATAATAGAAATAACAAATTTGAACTTTCACAATATCAAAATGAAATCAAAAATAATTTGATTAATAAATCTTCTGAAGAAATACTTTTATTTTTAAACTTATCATGATTGTAAAACTCCCAGATCTTTCGAAAAATTTAAATGATAAAATAAACTTCTATTTACTATATGGAGTAAATTCTGGTTTGATTGAAGAAACGATAGATAATATTTTAAAACCTAAATTTGTAAAAAATATTTTTTCTTATGATGAAAATGAGATTATTTCAAATTTGAATAGTTTTATAGAAAGTCTATATACTAAATCATTTTTTGATGAAGAAAAATTAATAATTATAAATCGTGGATCTGATAAAATTTTAGAAATTATTAAAGATTTAGTTTTAAAAAAAATTACAGGGACTAAAATTATAATTAAATCAAATATTCTAGAAAAAAGATCGAAGTTAAGAAATTTTTTTGAGAAAGATAATAATGTATTTTGTGTTCCATTTTACGAAGATACATTTCAATCTCTAATGTTTTTAGCACAAAATTTTTTAAGATCTAAAAAAATAAATATATCACCTCAATCATTAAACTACATTATTGAAAGGTCAAAAGGTAATAGGATCAATTTAAAAAATGAATTACACAAAATCGAAAATTTCAGCAAACAAAAAAAAACTATTGAATTAGATGAGATCTTAAAACTTACAAATTTATCAGAAAATTACAACTTTTCAGAATTAGTAGATCAATGTTTGGCAAAAAATAAAAAACAAACAATAAATATTCTTAATGAGAATAATCAATCTTCAGAAGATAATATTATTTTAATAAGAACATTTTTAAATAAACTAAAGAGATTAAAGAAATTGTCTACTGGGTTAGAAGATAATAAAAACTTAAATCTTGTTATATCATCTTTTAAACCTCAAATTTTTTGGAAAGACAAAGAGATCATAAAAAAACAGCTTAATACATTATCTTTAGATCAGATAAAAAAAATGATAGGTCAAATAAATAAAATAGAATTATTAGTAAAAAAACACTCACAAATATCAAATCAAATCATAAATAATTTTATATACGAGAACTTATGACAAACTAATAATTAGTTTTAATAATTTCGATTATTTTATTTAATTGATCTATTTCCTTATAAGAGAATGTTATTGTTCCTTGATTTCTCTTATTGTTTTTAATGATTACATTTAAGCCGATTTTTTCAGAGATAAGTTTTTCTAAATCTTTAATGTTTGCATCTTTTTGATTATTAATTTTATGTTTTTTACTTTTAAAAATTTTTACATAATTTTCTGTTTGTCTCACAGAAAGTTTCTTTTCTATTATTTTATTTGCAACAAAATTTGCATTGTCAAGACCAACTAAAATTTTTGCATGTCCAGCCGTTAATTTTTGTAACTCAATTAATTTTATAACATCGTCCGGCAACGTAAGAAGTCTTAAAGAATTTGCTATATAACTTCTACTTTTACCAATAAATTTTGACACTTTTTCTTGATCATAAGAAAATTCATCGATCAGCCGTTTATAACCTTGTGCTTCTTCGAGAGGATTTAGATCGTGTCTTTGAACATTTTCAACGATAGCAAATTCTAAAGATTTTAAATCATCTGCCTCGGTAATCACAACTGGAACATTATGAAGACCAGCTTTTTGTGCAGCTAACCATCTTCTTTCGCCTGCTATTATTTCATATTTTGATTTATTATCGTTCGATACTCTCACGACGATTGGTTGTATCATACCTCTTTCTGCAATAGATTTGGCTAATTCATCTAAATTAGATTCATCAAAAATCTTTCTTGGTTGATATTTATTGGGAACTAAATCACTAATTGATAATTGATTTTTTTGAATTTCAGTCTTTGACTCACCGATTAAAGAGGAAAGGCCTCTGCCTAAACCTTTTTTTATTTTATTAGAATCCATTAAGCAGCACTCCCAATGGATGTCTCTTGGCTAATAAATTCATCTGTAAAATTAAAATAAGATTTACTGCCTGGACAAGATTTATCATATATTAAAACGGGCATACCGTGTGATGGAGCTTCTGATAATCTAACATTTCTTGGAATTACAGTTGAATAAACCTTTTCCTTAAAATAATCTCTTGCTTCTTTTTCAACTTGAGATGAAAGTTTGTTTCTTTTATCATACATAGTTAATAATATTCCTCTAATCTTTAAGCTAGGATTTAGACTCACTTTTATACGTTCAATAGTTTTCATCAACTGGGTAAGACCCTCTAAAGCAAAAAATTCGGCCTGAAGAGGTACCAAAAGTGAATTTGAACAAACAAGAGCCATGACCGTTAATAAACTTAATGATGGAGGGCAATCAATAAGTATATAATCATAAAATTCTCTAGAATCATTTAAATAAGCGGATAATTTACGCTTTAATATAAATGCTCTATCACTATCATCTGCTGTTTCTACTTCTAATCCAGACAAATCTACATTTGACGTAATAATATCTAAATTTTTAAATTTAGTTTTTTTTATAATTTCAATAATATCTTTTGTACCATTCAATACTCCATAAATAGTATCACTTGAATTTTCCATATTAGATAATCCCAAACCAGTTGTAGCATTTCCTTGAGGGTCTAGATCTATAACTAAAATTTTTTTATTCTGTTGAGACAAACCCGCAGCAAGATTAATTACGGTTGTTGTTTTGCCAACCCCACCCTTTTGATTTATTACAGAAATAATTTGCACAATACCTTTGTTAGTTCGTTTTTTTTTTTCCTATTTTTTTTATATTAATTATAAATGAGTCCTCACTAGTTAAACTTTTTTTCTCTTCATATTCTAAATCCCATTTTTTTTTTTCATTTTCAAACAGACCTCTCCCGTTTTTACCCATAAAACAAATCAAGTTCTTATACTTTGAAAAATTTTCATAAACTAAATCTAAAACTACCGGCAAAGGCTTAAATGCTCTCGACATAATTGTGCCGGTCTCCATATTTTTCATCTCAAATATATTTTTTTGAAAAATTTCCGTTTTCAAATTTAATTTTCTGGAAACATCCTTTAAAAAATTACTTTTATGAAAACTTTTTTCAAATAAGTGAATTTTCATATTTTTTTTTATTTTTTTTAGCATAATAGCAATAATAATTCCTGGCATTCCACCTCCAGTTCCTAAATCTGTGGTTGTATTATAATTTAAATCAACAAAATCAATTATTTGTGCTGAATCTATAATGTGTCTTAGTCTAATTTCTTCTATTCCTGAATTTTTAGTGCTTATAATATTCAAATCTCTATTTTTTTCTATTATTAATGATATAAAATTCTCAAAATCTACAAATGTTTCACGTGAAACATTTAAACCATTGAGTCTAGAGTAATATTTTATAATTTCTTTATCCATTAAGCTATATGCTTAATAGACCTTCTTTTTACATGTGACAACAAAATATATACAGCTGCAGGAGTAATTCCGTCAATTCTTAATGCCTGACCCATTGTTTTTGGTCTTATTTCTTTAAACTTGGCTTTAACCTCATTAGAAAGACCTGAAAATTGATCATAGTCAATATTATCTGGGATAGTGAGATTCTCATCTCTTTTAAAAGCAAGAATATCAGCTTTTTGCTTTTTCAAATAACCTCTGTAATGAGAGTTAATCTCTATCTGTTCATCAATCTCAGCACCATGATTAAGAATTTCAGGCCAAATATTTCTGATTTTGCTCATATTAACATCTTTTTGAGTTAATATTTCTTCAGCTGTTCTAAAAACACCATCTTTAGCAATTTTAATACCAAATTTCGCTGCTTTAGAGGGAGAAATATTTAAATTGGACATCTGCAATGATATTTTGCTCAATTTTTGAAATTTATTCTCAAATATGTCTTTTCTGTTATTAGAAATTAAACCAATATTAATTCCTTTGTGAGTAAGTCTTAAGTCAGCATTATCTGATCTAAGACTTAATCTATATTCAGCTCTAGATGTAAACATTCTATATGGCTCAGCGACACCCTTAGTTACTAAATCATCAATCATTACTCCAATATATGCATCTGATCTATCAAGTATAAAAGGCTCCATTCTTTTAAGTGAGAGGGCAGCATTAATCCCAGCTATAAGACCTTGGGCTGCAGCCTCTTCGTATCCTGTGGTTCCATTAATTTGACCTGCAAGGTATAGATTCTTTATTTTCTTAGTCTCCAATGTTAAAAAGAGTTCTCTAGGGTCTACGTAATCATATTCTATAGCATATCCTGGTCTAATCACTTTAACATTTTCTAAACCGTTGATATTATTTAATATTTCATGCTGTACAACCTCTGGTAGAGATGTTGATATGCCATTTGGGTAGATTGTGTTATCATTCAAGCCCTCTGGCTCTAAAAATATCTGATGTCTAGTCTTATCGGCAAATTTTACTATCTTATCTTCTATTGAGGGACAATATCTTGGTCCAACACCTTGAATGCTACCAGAGTACATTGCACTTTTAGATAAATTCTTTTCTATAATCTTATGAACCTTTTCATTCGTATAAGTCATAGAGCACGATACTTGTTTGTTTAGATTTTTTTTAGTTAAAAAAGAAAAAAAATAAGGATCATCATCTGCAAATTGTTTTTCTAGTTTTGCAAAATTAATAGTTCTAGAGTCTAACCTTGGTGGTGTCCCAGTTTTTAGTCTACCTATTTTAAAATTATATTTCTCTAACTGCTCACTTAAACCAGTGCTTGGCTTTTCATTAAATCTACCAGCAGGAGTTCTTTCATCACCAATATGTATCAAGCCGTTTAAAAATGTGCCAGTTGTAAGTATTAACTTGTTACAACTTACTTTATTACCTTTTAATGTTAAAAATCCACTTATTTCATTATTATCAAAAATAAACTTAATTACAGGATCAGAAAAAATGCTTAAATTACAATAGTTTACAAGTTTTTCTTGCATAAATTTACGATATAATGATCTATCAGATTGCGTTCTTGGTCCTCTCACTGCTGGACCTCTACTTCTATTTAATAGTCTAAACTGTATTCCAGACTTATCGGCAACCTCACCCATAACCCCATCTAAAGCATCAATTTCTCTTACCAAATGACCTTTACCTAAACCACCAATCGCAGGATTACATGACATTTCTCCTATGGTATTTTTATTGTGAGTGAATAGGGCAGTGTTAATTCCAAGTCGAGCTGATGCAGCTGCTGCCTCACATCCTGCATGACCACCACCAATTACTACCACATCATATGATAAATCTTTTTTCATGAACTAAATTTATATTCGATTATAATATTTACAAGATTTCAGTTTTTTTTCTTAAATAAGCTATATTTACCAACGAAAATCAAAAAAAAAGCCCTAAAAATCCAGCAAAATTGCTTTTATTTCCCAATGCAAAAATCGTTGAAAATACTGCCTAATATCTCCTCTACATCGACTTTTCCGACAATCATACCTAAATGTCTAGTTGCTAACCTTAAATCTTCACCTGCTTTATCAAAATCTTTTTTACTATTTTTATCCAAAAAGTTTTTCAGATGATCTACGCACTGAACCAAATGTTGTCTATGTCTTTCTCGAGTAATTAAAATATCTTCCTCAGTTATGAATTTATCTTTCAAATAGTTTTTAATTTTTTTGATCAACTCATCAATGTTTGAGTTGTCTTTTAATGAAATTAAAACGTGATTAAGTTTAAGAATTTCTGGGTCTAACTTATCTTTTATTAGGTCAGATTTATTACAAACAAGAATTGCATCATTTTTTAACAAATCATTCAAAAAACCGCTTAAATCAATACTTTTAGCATCAACTACTACTAATTTTAGGTCTGCATTTTCAGCCTTTTTTAGAGATAATCTTATTCCTTTTTTTTCAATTTCATCTTTTGAGTCTCTTATACCAGCTGTGTCAGAAATAATAACAGGATATCCATCTATATTTAGATGGGTTTCTACAACATCTCTCGTTGTGCCAGCTATCTCAGAAACTATAGCAACCTCTCTGTTTGATAAATTATTTAATAAACTTGATTTACCTGCATTAGTTGGACCTACGATTGCAATTTTAAAACCTTCACGGATTATCTCTCCAACTTTTTGATCATCTAATATTTTATTAATCTCATTTAATACATCTGCAGACTCTTGTTTTATTTTTTTTAAATTATCTTCTGGTAAATCTTCATCAGGAAAATCTATTTTAGCCTCAACAAATGATAAAATTTTCAATAATTTTTCTCTTAACTCATTAAATTTCTCTGAGGATTTACCTCTCATAATTTTTACAGCTTGTAATCTTTGGATTTCAGTTTCAGCAGATATCAAATCTGCTATACTTTCGGCTTTTAGCAAACTTATTTTTCCATTTTGAAATGCAATCTTTGTAAATTCTCCTGGTTCAGCCAATCTACAGTTTTTTATTTTTGAAATCTCATTTTGAACTGCCAAAACTACAGCTTTTCCTCCGTGTACATGGATTTCGGCCATATCCTCCCCTGTGTAGCTCTCAGGGCCCGGAAACCATATTATAATGCCTTCATCAATAAGCTCAGAAGTGTTGATATTGTTTATTTTTCTAAGGGTGGCTATTCTCGGCTGTGGAATTTCCTTTCCTGTAAGAGATTTAATCACTTTTGATGCCTCAGTGCCAGAAATTCTAATTATTGCGACACCAGAAATACCTGGGCCTGACGATAAAGCGTAAATAGTCATAAAATATTATAACTTTTATTCTTTAATATTGGAAAACTTAATTAAGCTGGTTTATTCATAGAATTAAAGAACTCAGCATTATTTTTTGTAGCTTTTAATTTGGAGCTAATAAATTCTATAGCATCCATTGTACCCATTGGAGCAATAATTCTTCTTAAAACATTCATTTTCTGTAAATCGTTTTTATCAAACAATAATTCCTCTCTTCTCGTTCCTGATTTAGTAATATCCATTGCTGGATAAATTCTTTTATCTGCAATTTTTCTGTCTAGGACTGTTTCGCTATTACCAGTTCCCTTAAATTCTTCGAAAATTACCTCATCCATTCTACTACCAGTATCTATCAGCGCTGTAGATATAATCGTTAATGATCCACCTTCTTCAATATTTCTTGCGGCTCCAAAAAATCTTTTAGGTCTTTGAAGAGCATTTGCATCTACACCACCTGTTAA
This sequence comes from Candidatus Pelagibacter communis, assembly GCF_001179925.1. GTDB lineage: Bacteria > Pseudomonadota > Alphaproteobacteria > Pelagibacterales > Pelagibacteraceae > Pelagibacter > Pelagibacter ubique_E. The sequence continues at coordinate 25,129 of NZ_CVSF01000019.1, read as the reverse complement.
AACTTTACCTGAACTAGGGATAACGGCATTATAAGCTCTTCCTAGTCGAGTGATAGAATCTAAAAGAATTACAACATCTTTCTTATGTTCAGTTAATCTTTTCGCTTTTTCTATAACCATTTCTGCTACAGCGACATGTCGTTGTGCAGGTTCATCAAATGTTGAACTTATAACTTCACCCTTAACAGTTCTTTGCATATCCGTAACCTCTTCAGGTCTTTCGTCAATTAAAAGAACAATCAAGTAACATTCTGGATAATTTTTAGCTATAGAATTGGCTATACTTTGTAAAATCATAGTTTTACCTGCTTTAGGTGGCGATATAATAATTGACCGTTGACCTTTTCCAATAGGGCTTACTAAATCAATCAATCTTGGAGTTAAGTCTGGTTTTTTTTCTACTTTTGAAGATTCTATTTCCATTACTAATTGTTTATCTGGATATAGAGGGGTCAAATTATCAAATGCAATTTTATGTCTAGATTTGTCTGGTTCTTCGAAATTTATTTTGCTTACTTGGAGAAGGGCAAAATACCTTTCTCCTTCCTTAGGTGCTCTGACTGGTCCTTCAACAGTATCCCCAGTTCTTAAACCAAATTTTCTTATTTGGCTTGGGCTCACATAAATATCATCAGGGCCAGGTAAATAGTTGGATTCCATTGCCCTTAAAAAGCCAAAACCATCTTGAAGTAATTGTAATACTCCTGCTCCGGTGATTTCCTCTTTTTCTGCAACTTTTTTTAATATAGCAAATAAAATTTCTTGTTTTCTGAGCGTACTTGCATTTTCAATCCCAAGTTCCTCTGCTTGCGTGATAAGTTGTTCTGACGATTTTAGTTTTAGTTCTTGAATGTTCATGAGTTATATTATTAAGGACTTAATAATAAGTTAAATATATATACTATTTAATATTATTCAACCCTAGATTGGCTTAAAAATTACAATAAATACTATTAAAATTAGTAATAAAGTGGGTATTTCATTAATATATCTATAAAATTTTGAGGTTTTTTTATTTTGATCAAATTTAAATTTATTTAGCAAAAAACCTAAATAGAAATGATATCCAGTTAAAATGATAACTAAAAAAAGCTTTAATTGTAACCATAAATTTATCAATTGATCAAAACCTATTTCGTGAATTAATACTAATCCGAACAACCAGCTTAAGATCATTGCTGGTGTCATAATAAAGTAATACAATTTTCTCTCCATCGTCTTAAATACAGTTGTGATAATTTCGTGGTTGTTTTCTGAGTGATAAACGAAGATTCGAGGTAAATATAAAAGACCAGCCATCCATGAAATTACAGCAATTAAATGAAGGCTTTTAAATAAAAGATAACTATTCATAATCTAAACATGGGCATTTATTAAATTTATTGGGACATTGTATCTTAGGAGGAAAAATTTTCCCATTAAAGTTATAGTTTGATTTATTAATTATTAAATCTGACATAGCTTTTATAAAATTCTTATTTATTCCTAATGCAGGAACCCTAGAGTAATTTTTGCAACCATTTTTAACTGCTAACTCTTTATATTCTATATCTAATTCAACCAAAGTTTCTGAATGTTCAGAAACAAACGCTATTGGAACTAATACAATATGTTTTCCTAATTTTGAGTTTTCAATAATAATATCATCAGTTGAAGGTCCAATCCATTTTAAGGGTCCTACACGACTTTGGTAACTTAATATCCAATCCAAATTCTCAATATTAAGTGTTTTAACGATTTTATTTACCGATTGTTCAACTTGCCATTGGTATGGATCTCCATTTTTAATATTTTTTTCTGGTAAACCATGTGCAGAAAAAATTAATTTGTAATTCTTTAAATTTCTTACAACTTTAAAAATTTCATTTGTATGGGCTGATATAAAATTGTTATCTGTAGGATAACAGCAAATTGTACTTGTTTTTACATTATATTTTTTTTTCTTACATGTTTCTTTCCATTCTTTTATTGAGGATCCAGACGTTGCAGCAGAATATTGTGGATACAAAGGCATTAAAATTACTTCATCGGGATTATAATCTATTACTTTATTAATAACATTTTCTGCTCTTGGATACCAACATCTCATAACTATAAAACATTTATATTCAGATAAGTTATCGTCACTATTAAGTTTTGACTCTAATGCGCCTGATTGCATCTCGGTTAATTTTAAAATTGGAGAAGCCCCACCTATCTCCCCGTAAATTTTTTTGGCTGTTGGGGCTCGTCTATTCGCAATAATTTTAGCTAAAGGATACCTTAAAAAAGTTGGTAAATTTAAGATTGCAGGATCAAAAAATAAATTAAATAGAAATGGTTCTACATTATCTAAATTATCTGGCCCACCTAAATTAAACAAAATAACAGCTTTTTTCATTTATAATTTTTTACCAATTTCACGAGATAATCAACCATTTCAGGGTTGGTTTCCGGTAAAATTCCATGACCAAGATTAAATATATAAGGATGATCTTTAAAAATATTTAAATACTTTACAACTTCTCTTTTTAAAGTTTCTTTATCAGTCAATAATATTTTGGGATCTAATCCTCCTTGAACTGGAATTTTAATATTTTTACTAATCTCTTTGGGATCAACATTATAATCAATGTTAATAACATCTGGTTTTACAATTTCACAAAATTCTTTATAGTTTTTTATTTCGCGAGGAAAACAAATAACTGGAACATTTAAAGATTTAACATAATTAACTAGATTAAGTGTAGGTGTATATACAAAATTTGGTAGGTCTTTCTCTTCAAGTAAACCAGCCCAACTATCAAAAATTTGTATTAGATTTGCGCCATTATCAATTTGATTTTTTATATGAATCTTTAAAAATTTTTCAATAATTAATAAAACTCTATTTATTAAAAATTCATCTTTAAAAAAATCTTTTTTAAGTTTATTTTTTGGAGACTGCTGATTGATCATATAGACCAAAAGAGTCCAGGGCGCTCCTACAAATCCAATTGTATTTTTATTAATTAAAAGATTATTTTCACTTACATTTTTTATTATTTTATATATCTTATGAATTTTTTCTACAAAATCTATCTCATCAATTTTACTAATTTGATCAAGATTTATCTTTTCCAAAATTGGACCAAAATTTCTTTTAAACTCTACTTTTTGACCTAAACCATATGGAAGCATCAAAATATCAGAAAAAATTATTGCAGCGTCCAAGTCAAATCTTTTTAGAGGTTGTAAAGTTATTTCAGCAGATAATTTTTCATTTAAACATAGCTCTATAAAATTCGTATTTTTAGACCTTATTTCTCTAAATTCAGGTAAATACCTACCAGCTTGCCTCATAATCCAAATAGGATTTATAGAAGTTTTTTTATTTAGTATTACTTCGTTAATAGGAGTCATTTAAATAATAAAATATATATTTGTATTAGTATTATATCTTGTTAATTGCGATAATTAATTTTTACACACCATTTATTAACTATTTATTTTATTTAAATATTGCAAAAATGATTGTTATTACTTGTTAATATTACTATTTTAGAATTTTATTCAAAACATGTATTATTTTATTAACATGTTTATTATTGTGAATAATATAAAATTTTTACAATAAATATTTAAATACAATTTAAATGAGAGAATATTAGTAAATAATACAAAATATTTAACATTTTATACATGAGTAATACCTATCAAATTTACCTTATTTCTGATTCTACTGGTGAGACATTAGAGAGAATTTTTTTAGCTTTAAAAGCACAATTTAAGAATATTGAATATAAAGTAAATGAATTTCCTTTCACAAGAACAGAAAATCAAATTTTAAAAATATTAGAAGTTGCAAAAAAAAATGATAATTCAATAATTTTATACACTATAGTGGACAATAATTTGGCAAAATTTCTTGCTAATCAAAGTGAAGATAAAGGCCTTCCATGTTTTGGTGTTCTTGGAAATTTAATTTTGAGTTTTTCAAAATTATTAAATCAAAAAGCGTCCAATGAACCTAGTGGCCAACATGTTTTAAATGAAGAATATTATCAAAGAATAGAAGCAATTCAATTTACCATGAATCACGATGATGGAAATCTAATTAACGAAGTTGGAAAATCAGATATAATTTTATTAGGAGTAAGTAGAACAAGCAAAACTCCAACATCAATATATTTGGCAAACAAAGGATATAAAACATCCAATATTCCATTAGTGAACGAAAACTCCATTCCAAAAGTTTTGAAAGATAATCCAAAAATTAGTTGTGTTGTTGGTCTTAATACAGAACCACAAAGGTTAGTAGATTTAAGAAAAAATCGAATGAGCTCTCTTAAAGAAACAGATAATAAAAAATATACAAATATTGAGAATATTCAGAAGGAGATTGAAGATGCAAAAAAAACATTTAAAAAATATAGTTGGCCCACTATTGATGTAACAAGAAAATCAGTTGAAGAAACGGCTGCATCAATAATTAAAATTTATGAAATATATAGTCAAAAATAATGAATAAGATTATATTAGCATCTAAAAGTAAAGTAAGAAAAGAAATTCTTGATTTAAACAATATTAAATGTGAGGTTGTCCCTTCCAATGTAGATGAGGAAAGTATTAAGGTTTCATTAATCAATAATAAAGCTTCACCTGAACTGATATCTAAAAACTTAGCAGAAGTAAAAGCAAACAAAATTAGCACTAAATTTAGAGACCAACTAGTTCTTGGCGCAGATAGTGTAATAGACTTAAATGGAAACATTATCTCTAAGCCAGAGAATAGAATTAAAGCTTTAAGTATTTTGAAGGATTTAAATAATAAATCTCATTATTTAATTAGTTCTGTTTGTATATCAAAAAATGGAAGTATGATTTGGAATTTTACTGATAAAGCTAAGCTTACTATGAAAAATTTTTCAGAAGATGAATTAAAAACTTATCTTTCAAAGATAAGTGATGATGCCTTATTCTCTTATAATGTTTATCAAATAGAGGGAATTGGAAAAACGTTATTTTCAAATATTGAGGGAGATAAGGATACCATTATGGGCCTACCTATTAAAAAAATAAAAGAGTACTTAATTAATTTTAATTAAATGAAAAAACACATAATTATTGGAAATCCCATAATACATTCTTTATCGCCTAAAATTCATAATTATTGGTTTAAGGAAAACAATATTAATGCTTATTATGAAAAAATTGCTCCAAAAGAGGAAGAAATAAAAAGTATTATCAACAAAATTAAAAAAGGAGAGATTTATGGAATGAATATTACAGTTCCGTATAAACAAATTGTTATACCTTTTTTAGAGACACGATCAGATATAGTTAAAGAAACCAATTCTGTAAATACAATATTTAATAAACAAGGCAAAATTCATGGGGAAAACACAGATACTTTTGGTTTTGAACAATCAATTATTAAAAACAATTTTGATTTAAAAAATAAAAATGTTTTAATATTTGGTGCAGGGGGAGTTGTGCCTTCTATTATTTGTGCTTTAAAAAAATTACAAGTAGGTAAGATATATATTTCCAATAGAACTAATTTAAATGCAGAAAAAATTAAAAAAAATTTTAATTTTGTTGAAATTCTTGAATGGGGAAAACTTAAAGATTGCGATTTATATATTAATTCTACAAGTGTTGGTCTTAAACAAGGAGAAAATTTAGATTTAAACTTAAACTTAATATCAAGTAATAAAATTTTTTATGACTTAATATACAATCCACCAAAAACAGAATTTTTGTTAAAAGCTGAAAAATTAGGTCATAGAATAATCAATGGAAAAGATATGTTTCTTTATCAAGCTCAAAAATCTTTTGATTTATGGCATAATTTGACACCCAAAATTGATAAAAAACTAATAGATTATTTATATAATGATTAAAATAGCACTTGTTGGAGAAATAGGCTCGGGCAAAACATTTATATCTAAACTATTTCGATATCCCGTTTTCAGTGCAGATGAAGAAGTTGTTAAGATTTATTCAAAAAATAAAAAAATTTTTTATAAATTAAAGGAAAAATTACCAAGATTTTTCTTTAAATTTCCAATTAAAAAAAAGGAGTTAATCAATGCAATTCTTGAAAATAGTAACAATATAAAAAAAATTTCATCAATTGTTCACCCTGAAGTAAGAAAAAATCTATTAACTTTTTTTAAGAATAATAAAAATAGAAAAATAGTTATTTTAGATATTCCGCTATATTTAGAAAATAAGTTAAATAAGAAAAAAGATATAATTATTTTTATCCAATCAAATAAATCTAAAGTGTATAAAAAAATTAAAGAAAGAAAAAATTTTAATAAATTAATTTATAAAAAACTAAAAAGACTTCAATTTTCTACAAGATATAAACGAAAAAAATCTCATTATGTTATTAAAAATGATTTTAATAAAAATTCTGCTCGTAAAAAGGTCAGGGATATATTAAACAATATTTTACGATGAAAGAGATTGTTTTAGATACTGAAACAACTGGCATATCAGTTAAGGAAGGTCACAGAATTGTTGAAATAGGTTGTATTGAGCTGGACAATCAAATTCCTACAAAACAAAAATTTCATTGTTATTTAAATCCTGAGAGAAAGGTTTCTGAGAAAGCTTTCCAAGTTCATGGATATTCTGATGATTTTCTCTCAAAACAAAAAAAATTTAAAGAAATAGTTAAGGAATTTCTTCAATTTATAAAAGGAAAAAAATTAATTATACATAATGCTGAATTTGATTTAGCACATTTAAACCATGAATTAGAAATTCTCAAAATGGACAAGATAGATAACAAAGTAGTAGATACTCTTACATTAGCTAGAGAAAAATTTCCAGGATCATCGCTTAGTCTTGATGCATTATGTAAAAGATATAGGATTGATAATTCTAAACGAGTTCAACATACTGCTTTGATTGATTGTGATCTATTAGCAAAAGTTTATATAAATCTAATTGATCAAAAAGAACCGACTTTAAATTTTCAAAATCAAGAAAACGAACTAAAAGTTGTAGATAAAAAAAATATCGTATATTTTAAAAAAATTGTTAAACCCACTTCTGAGGAATTAAAAAATCATAAAGAATATTTAAAAAAAGACTTAAAAAAAAATTATTTTAATTAAATCTTTCATTATAAAGTTTGTTAAAATCAATTTTTTTTTCTAATTTTATAGCAGGGTGTCCAGAATTATGAATTAAATTGAGAAATGAATTTTCTAAATCAGGGTAAATTTTTGTTGGAACTTCACATAGTATGATTTTTTGAAGATCTTCTTTTTCTTTCACATCATCATCTACCCTAATAATTGTTGCATAAATTATTTCAAAATATGATTTTTTTTCATTTGGTTCTTTGTCTTCAAATTTTAAGGTAGTATTAATTTCAATTAACTTATTTTTTAAAGCTTTAGATGTAATATCGATATTAAGCTGATATTTTGAAATATTTTCTTTAACAAATAAAAAAGTTTCTATGTCAGGAGTTTCACTTGACATATCTTTTATGTAATTTGCAAGTATTTTAAATTTTTCTGTCATCATTATCATCTATATCTTCATATTCGCCCTCAATAAAATTTTTTTTCCCCGGTGAGTTTTTTTTAATTTTATTTGATAAACTTCCTAATAATAATTTTCTTGTAAATGGAAATATTAATAAAAAACCCAACAAGTCTGTTGCAAAGCCTGGGATAATCAATAAAAATGCTGCAAAAGCGATGGCAGCACCAGAAATTATTTCATATGCGGGAACTTCGTTTCTAACCATTTGCATAAAACCTGATCTAATGGTGTTCAAACCCTCATATTTTGCATAATAAACTCCAATGATTGCTGTTATGAATATTAATAAAATTGTATTAAAAGCGCCTATTTGTGAGCCGATTTTTATAAATAAGTAAATTTCTAAAATTGGAATTAATATTATTGATAATAAAACTGAGTTCATTTGTCTTTAATGTAATTGTTAGTTGAAATTATTCAACATAGTAATTACATTTAGGTAATGAATTATAGTTTTGAGTATATTGACATAATATTGCTTGCGATGATCGCAGGATTTATTTTTTTGAGATTAAGGGGAATTTTAGGAAAAAGAACAGGATTTCAGGGCAAAGCACCATCCCAGTTTGAGAAGGTATTAAATAATATTCAAACTGAACAAAAAATTTTAAATAAAGAGAACTTTGATGATGATGCTCAAAAGGAGTTTTTAAAAGGTGCTAAGATTGCTTATGAGACAATTATAACTGACTTTAGTGACAATGATAACAAACTAATTGCAAGTAAACCACTACTAAGTAAAAAAATTCATGATCAATTTGAAGAAGCTTTGAAAGAAAGAAGTAAGAGAGGTCATTTTGCTGAAATAACTTTTATTGGAGTGAACTCTGCGAAAATAAAGGAACATAAAAAAATTGATAAATTTTTAAATGTAACAGTTGATTTTGTGAGTGAAATAATAACTTGTATTAAAGATAAAGATAAAAACGTTGTTTCGGGAGATCCTGAAAAGATCAAAAAAATTTATGATACTTGGGTTTTTTCGAGGGACATGAGATCAAACAATCCAAACTGGCAATTAGTAGACACTCTTACGTAATTGAACGATAAAATTTCAAACAAAGATAAAGAAGCATGGGAAAATTTTTTAACTAGTAATGAAAAATTACCTAATAAGGATTTGAAATCAAATAAAAAAAAAATTTCAAAAATTAAGAATATAGATCTTCACGGTTTTACTTTACAAGAGGCAAACCAAGCTATTGAAGAATTAATTCTTGACTCATACGAAAACGGCATTTCAAAAATAATAGTTGTTACCGGGAAAGGACTTCACTCAAATATTGATAATGATCCTTACGTTTCTAAAGATCTAGGAATATTAAAATATTCAGTTCCAGAATTTATAGAAAATAATTCTGAGCTAAAAAAAAAAATTATAGAGATTAAAAGTGCTGATATTCAAGATGGTGGGAGCGGAGCTTTTTATATTTATTTGAAAAAGAAACTATAAAATAAATTTTGATAAATCAGTATCTTTTACTAAATTGTCTAAATTTTTGTTTATATATTCCTTATTGATTATAATTTTTTCTCCTGCTCTATCAGTTGCAGTAAAACTTATATCGTCTAAGATTTTTTCAATAATAGTATGAAGTCTTCTTGCACCAATATTTTCTACGGTTGCATTAACTTCTGATGCAATCTTTGCTATTGTGTCTATGCCATCGTCGGAAAATTCAAGATCTACATTTTCAGTTTTTAATAAAGCAACATATTGTTTAATCAAACTATAATCTGGTTCCTTTAGAATCCTTTTAAAATCTTCACTGGTCAAAGCTTCTAGTTCCACTCTAATAGGCAATCTTCCCTGAAGTTCTGGAAGTAAATCTGATGGTTTAGCAAGTTGAAATGCTCCAGATGCAATAAATAAAATATGATCAGTTTTAATTGGGCCGTGTTTTGTATTAACTGTTGTTCCTTCAATTAAAGGCAATAAATCTCTTTGTACACCCTCTCTTGAAACATCGCCCCCAACTCTATCAGTTCTTGCAGAAATTTTATCTATTTCATCTAGAAAAACGATACCATTATTTTCAGTTGATAATTTTGCAGCTTTTACAATCTTATCTTGTTCAATTAATTTATCAGATTCATCGTTGATTAAAATTTCATGAGATTCTTTTACACTCATTTTCTTTTTCTTTTCTTTATTGCCCATAGATTTACCGATCATCTCTCCAATATTGATCATACCTACATTTGCACCTGGCATTCCTGGAATTTCAAATGATGCCCCACTGGAACCAGCATCGCTTACAGCAATTTCTATTTCATTATCATCTAAGTCACCACTTCTAAGTCTTTTACGAAAACTTTCTCTTGTTGCTAAACTTGCTTTTTTACCTACAAGCGCATCTAATACTTTTTCTTCAGCGGCTTTTTGTGCTTTAGCATAAACTTCTTTTCTTTTTTTTACCTTTTCCATCGAAATTGCAATTTCAATTAAGTCCCTTACAATTTGTTCAACATCTCTTCCAACATAACCAACTTCTGTAAATCTTGTTGCTTCAACTTTTACAAAAGGGGCCTCAGCTAGTTTTGATAATCTTCTAGATATTTCTGTTTTACCAACTCCAGTTGGCCCGATCATTAAAATATTTTTTGGCAAGACTTCGTTTTTCATTTCACCTTTGAGTGCTTGACGTCTCCATCTGTTTCGTAAAGCAACTGCAACTGCTTTTTTAGCTTTATTTTGACCCACAACAAATCTATCTAATTCAGAAACTATCTCTCTTGGAGACAATGAGCTTACAAGAGATGACTCTTCTTTTTGATTTTTTTCTTTTGGATGTAATGGTGTAACGTTTGAATTATCCATTATATTTTTTCAATTTTAACATTGTTATTAGTAAATACGCAAATATCAGAAGCAACTTTAATTGATTTTTTTGCTATTTCTTCAGCAGACATATTTCCTTCCATCAAAACCTTACCAGCAGCTAAAGCATAATTTCCTCCAGAACCAATACCTATGACATCTCCTTCAGGCTCTAAAACATCACCAGTCCCTGAAATGATATAACTATTATTTTTATCTCCAACTGCCATTAATGCCTCTAATCTTCTTAAATATTTATCTGTTCGCCAATCTTTAGCTAATTCAACAGCGGCTCTTGATAAATTACCCGCATGTTTTTCAAGTTTGCCTTCTAGTCTTTCAAATAAAGTTAGAGCATCTGCAGTAGATCCAGCGAAACCAGCGACCACATCTCTTTTATCAATTTTTCTCACTTTTGAAGCTGTGCTTTTTACAACAGTATTTCCCATGCTTACTTGTCCGTCCCCAGCTACAACTACTTCATCATTTTTTCTTACTAACACAATCGTTGTCATAGCTTATAAATGGATATTAAATTTGATAGTTCAAGCCCAAGTTTAGTATTATTGCCATATTTGGATAATATATGTATACCTGTTTTTAATTATGACACGTAAAGGTAAAATTAGCCGAAAAACAAAAGAGACTAGTATCAGCGTTGATTTAAACATTGATGGTAAAGGTAAATATAAAATTGACACAGGGATAGGGTTTTTAAATCATATGCTTGAACAATTATCTAAGCACTCTTCAATAGATATGAATATTAAAGCTAAAGGTGACACGCATATTGATTTGCATCACACTACTGAAGACACAGGTATTGCGATTGGAGAAGCTTTAAAAAAAGCCTCTAAAAAGTTTGTTGGAATTAAAAGATATGCGCATGCAATGATACCTATGGATGAAACACTAACACGAGTTGCAATTGATGTGTCAAACAGACCCTATTTAATTTGGAAGGTAAAGCTTAAAGTAGAAAAGCTTGGTGAAATGGATACAGAATTATTTAAAGAATGGTTTCAAGCATTTTCTCAAGCTGCTGGAATTACACTACACATTGAAAATATTTATGGTGACAACAGTCACCACATTATTGAGTCTTGCTTTAAAGGACTAGCAAGATCTTTAAGAACCGCATTGGAAATGGACCCTAGGAATAAGAAATCAATTCCGTCTACCAAAGGTTCTTTATAAGTTTAATGAACGTCACAATTGTTGATTATAATTCAGGCAATATTTGCTCGGTAATAAATTCTTTTGAGGAAGTTGCAAAAGATAAAGTAAATATTGAGGTAACTTCAGATTTAAATAAAATTAAATCAAGTGATAAAGTTGTTTTGCCAGGGCAGGGCTCATTTAAAAGCTGTGTAGATGCTTTAAACAAAATTGAGGGTCTTATAGATACACTTAACGAATTTGCCATAACAAATAAGAAACCTCTTTTTGGTATTTGCGTTGGATTACAAATGTTTGCAGATATTGGTTACGAAGAAACAGAAACTAGGGGTCTTGGTTGGATATCAGGCAAAGTATCAAAAATAGATAATCAAAATGGAAAATATAAACTTCCTCATATCGGTTGGAACCAAATTAACATTGTTAAAGAGAGTAAAATTTTTAAAGATGTAGAAAATAATTCTCATATGTATTTTGTTCATAGTTATGAATTTGTTCCAGAAGATAAAAATGTAATTTCAGCAACAACAGATTATTCTTCAAATATTGTTTGTTCTGTTGAAAAAGAAAATATCTTTGGAACCCAATTTCACCCAGAGAAAAGCGATAAATCTGGACTTAAAATAATTGATAATTTTATAAGTTTATAAAATGATTTGTATTAAAACTGTTATACCAGCAGAATTAAATGAGATTGATGATGAGTTAAAGGCCATATATCACAGTAGTGATACAGTTTGCTTCTACATATTCAAAACAAGAGAACTTAGAAATGAGTTTGTAGAAAAAACAAAAGGTATGAATAAAGAGCAAAGAGAGCAAATATATAAAGAATACACAAAATGAAAATATTTCCGGCAATAGATATTAAAGATAAAAAGTGTGTGAGGTTGGTCAAAGGAGACTTTGCTAACAAAACTGAATATGAAATGTCTCCAGTTGAACAAGCAGGTAAATATTATGATCATGGTTTTAAAAACTTACATATAGTTGATTTAGATGGAGCTTTAACTGGTGAAACAGTTAATTTAGATATTATTCAAGAAATAGTCACGAAATTTGATCTTAAAATTGAAATTGGTGGAGGTATCAGAAATTTTGAAAGTATTCAGAAGTATACTGATGCCGGTGTTGAAAAAGTTATTTTAGGAAGTGCTGCCATAAAAGATAAAAATTTTTTAAAAGACGCTTGTGAAAAATTTCCAAATAAAATTGCTTTAGGGTTAGATGCTAAAGACGGCTATTTGTCAGTATCTGGGTGGAAAGAAAATTCTAATCAACTTACTTTAGATTATTTAAAAGAAGTAAATGATTATGGTGTAAGTAGAATAATTTATACTGATATTAATAGGGATGGTATGAAACAAAGTCCAAATTTTGATGAAACATCAAAAGTTTCTGAAATATCTAATTGTCCTGTGATTATATCTGGTGGCGTTTCTTCATTAGATGATATTAAAATAGCAAAGAGTTTAAAAAATATCGAAGGTATAATAGTTGGAAAAGCCATTTATGACGGTGATATTAAACTTGATGAATTAACTCGAGAAATAGATTGAATTATGGTTGCAAAACTATCTACAATTAAAAGAAAAATTAAAAATGGAGAGAAGCTTGGATTTTCTGAAAGAGCGAGGGCGGTAAATAAAGGTTTATTACCAAGTAAAGCAAAAAAAAGAAAAAATGTTAAAAAATAGAATTATACCTTGTTTAGATGTCAAAAATGGTCGAGTTGTAAAGGGAATAAACTTTGTTAATTTAAAAGATGCAGGAGATCCAGTTGAACAAGCTAAAATTTATAGCGATGGCGGTGCAGATGAAATCTGTTTTTTAGATATTACAGCATCGAATGAAAATAGAGATATTATTTATGATGTTGTAGAGAAAACTTCAAAAAAATGTTTTGTTCCCTTAACAGTAGGTGGTGGGATTAGAAATGTAGAAGATATTAGTAAACTACTTAATTGTGGTGCTGACAAAGTTTCTATAAATACAGCTGCAGTAGAAAATTCAAAAGTTGTTATTGATAGTGCAAAAAAATTTGGATCACAATGTATTGTTGTTGCTATCGATGCAAAAAAAAATGGAGATAAGTGGGAAGTATTCACTCATGGAGGAAGAAATAATAGTGGTATTGATGCATTGGAGTATGCAAAACAAATGCAAGAGAATGGTGCAGGAGAATTATTAGTAACTTCTATGGATAGAGATGGAACCCAAGTAGGTTATGATATTGATTTGATGTCAAAAATTTCAAGTGAAGTAAATATTCCAGTAATTGCATCAGGTGGGGTTGGTAATTTAGATCACCTAGTCGATGGAATAAAATTAGGAAAAGCTAGTGCAGTTTTAGCAGCTTCTATATTTCATTATGGAAAACATTCTGTGAAAGAAGCAAAGGATTATTTGGACTCAAAAGGAATACCTGTTAGAATTTAGTATGCTAAATACTTTAGAAAGTTTATTTAATCTAGCTAGAGAGCGAAAAAAATCTCCTGTAGATGGATCTTATACAAACAAATTACTCAGTGATAAATCTTTGAGTAAAGAAAAGGTTCTAGAAGAAATTAATGAACTTATTGAGGCAGTAGAAAACAATTCAAATAAAATTCATGAGGCCGCAGATGTTTTTTATCATTTGACAATGTATCTAGAAGCAAATGATGTAAAAATTGAGGATATAATGCAAGAACTTAATAGAAGAAAAAAATGAGTTACGATGAAAATAATATTTTTGCTAAAATTTTAAAAGGGGAAATTCCTTGTAAAAAAATTTATGAAGATGATTACGTATTGTCATTTCATGATATTAACCCACAGAAAAAAGTACACGCACTAGTAATTCCTAAGGGCAAATACACCGATCTAGATGATTTTAGTGAAAAAGCTTCGCCAGATGAAATAGTTGGACTTTTAAAAGGAATCAATATTGTTGCAAAAAAATTAGGCATATCAGTCGATACTGGTAAAGGTTATAGAACATTAGCAAACATCAGTGAGCATGGAGGCCAAGAAGTACCTCATTTACACTTTCATTTGTTTGGAGGTGAAAGCGTTGGCAAAATGGTTGAGTGAAAGAAACAATTAATAGAAATTATTTAGAAATAAAGTCATTAAATGCTTTAGTGGAAAGCTTCCCCCCAAAAATAAGTTGTTCAATAAAAATTGTTAAACCTAATGATTTTCAAATCAATAAATTTTTTTATAAAAATGTTGGAAAAAAACATAGATGGATAGATAGACTTGTCTGGTCTGATTCAGATTGGATTAAATATTCATCTGATCCAAAAGTTCAAACATATATTTTAAAAGTAAGCGATGATCTTGCAGGCTATTTTGAATTAATTTTCCATGATGACTCAAATGAAATTGAGATAGCGTATTTTGGTTTATTAGAAGAGTATCATAATAAAAAATTGGGAGGCTATTTACTTTCAACAGCGATAAAAAAATGTTTTGAAAAAAAAAATTTGAAAAGGGTTTGGGTTCATACGTGCACTCTTGATCATAAAAATGCATTAAAAAATTATTTAGCAAGAGGTATGAAAATATACAAAAATGAGACTATTGAACTTTAGTTTACTGGCGGAAGTTTAAAGATGTTTTGATTTATATTTTGATTTTTTTTTAGAGAAGATAAATAAGTAATATTCAAATTTTGATAGATATCAAGAGTTTGCCAACCAATAAGATTAAAATTTTTTTTATTAAAAAAAATATTTATTTCATTTTCATCTTTAAGAATTGTAAAATTAATGAATTTATTATCTACTATTCTTTCATCTAAATTTCTTATTTCATTAATTAAAAAACTTTTATCAAGTAAATAATTAAATGGTGTTTTTTTTATTCCATATCGATAATAACTTCCGTAATCGTTTTTAATTACAATAGATTTTCCATTTGAAACTAAAATTTTATTACTTGAAATATTATATTTGCAAAAAATTTTTTTTGGATATTCAATAACACAATTCCCTGTTTCAACTTTACCATTAATGTTTTGTTCAAAGTTAAAACTTAAATTATTAATATTTATCAAATTATTGATTATATTCTCCTTAATTGATCCAGAAGCAACGTTATCGAGGTTAATCAATAAAAAAATTACCAATATCTTTTTCATTTAAGCACGTCTCTTTTACCGACATGATTAGCTTTGCTTACTATGCCTTCATCTTCCATCATATCAATGATCCTTGCAGCTCTATTATAGCCGATTTGTAATTTTCTTTGTAAAAATGACGTTGATGCTTTGCCTTCAGATTTCACTATTTCTAAGGCTGTTTGATAGAGTTCATCTTTATCACCAGTATTTTTAGACCCATCATTGATTTCTTTTTCGTCAACAAAATTCAAAATTTCATCTACATAATCTGGTTCTGCTTGTGATCTAAGAAAATTATTTATTTTTTCAATTTCATTTTCTGAAACAAAAGGTGCATGAATTCTTAAAATTCTATTTGCTGATGACATATAAAGCATATCTCCTTTACCAAGAAGTTGTTCAGCTCCTTGTTCTCCTAATATTGTTCTACTGTCTATTTTGGATGTTACTTGAAATGAAATTCTAGTGGGGAAATTTGCTTTAATTGTTCCAGTAATTACATCTACACTAGGTCTTTGAGTTGCCATAATGATATGAATTCCAGCAGCTCGAGCCATTTGAGATAATTTTTGAATGTAATTTTCAATTTCCTTACCTGCCACAAGCATTAAATCTGACATTTCATCAACCACCACAACTATATATGGCATTGGTAATTTATGTTTTGCGTTATAGCCATCAATATTTCGAACACCTTCTTTAGTCATCAATCGATACCTGCTTTCCATTTCTTTAACTACCCAACCAAGAACAGACGCAGCTTTCTTTGCTTCTGTAATTACAGGACATAATAAATGTGGAATACCTTCATAAGTAGAAAGTTCTAACATTTTTGGATCAATTAAAATAAATTTACATTTTTCCGGACTATGTCTGAAAAGAAGAGATAGAATAATTGTATTTACACAAACTGATTTACCTGAACCTGTTGTTCCAGCTATTAACAAATGAGGCATTGAAGATAAATCTCCTACCATTGGCGTTCCGGAAATATTTTTTCCTAATGCTACTGGTAATTTGATTTCTTTTTTTTTAAAATTGTTATTTTCTAAAATTTCGCTCAAATAAACATTTTCTCTGGAAGAGTTTGGTAATTCTATCCCAATAGTATTACTTCCTGGAATAGTCGAAATTCTAGCAGATTCTGAGCTGGTATTCCTTGCAATATCATCTGACAAATTAATTATTTTTGATACCTTAACTCCTGCTGCTGGCTCAAATTCATTTAATGTGACTACAGGTCCATGGCTTATTTTTTTAATGCTACCATTTACGCCAAAATCTAATAATATTTTTTCTAGAAATTCTGGATCTTTTGCTTCTTCTTTTGATGAATTCCCCCTTTCTTTTTTGGTAGGAATTTTCAATAAATCTATGTTTGGAAGTTGAAATTTAGTTTTTTCATTATTTTTAATTTTTTCAGCTTTTATAAAGGGTAGATCTTCCTGTATTAAATTTTTAATTTCGTCTTGAGGTATGTATTCATTAATGATTTCATTTTTATTTGTATAAGATTTATTATTGTTTCTGTTGAAATAATTTGTAGTTTTTTTCAAAAAAAACCAAAATTTTCTAGGATTAAAATTAATACTTATTAAAAATAAAGCTAAAATTAATATAATTAAAAAATAGAATGAAATAGTGGTTTGTAAATTAACAAGGTCACCAACAAAAGTTTGACTCAAATATTGTCCAACAAACCCACCGTTTCCGTTAATATATAACCTAAAGGCATTTTCATAAAAAAAATTAAAAAATAAAGCTCCAAAAAGAGAGTAAATAATCGCAAAAAAAGTATTTTCAATAATTATAAAAAAGTCTTTATTTTTGAAAACAGTAATTCCTGTGAAAAAAAATGTTACAGAAATCAAAAATGAAACTATCCCTATTGATTGAAAAAAAAGGTCTGAAATAAAACTACCTTGAAATCCTAAAAAATTTTTTATTTCCATATTTTCTGGAAATATAAAATTTGGATCCTCTGGCGAGTAAGAAATCAGTGCGACTAGTAATAAAAGCCCAGCTAGAGATATTGAGACGCCTAAGATTTCAATTACTCGATTGAGACAGAATTGTATAATTGTAATCGTTATTTTCTTAATTTTCATTTTAATGAATCAAATTTAACACTTTGTATCATCTAATTTTTATTGTTAAAATTAATTTGTTATGAAAGTTTGCATTATTGGTAATGGTCTAGTTAGTTTAACGTTAGCAAACGTACTAATTAAAAAAGAATTAGCGGTAGATATCTTTATAAATAAAAAAAAAATTAAACCTAATAAATACCGAACATTAGGTATCTCAAAATCAAATATTGATTACTTTAATGTTGATGTGATGGAAATTGGAAAAATATTGTGGAAAATTAATAAAATAAAGATTTATACTGAAAAAAACTTTAACCAAGAGATTTTAAAATTTGATAATAATAACAAGCAAATTTTTTCAATAATTAAGAATCACAAATTACAAGAACTGCTTACTAGTAAATTGAAAAAGAACGTTTTAATAAAATTTAAAACAAATAAAGTTAATATTGATACTTTAAAAAAGAAATATTCATTAATAATAAATTGTGATTCAAATCACTTAATTACAAAAAAGTTTTTTTCTAACAGGTTAGAAAAAAATTATAATAGTTACGCATATACAACTATTATTAATCATAAAAAAATAAATGATAATAATACAGCGTATCAAAATTTTACTAATAATGGTCCAATAGCCTTTTTACCAATTTCTGAAACTCAAACTTCTGTGGTTTATTCACTTAAGACAAAAAAAAAAGATTATTATCCTGATATTAAAAATCTAATTAAAAAATATAACCCAATTTATTCAATTACAAAAATTTATGACTATAGTTCTTTTGAATTGAAGTCATCTAATTTAAGAAAATATTATAAAGATAATATTTTGGCGTTTGGAGATCTACTTCATAAAATTCATCCATTAGCTGGGCAGGGATATAATATGTCTATAAGAGATATCAAAATTTTATCTAATTTGATTAATAAAAAAATTGATTTAGGTCTGGATATAGATAGTTCAATTTGTCGAGAGTTTCAAAAAATTTCACAAGACAAAAATTATATTTTTTCTACAGCCATTGATTGGGTTTATGAATTTTTTAATTTTGAGAGAAAAATAAGCTCTGATTTTTTAATCAAGTCTGTAAATATTATCGGTAAGAATAAAACAATTAATAATTTTTTTAAAAAATTTGCGGATAACGGTATTAGAATTTAAAATTATTGAAGAGTCGTGTTTTGATATTCATCATAAGTATATGTAGATAAAATTTCTGCTATCTTATTTTTTCTGAGATCCAAATTTATTGCTTCCAAAAGAACTTGTTTTTCTTCTAAGCTAAATGGAGAAGCCATAGCTAATGCATTAATTGTTTCATCAAGACTTTGTTTTTCTAGTGCTTTCCAATTTATTATAAATCCTCTTTTTTCAAATAATAATTTTAAATCTTTAAAAATTAATTCTAAATCAGAAAATTTTAAGTTTTCTTTTTTTTCATCAAGATCATTTAAAAAATCATTAAAATTTACTTCACATTTTCTGTAGAGTTTTTCGGTTTTTACTTCATTAATAATTTTAAATCTTATAATTCCTTTTAAATCGATTAGGTATCTTCCATCATCTAACTCTTTAAAACTTGTTATTTTGCCTAGACAACCAATTTTATAAAGTTCTGGAGTGGCTATTTCAGAATTTTTTGAATTTTTAGGCTGTATCATTCCAATAAACTTATTTGTCTTCATACTATCATTAATCATTTCAATATAACGTGGCTCAAAAATATTAAGGGGCACTGTAGTTTTTGGGAATATTATGAAGTTACTTAAGGGGAATACTGGAATAATATTCGGCAATTCATCTTTTTTCATAATAAAAATATATCACATTTAATATTGCTTGAATTAAAAAAAATGGCTAACTATAGTATTTCTAATTGCGGGTATAGCTCAGTGGTAGAGCGTCTCGTTGCCAACGAGAAGGTCGAGGGTTCGACCCCCTTTGCCCGCTCCAACCTAAATATGAAAAAAATAATTTATGATCTAGGTGCTAACAATGGAGATAATATCAGTTATTATCTTATGAAATCTGACCTTGTTGTAGCAGTAGAGGCAAATCCAAAACTTTGTAAACAAATAACTGATAAATTTAAAGAAGAAATTTTAAAAGGAAGATTAGTTGTAGAAAATTTTATAATTACAGTTGATAGAGATGATTATGAGAAAGATTTTTATATTCATAAAGATGCAGATGTATTAAGTCAGTTTCCAGAACCAAAAAAAGAACTAATTAATCATTTTATAAAAACAAAACTTCCTTCAAAAAACTTAATTGAACTTATAAAAAAATATGGGAGTCCGTATTATATTAAAATAGATGTAGAAAATTATGATTATAAAATACTTTCTGAAATTTTCAAAAAAAATATTTATCCCAATTATTTTTCTGTTGAATGTTATAACAGTGAAATTTTTCATGAAATAGTTAATAATAAAAACTACAATTCTTATAAAATAGTTTGTGGATCTAATGTAAATCAAAAATATAAAAACAATGTCTTATTTTTAGGGAAAGACAAAATTAAATACTCTTTTCCAGCACATTCTGCCGGTCCATTTGGAAATGATATTCACGGTAAATGGTTATCAAGAAAAAATTTTATACTTTTATATTCTTTAAGAAATACAACTTGGATAGATATACATTGTTCAAAAGATGACATACCAAGTAAATATTATTTACCTATAGATTTGATAATTTTTTTTAAAAAAAAATTTTTTAAGAAATTAATTATTTTGTTTTTGATAATTTTAATTATGATGTTAATTTTAAAATAAATTATGAATGATTTAATAAATAAAAGATGTATTCCATGTGAGGGTGGTGTATCAGCTTTAGATGTTAGTGAAATCCATAAATACCAAAAAAAAGTTGATGGTTGGGATATTAAACCTAATGAAAAAAAAAATTATTTTTTAGAAAAAAATTTTAAATTCAAAAATTTTAAAGATAGTCAAAATTTTGTAAATAATGTTAGTGATATATCTGAAAAAGAAGGTCATCATCCTGACATAACTTTTGGTTGGGGATATGTAAGAATTAATATTACTACTCATGCAATTGAGGGTTTATCTGAAAATGATTTTATTTTAGCAGCTAAAATTGATCAAATTCTTAATGTCTGAAATGTCTAGTTTTAGAGAATAACAGAACAGTATTAGTTTGATTTGCAAATTTTATTATTTCTTTATCTCTTATAGATCCGGATGGTTGGATTACAGCTTTAACACCTGATTGTATTAATTTTTCAATTCCATCTACGAAAGGAAAAAATGCATCTGATGCTGCAACAATATTTGAGGATAAATTTTTGTACTTTTTCATTTTATTTATTGCTATTTGACAACTATCTAATCTACTGGGTTGACCAGAACCAATACCTATTGTTGAACTGTTGGATGCTAAAACTATTGCATTAGATTTTACATATCTGCAAATATTAAAAGCGAATATTAAGTCACTTAATTGTGTTTTTGTTGGCTTTCTTTTTGATACAATTTTAAAATCATTTCTAGTGAAAATTTTCTTATCTTCTGATTGAACCAAAATATTTTTATCCACAGAATTAAATTTTAATATTTCAGAAAGAGTAAAATTCGAAGCATCAATCAATCTTAAATTATTTTTCTTTTTTAAAATTTTAATAGCACTAGCATCGAATCCATTTCCAATAACTACTTCGAGAAATAATTTATTAAGTTCTAAAGCTAATTTTTTATTAATTTTAAAGTTACAAGAGACTATTCCACCAAAAGCGCTTACTGGATCACATGTAAGAGCCGATTTAAAGCATTCTATATTATTTTTTAAAATTGATACTCCACATGGATTTGAATGTTTGACAATCACTACTCCTCTATTTTTTGGGAGAGATTTAGATATTGTTAAAGAGGAAAAAATATCATTATAATTGTTGAAACTTAAAAGTTTTCCATGAATTTTTTTTATTTTTAAAAAATTATTTTGTGAGTAGATAGCACTTTCTTGATGAGGATTTTCCCCATACCTTAATTTTTCAATTAAATTTCCATAAATAATTTTTTTTTGTGGAAAATTATCATTTTGAATTTTATTGAAGTAATTTGAAATAATTGCATCATAGTAAGCAGTTTCCATAAAAGCTACTTTTGACATCTTTTTTTTAAACTTTATTGATGTTGAGCCTTTAAATTTAACCATTTCTTTAATAAAATTATCATATTGGGAGCTTGAAGTAATGACAGTTACATCTTTATAGTTTTTAGCTGCAGATCTGACTAAAGCTGGACCACCTATATCGATGTTTTCAATAATTTTTTGATGATTTGTAGTTTTTTTTAAAATCTTTTCAAAAGGATAAAAATTTACAACTACGAGATCAATGTTTTTAAATTTATTTTTATTCAAATCTTTAGTATGAGATTTATTGTTTCTTTTGTTTAAAATTCCTGCATGAATTTTAGGATGTAAAGTTTTTACTCTTCCATTCAAAATTTCCGAAAAGCCCGTGTATTCTGATACTTCTGTGCATTTAAATTTTAATTTTTTAATTTCTTTAAATGTTCCACCAGAACTAATGATATCAACTTTATTTTTTTTTAAAATATTCAATAGAGGCTTTAAATTTGTTTTATCTGATACAGAAATTAGGGCTCTTTTTATTCTATTCATTAAATTTTACTTAATTGCCATATAATATTTTCATTTTGGTTACTTGTAATTCCAGAAATAAAAATATTTTGATTTTGTGTATAAGAATTTTCAATACCAAAATATAATCCATTATCAATATTAATATCAAATTTATTACAAGTAAATTTCCATCCTTCATCATCTAATTCTATGAGGATTGCCTTATTGTTTTGGGTTTTCATTAGTTTTACATTTGGTTCTAAATGAAATCGAATATCAAATTTTATGTTTAAATTTATTTTTTTTATCAGAATTTTATCTGTACCTATAAATTTAAATTCGTTGGGATAGAACTCTATTTCTCTTTCGTGAATTGTATTAAATTTTTTATGATATCCATCGTGAGAAGCATTTATTTTCCAATAATTTTTTTCAAAAATTATCTCTTTCTTCAGAATTTTTAAACCTCGATTTATATAAAAATTTTTTTTGTTTTTTTTATGATAACATGAAGAGTTATTATCAATCACTAAAGTGCTATGGGTTGCAGTTGATTTGGATAATTCAATTAATTTATTGTTTTTACTTTCATAATATCCACAATTACTAATTAATTTTTTTCCATTAACATTTATTTCAAATGAAAGTGCTCCAGATTGATATTTTGCAGAAAATTTAGATGAAGGAGAGGGACCAATATCCATTATGATAGATGTTTTATTGTTATGTAAAACCGCATAACCTCCCAATTCTTTATTTTCATTTTTAAAATTATATCCGAATCTTTTCAAATACTGATCAAACTCAAAATTATTAGAAATATTATTACCGTTCATAAGAATATCTGATTTTATATTCTGCCACAAAAATGCATAACCTTGACCTAAATAATAAATTGTCTCATTAACTTGTTCAGGAATTTCTACTTGTGCTTCTTTGAACCATTCTCTAATTAAAATATAATATTTCAAATAAGATACTAATTGTTTGATATTTCTAGATTTTGGAAATCCTAAATTGTCAAAAGATAATTTTGATATTTTTTTTAATAATTGTAAACCAAACGGAAGATAGTTTTTCTTATCTTTGTAACATAAACCAACTAAAATTATTGCAGCACAACCTATTATTTTATCATCAATTAATTTTGAATTCTTAATTTCATTTATCAAATGATTTGTCTGTTTTTTAATTGTTATAGTTAATTGATTTAGATATTGTTTATCACTTTCTTCAATAGTTAAGCTGTGATTTGAAAGCCAAGCTATAATTCTTTTAGAAGTTAAATCGAATTCCCAGCTTTTTGAATTATATCTAAAATTTTTTCTAATCCAATCTGACACAATTTTTCGCGTATTCTTTTTAGATGATTTTAAATCTAAACTAAAAAACCAATAAAAATTATTTAATCTTTTAAAATCTTTAATGTTATCATTTTGTTTTTCCCAAATGTTTTCTGTTACAATATCATTTATATTTATTTTTTTTGTCTGGTATTTTATTAAAGATGATAATAGATGGGGACTTGGTTTATAAACTATATCATTAATATCAACTTTAGAAATTTTTTTGTCATATAAATTTGAATTTAAATAAATTCTTCTAAATTGTTTTTTAATTTTTTCTAAAAATTGAGGAATGAAATTTAAGGAATTTCTTAAAATCATTTAACTATCAAGACTTTAATAAATCAATATTTTTCTTGATATCTCCATTATTACTTTTGAATACTGTAGTCCCCGATACAAGAATATTTGCACCTGCTTTAATTGCAATTTTTGAATTTTCAAAATTTATTCCACCATCTATTTCTATATCAAAATCTAAATTATGGTTAATTTGAATTTTTTTTAATTCTTTTATTTTGTCTAGAACTTCTGGCATAAATTTTTGACCACCGAATCCTGGATTTACGCTCATTATTAAAACTAAATCAATTTTATCTAAGTAACTTCTTATAATATCAAGTTTTGTCTCTGGATTTAAAGATATTCCTACTTTTTTTTTAAATTCTTTAATTTTTAAAATTGATGAGTCTAAATCTTCCGTTGCCTCGGGATGAATTGTAATTATATCAGCTCCTGCATCTGCAAATGCATCAATATATTTGTGTACTGGAGAAATCATTAAATGAACATCAAAAAGCATATTTGTATTTTTCTTTAATGCTTTAATTACAGGAGGTCCAATAGTTAAGTTTGGTACAAAATGACCATCCATAACATCCACATGTATCATATCAGCACCACCCTCTTCTAATCTTTTAATTTCATTTCCTAATTGACTAAAATCAGCAGATAAAATTGATGGTGAAATTTGTATTTTTTTCATTGATAACTAGCCATACTAGTATCAATTTTTAAAATTTAATTGAATTAAAAAATTGGTAAATTTGTCTCGAAATTTCACTTTCCAGAGGAAAAGACAACATACCCATTACCGAATAACCTAAAACCCAAGGCATTAAATAAAATCTTATCATAAAGAAAAACCAAGCTACATATAATGGCACTATGGGCTGAATTATAAATGATGGTGTTATTGGTTTGAATATTCTTAGAAGTGGATTAGTAAATTTAACAAATACTTTCATGAAGAAGAATTGAGAGTCTTCTCTTTGAAAAATATTCATGGCCACTCTTCCTATTAAAGTCCACATAATTACCCCTAAAATATAATCAATTATATATACCAAAGGATGAAAGTTAGCTGACATTTAAAATTTATATTTGAAGGAAGTGATGATTTTATTGGTAAAGTGATCAAAGTAAAAATCCAAAGCAGCAATC
>NZ_CVSF01000018.1 GCF_001179925.1 Candidatus Pelagibacter communis | reverse complement strand
TTTGACAAATAAATATGCAGAAGGTTATCCTGGTAAAAGATATTATAACGGATGTGAGCATGTAGACGTTGCTGAACAATTAGCTCTAGAAAGAATAAAAAAACTTTTTAATTGTAAATATGCAAATGTACAACCCCATTCGGGAGCTCAAGCAAATGGAGCAGTATTTTTAGCCTTATTGAAACCTAACGATACATTTATGGGAATGAGTTTAAATTCAGGAGGTCATATTACTCATGGATTAAAGATTTCTATGTCAGGAAAATGGTTTAATGCAATTAGTTATGATGTAGATAAGAATTCTGAACTAATTGATTATGACAATGTTGAAAAATTAGCTTTAGAACATAAACCAAAACTTATTATTGCAGGAGGTAGTGCTTATTCTAGAGTAATTGATTTTAAAAGATTTAGAGAAATAGCTGACAAAGTTGGAGCTTATTTAATGGTAGACATGGCTCATTTCTCAGGCTTAGTTGCAGGCAGAGGTTATCCTAATCCATGTGATTATGCTCATGTTGTAACATCTACAACACATAAAGTTTTTAGAAGTGCGAGAGGCGGTATAATACTTTCGAATGATATTGATCTTGGTAAAAAATTTGATACCGCTGTTTTTCCTGGTTATCAAGGTGGTCCTTTAATGCATATAATTGCTGCTAAAGCAGCAGGTTTTTTTGAGGCATTAAAACCTGAGTTTCAAACTTATATTAAGAATGTTTTAGCAAATGCAAAAATATTAGCCGAAACATTAAAAAATAACGGTTTCAAAATTTATTCTGGAGGAACCGATACTCACTTAATGTTAGTTGATTTAAGACCTTTTAATGTTAAAGGAAATACTGCTTCAGAAAGTTTGTGTAGAGCTAATATAACTTGTAATAAAAATGGTATACCATTTGATACAGAAAAACCTATGATTACCTCTGGAATAAGATTAGGTTCTCAAGCAGCTACAACAAGAGGATTTGGTTTAAAAGAATTTGAAAAAGTTGGTGAATTAATAACAAAAGTTATTAAAGGCTTATCTGAAAATCCAAATGACAACAGTAAAATTGAGGATGAAGTTAAAGAAGAAGTTATCAATTTATGCTCTTCTTTTCCAATTTATAAAAATTTAAATAAATGATTTGTCCTTGTGAAAAAAAAGGTGAGACTTCAGTTGTAGACTCGCGACCAACTGAAGATGGTACCGCTATAAGAAGAAGAAGACTTTGTTCATGTGGAGAGAGATTTACTACTTTTGAAAGAATTCAATATAGAGAGCTAATGGTAGTTAAAAAAAATGGAAGAAAATCAACATTTGATAGAGATAAACTTGCGAAATCTATTTATATTGCTTTAAAGAAAAGACCTCTAGATTCCGAAACAGTTGAAAAATTTATAAGCCGAATATCAAGATCTTTAGAAGAACTTGGTCAAAGTGAGATTTCAAGTAATACAATTGGAACAATGGTAATGGAAGGTTTAAAAGAACTTGATCCAGTTGCATATGTAAGATTTGCCTCTGTGTATAGGAACTTTAGAGAAGAAAAAGATTTTGTGCAATTTGTGGACAAAATAGATGTCTTCAAAAAAAGATAAATTCACATTAAAAGATAAAAATTTTATGAGACTTGCTTTAAATTTAGCAAGAGCTCGAAAAGGATTAACTGGTGATAATCCATCAGTAGGTTGTGTAATAGTTAAAAATAATAATTTATTATCTGTTGGTCAAACTGGTCTTAACGGAAGACCTCATGCTGAAATTAATGCGATTAATAATTCTTTTGAAGATTTGTCGGGTTCAAAAATGTATGTAACATTAGAACCTTGTAATCATTTCGGAAAAACGCCACCTT
>NZ_CVSF01000017.1 GCF_001179925.1 Candidatus Pelagibacter communis | reverse complement strand
GCTTAAATATCACTCTGGAAATCCTGTAATCAGTAATTTTGAAAGAGTTTCAAAACCAGGTAGAAGAATCTTTTCAAGTGCTGGTAGTTTACCAAAAATTAATAATGGCTTAGGTATTGCAATTGTATCAACACCCAAAGGTGTAATGACTGATATTGATGCAAGAAAACAAAAAGTAGGCGGAGAAATAATCTGTAAAGTATTTTAATAATTATGTCTAAAATCGGAAAAATAAATATTACAATTCCTGAAAAAGTAAAAGTTGCCTTAGCTGGAAATATTTTAAATGTTGAAGGACCACAAGGAAAAAAATCATTGAATATTGATTTAGAGATTTTTAATTTAGAGATAAAAGAGGGTAAGGAAATATCAATAAAACCAAAAAAGACTGACCAAAATACTAAACGTCTCTGGGGAATGAACAGAAGCTTAATTAATAATGCAGTAATTGGTTCTAGCAAAGGCTATGAGAAAATTTTAGAACTAGTTGGCGTTGGCTATAGAGCTGCTTTAAAGGGAAATCAATTAAATTTACAACTAGGCTATAGTCATGATATTAATTTTGATATCCCAGAAGGGATTAAAATTGCTGTAGAAAAACAAACTACTTTAAAAATTACTGGTTCTGATAAACAGTTAGTTGGAGTTGTAGCTTCAAAAATAAAAACTTTAAGAAAAATTGAACCTTATAAAGGTAAGGGTGTTAGAGAAAAAGGACAATACATTTTAAAAAAAGAAGGAAAAAAGAAATAATGAAGTTAACTACTAGTAATAGAAAACGATTTAGAGTGAGCAATAAAGTCAAAAAAAACGCTCCTAAAGATAGATTAAGGCTTTGTATATCTCGTTCAGCAAAAAATATATCTGCTCAAATTATTGATGATAAAAAAAATATGACATTATTATCTGCATCATCTAATGAAAAAGATATAAAGACTTCAACAAAAGTAAATAAATCTGAACTTTCGAAAATTGTTGCTGAAAAGTTAGCAAAAAAAGCTCAAGAAAAAAAAATAACTAAAATATTTTTCGATAGAGGAATATATAAATATCACGGAAGAGTAAAAATATTTGCAGAAACATTAAGAAAAAATGGAATGGACTTTTAATTATGGAAAATAATAAAGATAAAAAAAACGATAATATTTTAGAAAAGTTAGTTCACATTAACAGAATAACAAAAGTTGTAAAAGGTGGAAGGCGATTTGGATTTTCCGCATTAGTTGTTGTTGGAAATCAAGCAGGAAGAATTGGTATTGCGCACGCTAAGGCTAAGCAAGTACCAGATGCAATAAAAAAAGCCAACGAAATAGCAAAAAGAAAACTTATTCATATTCCATTAAGAGAGGGAAGAACAATTCATCATGATGTTAAAGCTAAAGATGGGTCTGGTAGAATTGTGTTAAGAGCTGCATCTAAAGGCACAGGTATTATTGCAGGAGGTCCTGTTAGAGCAGTATGTGAGGTTTTAGGAGTTAAAGATATAGTTGCAAAATCTATGGGTACTTCTAACGCTCATAATGTAATTAGAGCTACGATTAAAGCATTGATGAAACAAAATTCTCCAAAACAAATTTCAGCAATAAGAAATAAAAAAATTTCAGAAATAATTGAAAAAAGAGGCTAATGACAACATTACTTAATAATAGAGAAAAGATTAATAAACCAAAAATTAGAGTTGGTAGAGGCATTGGTTCTGGCAAAGGTAAAACTTCTGGAAGAGGTGTTAAGGGACAAAAATCTAGATCAGGTGTTGCTATTAAAAGTTTTGAAGGTGGTCAGATGCCTTTGTATAGACGTCTTCCAAAACGAGGATTTAATTCAATCTCAACAGAGCAAGTAGCAATTTTAAATCTTGAAAAAATTCAATCGTATATTGATAAAAAAAGAATTAAAGCAAGTGACATATTAAATTCTGAATTGTTAAAAAAATTAAAAATTATTAATAAGAATTCAACTAAACTTAAGATATTAGGATCAGGTGAAATTAAGGATAAAGTAAATATAGAAGCAAATTTAGCATCCAAATCTGCAGTTGAAAAATTAGAAAAAATTGGCGGATCAATTCAATTGAAAAAATAGATCATTTTATTATGAGTGCCTCAACTTCCTCTAATGATTTAAGAAATAGAATATTATTTACTATTGGTGTTTTGGCAGTTTATAGATTCGGTACATTTGTTCCTTTACCCGGAATAGACCCAGAACAATTAAAAACTTTAATGGATAGTAATCAAAAAGGATTACTTGGAATGTTTAACGTTTTTGCAGGTGGTGCAGTTAGCAGAATGGCAATTTTTGCGTTAGGAATTATGCCCTATATATCTTCTGCTATTATTGTTCAGCTTTTAACAGGGGTTTCAGATTATTTTAAAAATTTAAAAGCTCAAGGTGAAATAGGTAGATCAAAGATTACTCAAATAACTAGATATGGAACAGTTTTATTGGCAACTGTACAAGGATATGGATTGGCAATAGGTTTAGAGTCTTCTGCAAATTTAGTTATTAACCCTGGGTTATTTTTTAAAATTTCAACAGTGACAACAATTGTGGCTGGAACTATTTTTTTAATGTGGTTAGGAGAACAAATTACTCAAAGGGGTATAGGTAATGGAATATCTTTAATTATATTTGCAGGCATTGTGGCAGAAATACCAAGAGCACTAGTTACAACTTTTGAACTTGGAAGAACGGGTGCTGTGTCAACAGTTATGTTGTTATCAATATTTGTTTTATTGATATTAACAATACTATTTGTAGTTTTCATGGAAAGAGCTTTAAGAAAAATTTTAATTAATTACCCAAAAAGACAAATGGGAAATAAAATGTACGGTGGTGAGTCATCTCATTTACCTTTAAAGATAAACCAAGCAGGTGTAATACCTGCAATTTTTGCCTCTGCATTATTATTACTACCTGTAACTTTTTCTAATTTTAATTTTTCAAATAATGAAACATTTTTAAATTTAAGTTCCTTTTTTACTCAAGGGCAGCCACTTTATATGTTGCTTTATGCATCAGGAATCATTTTTTTTACTTTTTTTTATACTTCAATAACTTTTAATCCAACTGAGACAGCTGATAATTTAAGAAAATACGGAGGATTTGTACCTGGAATTAGACCGGGTGAAAGCACTGCTTTATACATTGAAACTATTTTAACAAGATTAACGACTATTGGTGCATTATATTTGACCTTAGTTTGTTTAATGCCAGAATTTTTAATTGCTAATTATCCGATCCCTTTTTACCTTGGAGGAGCCTCAATACTAATTGTTGTTGTTGTTGCTATAGATACCGTAACTCAGATTCAAACTAGACTTATGAGTGCTCAATATGAGCAGTTAATAAAAAAGACAAAATTTGGAAGATAATTTTAGTGAATATAATATTATTTGGACCTCCCGGTGCTGGAAAAGGAACTCAGTCAAAATATTTAGTAAAAAAATTAAACAGTTTTCAAATTTCTACTGGTGAATTACTCAGAAACGAAATAAAAAATAATACTGATATTGGAAAAAAAATAATAAATGATATAAATGATGGAAAATTTGTTAGTGATGAAATAGTAAATGATCTTATTCAAGAATATATTTTTGATCCTATAAAAAAAAACAGATTAATTTTTGATGGATATCCAAGATCAGTAAGTCAGGCAAAAAATCTAAATAAATTGATTGAAAGATCTAATCAAAAAATTGATTTTATTTTTTTTCTGAATGTAAAAAAAGATGTCATAATAAAAAGAATTGAAAACAGAAAAGTTCTAGAAAATAGATCAGATGATAATTTAAATACAATTTTAAAAAGATACGACAAATATATGGAAACAACTAAACCTGTTCTAGAATTTTACTCTAAAAATCCCAATTTTAAAGAGATAGATGGAAATCAAGAAATTGATGAAATAACAAGGAAAATTGATGCTTTTATCAATGTTTAAGACATTGACTTTGAAAGATCTTCTTATATAAAAGGGCTCAAAATTATCACAAAATTTATGGCTCGTATCGCAGGTATTAATATTCCACAAAATAAACTTGTTCATATAGGCTTAACTTATATATATGGAATTGGTGATAAGTTTTCAAAACAAATTTGTTCCTCATTAGAAATTCCTAAAAAAAAAAGAGTAAATGAATTAACTGATGAAGAAATTTTAAAAATTAGAGAATATATAGATCAAAATTTTAAAGTTGAAGGTGATCTTAGAAGAGATTACTCTTTAAGTATTAAAAGACTAATAGATCTTGCTTGTTATAGAGGTTCAAGGCATAGAAAAAAACTCCCTGTGCGTGGACAAAGAACTCGATGTAATGCAAGAACCAGAAAAGGTAAAGCAATTGCAATAGCTGGTAAAAAATTAACACCACTTAAAAAATAATAATGGCTAAAACAGAAAAAGTAGAAAACAAGGATCAGAAAGTAGAAAAGTCTCCAAAAAAATCTATTAAAAGTTCTTATTCAAAAAAAAAAAGAACGAAAAAAAATATTTTAAACGGAATTGCTTATGTTCAATCTACATTCAATAACACAATAATTTCGATCGCTGATACAAATGGTAACGTAATATCATGGGCTTCAGCTGGTCAAAAAGGTTTTAAAGGTTCAAGAAAATCCACACCATATGCTGCACAGATAGCTGCCGATGCGGCCGCATCTAAAGCATTAGATTATGGTATGAAAACTTTATCTGTTGAGATAAAAGGACCTGGCTCAGGTAGAGAAACAGCGTTAAGAGCATTACAAGCTAGAGGATTTAAAATTTTATCTATTAAAGATACAACGCCAATGCCACATAATGGTACGCGACCACCAAAAAAAAGGAGAGTTTAATGGAAACTGAAAATGTAAATGTAAAAAATTGGAAATCATTAATCAAACCTGCAAAACTAGATGTAAAAATGAGCGATGATCTAACTCATGCTAAAATTATAGCAGAACCTTTAGAAAAAGGCTATGGATTAACCCTAGGTAATTCATTAAGAAGAATTTTATTATCCTCAATAAGAGGCACAGCAGTTACATCTATCCAAATTGATGGTGTTCTCCATGAATTTACTTCAATTAAAGGTGTAAGAGAAGATGTTACAGATATTGTATTGAATGTAAAATCTTTGGCTTTAAAATGTTCTGCTGAAGGAACCAAAAAATTAGTTTTAGATGCTAAAGGTCCAGGCGAAATCAAAGCTTCGGATATTACACCTGTCGCAGATGTAGAAATTTTAAATCCAGATCTTGTTATTTGCAATCTTGATGAAAATACAAATTTTCATATGGAAATGAATGTAAATACTGGAAAAGGTTATGTGCCAGCAGAATTGAATAAACCCGAAGAACCCCCATTAGGATTAATTGCAATTGATTCATTATACAGTCCTGTAAAAAAAGTTTCATATTCAGTTAGTACTGCTAGAGAAGGTAAAGCTTTAGATTATGATAAACTTACAATGGAAGTTGAAACAAATGGATCTATATCAGCGGAGGATGCAGTTGCTTATTCTGCTAGAATTTTTCAAGATCAGTTAAAAATGTTCATCAATTTTGATGAACCAGTTGAAGCGCCGGTAAAAGAAGTTTCAACTGAACCTGAATTTAATAAAAATTTATTAAGAAAAGTTGATGAACTTGAACTTTCAGTCAGATCAATGAATTGTCTTAAAAATGATAATATAATTTATATAGGTGATCTTGTTCAAAAATCTGAAGGAGAAATGCTTAGAACGCCAAATTTTGGTAGAAAGTCTTTAAATGAAATAAAAGAAGTATTAACTGGCATGTCTTTATATTTGGGTATGGAAATTCCTAATTGGCCACCAGATAATATTGCTGAAATGTCTAAAAAATTAGAGGAAGCTATTTAATGAGACACAAAATAGCTAATAAGAAGTTAAATAGAACTTCCGAACATCGTAAAGCATTATTAAAGAATATGCTGAATTCATTAATAAAATATGAGCAAATTAAAACGACCTTACCGAAAGCAAAATTTTTAAAACCCCAAGCAGATAAGATAATTACACTTGGTAAGAAAGAAACTCTACAAACAACTAAAATGTTAGTTTCAAAACTTCAAGATACAAAATCAGCTAATAAAGTAAAAAAAACTTTATCTAAAAGATATGTAAATAGAAATGGTGGTTATACCCGTATAATTAAAGCTGGATTTAGATATGGTGATAATGCACCAATGGCAATTATTGAATTTGTAGATAGAGATGTAGAAGCAAAAAGAGTTGATAAAAAGAAAAAAGAGATAAATAAGAATACTCCTAAAGCTGAAGAAAAAAAAGTAGCCACAGCATAATTCATTAGTTATGAAAAAGTCTTACATCGTTGATTCAACGTGTAATAACATGCGAATTGATAGATGGATTAGACATAAATTAGGTAAGGTTCCACAAGGATTAATTGAAAAAAATTTAAGAATTGGGAAAATAAAATTAAATAAAAAAAAAACTAAAAGTTCTCAAAAAATTAATACAAATGATAAAATTGAACTATTTAACATTGATTTTAAAGAAATATTAATTCAAAATAATATTAAATTTGAACCTTCTAAGAAAATTATTAAATCAAATGAAGATCAAATTATAGACAATAATGATGATTTTATTGTTTTAAATAAAAGTTCAGGTATTTCTGTTCAAGGTGGAACTAAATCAAAAAAAAACCTTGTTGATATATTTGCAAAAAGTGAAATTTTCAAAAATACAAAACCATATTCGGTTCATAGATTAGATAAAGATACTTCAGGTGTGTTTATAATGGCAAAAACAAGAGAAAGTGCACAGTTACTTACTTCTCTGTTCAGATTACGTAAAGTTCACAAAACATACTTAGCTATATGCCATGGCGAAATAATTAAAAACTCAGGTGAATGGAATAATGATTTAATAAGATATGATGGAAAAAAAAAGATAATAGAAAATGCAAAAACGCTTTATAGGGTAATTGATAAAAATTCTGAGGCAAGTTTAGTTGAGCTAAAGCCTATTACTGGTAGAAAACATCAGTTACGAAAACAGCTTTATAATTTAGGACAACCAATATTTGGTGATATAAAATATAGACTTTCTAATTCAAGTAAAGGTGTTAATAAAAAATTAATGTTACACTCATATCAAATCAGATTTATGATTAATAAAGTAAAACACACTTATACTGCTTTATTACCAGATTATTTTAAAAAATTATTAAAAGTTAAACGTTTAAATTTTTCAAATTTGAAATAAATTTATTAATTAATATATCATCAATTTTATCAAATTTAATTTTTGAAATTTTTGTTAAATTAGTAACAGTTTTGTCTGAAATTCCACATGGTATTATCTTCTTAAATGGATCAAGATCATTGTCAATATTTAAACAAAAACCATGATATGCAATCCACTTAGTTACTCTTACACCTATAGCAGCAATTTTTTCTAATTTTCCTTTATTATCAAACCAAATTCCAATGTTTTTTTTATCAGCTTGGCATTCTATTTTAAATTCTCTTAAAGTTTCGATAATAGAATTTTCTATCACAGTAATAAATTTTCTTATATCTTTCTTTTTTTTTCTTAAATCAATTACAAAATAAAACATTAATTGACCTGGACCATGATAGGTAATTTTACCTCCACGATTAGTTTCGTAAATATTAATCGATTTATCAATAATATCATTTTGCGAGAAACCTGTACCAGCTGTAAAAATAGGCTCATGTTCTAATATCCAGATAAGTTCTTTGCCTTTATTTTCACTAACTAATTTCGATCTGGCTTTAAGATAATTTATAGCATCATCATATTTTACTGGTTTTGTTGATTTTTTGATCTCTATATTCATAAAAAAATTGTATTCTTTATATTATGTATTAAAAGTTCCGACTGAATTATAGGTAAATTTATGACTTTAATTAAAAAAATCAAAGATAAAAAAGTCAACTTTGAATTTAATAAAGAGTATATCAAAGTAGTTACTGACAAGATTGCTAGTAACGATGCCTTATTTATTACAAATTCTTTTAAAGAAATGCATCCAGCAGATGCTGCTGACATAATTGAACATTTAAGTGAAAATGACAGAGAAAAATTAATAAAGTTAAATAATTTTAGAATTGATCCAGAAGTTTTTGTTGAATTAAATGAGTCTGTTAAGTCAGAGATAATCAAATATCTTTCATCAGATGCTATTGTAAGAATACTAAAAAATCTAGAATCAGATGACGCTATATCTATCTTAGAAAATGTTGAAGAAAAAGATAAAAATTCAATTTTAAGCTCACTTCCACCAAAAGATCGATTTGCTTTGTTAGAAGGACTAAGTTACCCAGAAGATAGTGCTGCAAGAATAATGCAAAGAGAATTCACTGCAATTCCTAGCAATTGGTCTGTCGGTCAAACTATAGATTATTTAAGAGAAAATAAAGATTTACCAGAACAATTTTTAGAAATTTATATAGTGGATGAAAATTTTAAGCCAATTGGTACTGTACCATCGTCCAAGGTTTTAAGAACTTCTAGAGATACCAAAATGTCATCAATTATGGATGATACTACTTTTTTAATACCAGTGGATATGGACAGAGAAGAAGTAGGAAATTTATTTGAGAATTATAATCTTAATTCTGCATGTGTAGTCGATAAAACAAATAAATTAGTAGGAATGATTACTTCTGATGATGTACTAACTGTATTGAAAGAAGAAGCAGAAGAAGATGCATTAAGATTAGCTGGGGTAGGTGATGAAGAAATAACAGATGGTGTGATAACAAAAACTAAAAGAAGATTTAATTGGCTACTTTTAAATTTATTTACGGCTTTTTTAGCAACATATTGCATAAGTTTATTTGGTGCAACTATTGAACAAATGGTAGTTTTGGCATTTTTGATGCCTATTGTTGCATCGATGGGTGGAAATGCAGGTATGCAGACTCTTGCAGTTACAGTAAGAACTTTAGCTACAAATGATTTGACTAAAAATAATTTTAATCAAAATATATTAAAAGAATTTAACATAGGTGTTTTAAATGGTATTATTTTTGCAATTATAAGTTCTATAATTGTCCAATTATGGTTTCAAGATGTACAGCTTTCATTAATCATATCAATATCAATGATACTAACAATGGTTGTTGCTGGTTTATTTGGAATTTTAGTTCCTGTAACTCTAAAAAAAATTAATATTGATCCAGCAATTGCCTCAAGTGTTTTTGTTACTACAATTACCGATGTAATCGGATTTGTATCTTTTTTAGGTGTTGGTGCTTATTTTTTATAAATTAAAAATTATCAATTAATCTTATTTTATTAATATGATAAGCAACAAATAATCTTGAATTTTTAACTTTATTCGAAATTTTAAGATTTGATGTATTTCTCAATTCTAAGTAATCAAACTTTATATTGAATAAATTTGTTAATCTTTTTTTTTTATCAGATAAAAGTTTTTTAATATTTCTACTTTTAGAAAGTTTTTTTTTAAGAAAAAAAACTTCTTTAGATATTTTTTCAGCAATTTTTAATTGTTTTTTACTTAAAAGTTTATTTCTTGATGAAAAAGCAAGTTTATTTTTATTTCTGATTGTCCTACATGAAATGATTTTTGCTTTATATTTTTTTGGATTATATTTTTTAACCAAAAAAAGTTGTTGAAAATCTTTCTCACCCAAGTAAATTTTCTGTGGTTTTATTATCTTTGTCAGTCGCTCCATAACGTCAATAACCCCCTCAAAATGACCTTTTCTAAATTTAGCGCACAATATCTTATCTTTTTTCCTGAGTCTGATTGGTGATTTTCTTTCATAATCATACACATCTTTTGCTTTTGGCATATATAAAAAATTTATTTTTAAATTTTTTAAAATTGACAGATCTTTTTTGTTGTTTTTTGGATAATTTTCAAAATCATTTTTATTATTAAATTGAGTAGGATTTATGAATATACTTACTATTGTTTTTTTACAGTCCTTTAATGATTTCTTAATTAATGAAATATGCCCGTTGTGTAAGCTACCCATTGTTGGCACAAAACCTAAGTTTGAAACATCATATAATGCCTCATTTAAATCATTATTACTTAATAAAATTTTCATTTGTATAAAACAATTTAATAAGTAAAACATTTACATGATTAAACAAGCAATTATTCCATTAGCAGGCCTAGGTACAAGACTACTACCTTTAACAAGTGTTTTTGCTAAAGAACTTTTACCTATAAATGGAAAACCTGGAATTGAATATATTTTAGATGAATGTATTGAAGCTGGAATAAAAGATGTAATTTTTATAATCTCTAAAAAAAAAATAATGATAAAAGATTATTTTTTTAATGATAATTTTTATAAAAAAATAATCAAAAAAAAAAAAGATCCTAGAATAATTAAAGAGTATAAAAAAATCATAAAATATAAAAAAATGATTAAATTTGTGTACCAGAATAAACCTCTTGGTACAGGTGATGCTGTATTAAAGACTAAAAGATTTATTAAAGATAAATTTTTTTTAATGCTTTTACCTGACGATCTTATTATCAAAAAAAATTGCTCAAAATCTATGATTAAAGTTCATAAAAGATTTAATTCTTGTGTTATGGCTAGTATGAATGTTCATAAAAAAACAGTTTCAAGATGGGGTATTTATAAACTCAATAAAAAAATTGATAAAAGAAATTTTTTAATAAAAGATGTTATTGAAAAACCTTCTATTAAAAAAGCTCCATCTAATAAAGCAGTAATAGGTAGATATATCTTACCCAAAACTATTTTTTCAAAGTTAATTAGACAAAAGCCAGGCAAAGGTGGAGAGATTCATATAACTGATGCAATCCAATCATTGATTAAAGAAAAAAAAAAATTTATTGCACATAATTTTTCTGGAAAATATTTAGATTGTGGGAGTATGCATGGTTATATTAAATCAACTTTAGAAATTGCAAAATTATGAAACTTTGTATGATAGGCACAGGTTATGTTGGACTTGTCAGTGGTGTTTGTTTTTCTGATTTAGGAAATCAAGTTATTTGTGTAGATAAAGACATAAAAAAAATAAATAAATTAAAAAATGGAATAATACCAATATATGAACCTGGATTAGAAGAATTAGTAAAAAAAAACACTAAAAACAAAAGATTAAGTTTTTCTAATGATCTAAAAAATTCAGTAAAAAAATCTGATATAATTTTTATTTGTGTTGGTACACCTACTAAAAAAAGAGGTAGTAGCGCAGATTTAAGTCAAATATATGGAGTAGCAAAAGATTTGTCAAAATCAATTAACAAATTTAAAATTATAATTACCAAATCAACAGTGCCTGTAACAACAGGTGATGAGATTGAAAAAATTTTATCAAAAAAAAATTTAAGTAAGAAATTTTCTGTCGTTTCTAATCCTGAATTTCTTAGAGAAGGTGAGGCAATAAGAGATTTTATATTCCCGGATAGGGTAATAGTTGGATCAAACGATAAAAGATCTAACAAGATTTTAAAAAATTTATATTCTCCCCTTATTGCAAAAGGGGCTAAATATGTTCATACTTCTAGAAGAGCTGCTGAGCTAATTAAGTATGCATCTAATGCATTTCTTGCAACAAAAATCACATTTATAAATGAAATTGCAAACTTATGTGAGAAAATAAATATAAATATTGACGATATATCAATAGGAATGGGACTTGATCAAAGAATTGGCAGTCGTTTTTTAAGAGCAGGACCTGCATATGGTGGATCATGTTTTCCAAAAGATACTAAAGCTATAACTTCTACAGGAGATAAATTTCATACAAATTT
Source organism: Candidatus Pelagibacter communis (assembly GCF_001179925.1). GTDB lineage: Bacteria > Pseudomonadota > Alphaproteobacteria > Pelagibacterales > Pelagibacteraceae > Pelagibacter > Pelagibacter ubique_E. The sequence continues at coordinate 19,884 of NZ_CVSF01000017.1, read as the reverse complement.
ATCAGTAATTAAGTCAGTTATAAGATCTAACGAGAATAGATCAAAATTACTACTTAATAGAGTTTACAAAATTTTAAATAATAAAATAAGAAATAAGACAATTAGCTTTTTAGGTGTAACCTTTAAAGCTAACACTGATGATATGAGAGACTCCTCAAGTTTAGTAATGATACCTGATTTATCCAAAAGAGGTGCAATTATAAAATATTATGATCCTACGGGTTATAAAAAAGAATTTGAAAAATTAAGTAATGTAAGTTTTGCTGATTCATTAATAAAATGTTTAGATAAAACTGACTTAGTAATAATTCATACAGAATGGAATGACTTTAAATCTTTAGATTTTAAAAAATTAAATAAAAATAAAAAAATTATAATATTTGATATGAGAAATTTATATTCTCCTCAAAAAATGACAAAAAAAAATATCAAATATTTGAGTGTAGGCAGAGGATCAAAGTAATTAATTCAATTCAAAAATTGCATCTACTTCGACAGCAACTCCCAATGGTAAACTATTAGTGCTTACGGCTGCTCTTGTATGCATGCCTGATTCTTCAAATATTGAAGCAATTAAGTCAGATGCGCCATTTATTACTTTTGGTTGATCCATAAAGTCATCAGTAGAATTTACAAAACCAGTCAATTTCACACAGCTTTTAACTTTCGATAAATCATCATTACATGCTTTTTTAACTTGAGATACAATTCCTAGAGCACATCTTTTTGCAGCGTTATAACCAGAGTCTACATCTAAATCTTTACCAACTTTACCTTTAATTAATTCGCCATTTTCATCTATTGATATTTGACCCGATACAAATAACAATTTACCTGACACTTTTGTTGCAACATAATTACCAACAGGTGCCTTAGCTTCTGGTAATTGAATATTTAATTTATTAATGTTTTCATTAACTGTCATTGATTTAGTATTTTTTCTTTAGTTTTATTTAATTTTTCTTTTTCCTCTATCCATTCATCTTTTTGATAATCTTTAGTATCTTTTATAATATTTTTACCAGCAGATATAGTTTTATCTTTAACTAAATTACCTTTACATTTAAAGTATTCAACTGAAAACTTTTTAAATTCTTTACAAGTAATGTTATTCGCTAAAACGACATTATTCATATTAAAAATTATCAATAAATATAATACAAAATTTTTCATTTTTTTTTCTTTTTTTTGTTTTTGTCATATTCTTTTCTTTTTTCTATCAATATTAATGCTTCTTCCATAGTTAATTCTATCGGATCTTTTTCTTCAGGAATAGTTGCATTCAAAGATTTATATTTTATATATGGTCCATATTGACCTTTCATTACTCTAACTGGTTTTTTATCTTCTGGATGTTCCCCTAAGTCTTTTATAATTGATGACGATATTCTACCTGGTTTAGCTTCTGCTATCATAGTAATTGCTCTATTCAAGCCTATAGAAAATATTTCTTCAATATTTTCAATTCTTGCAGATTTGTTTTCACATTTTAAATATGGGCCAAATCTTCCCGTATTTAATGTTATCTCCTTTTTATTATCGGGATTAATTCCTAGAGATTTAGGTAATGAGCATAAAAATCGAGCTTTTTCTAAATCAATAGTTTCTAATTCTAAGCCCTTAGGTATCGAAACATTTTTTAAGAGTTCATTAACATCTGATTTTGATTTTTTATTTTTTTTCTTTTTTTTAGTTGATTTTTCAGTTTCAACATCTTCAGGAACTTTTTCGTACTGAAGGTAGGGGCCAAATCTACCATTTTTCAAATATATATCATTTCCATTTTCATGTTTTCCTATAAATTTTGGTTCAGCCAATTGTGCTTGAGCAGCGGCTTTAGCTTTGGATAAAGGTCGGGTAAATTTACATTCTGGATAATTTGAACATCCTATAAAAGCACCTCCTCTAAAACTATTTTTTAAACTAAGTGTTCCAGAACTACATAATTGACATTTTCTTACTACATTTCCTTTATTATCCTTATCAAAGATTAATTCACCCAAACTATCATTAAGTAAATCCAAGACCTCTCTGGTTCTTTTTTCTTTTACTTCCGAAACATTATTATTGAAGTCTTTCCAAAAAAGTTCCAAAACTTTAATCCAACTTTCTTTTCCAGTAGTGATCTCATCAAGTTGATCTTCTAATCCTGCTGTAAAGTTATAATCTACGTATTTTGAGAATAATTTTTCTAAAAAGGCTGAAATTAATTTACCCCTATCTGTAGGAAAAAATCTTTTATTCAATATCTCTGCATAGCCTCTATTGGCAATAGTAGAAATGATACTTGCATACGTAGAAGGCCTTCCTATACCAAGCTCCTCAAGCTTTTTAACTAAACTGGCCTCGGAATATCTTGGCGGCGGTTGTGTATAATGTTGCTCATCTATTAATTCCTCAATATTAATAGGTCCTTTAGATACAGCTGGTAAAATATTTTCATCATCATCTTTGTTTTGATTATTATAAATTTTTAAGAAACCATCAAATTTTAAAACTGATCCGCTAGCTTTACAAATGGTATCATTATTATCTGACGATATAGTGATAGTATTTCTATCAAATTTAGCTGATTCCATTTGAGAAGACAAAGCTCTACTCCAGATAAGGTCATAAAGTTTATTTTGATCTGTGCTTAGATATTTCTTAACACTTTGAGGAGTCCTAATAATATCGGTAGGTCTGATAGCTTCGTGAGCTTCTTGCGCATTTTTAGCTTTTTTTCCAGAATAATTCAAAATATCTTTGGGTAAATATTCATTACCAATCTCTTTTTGGATATAGTTTCTGAAACTCGTTACAGCTTCTTTAGATAAATTAGTTCCATCAGTTCTCATATAGGTAATTAAGCCAATTGTTTCACCTTCCATTTCTATACCTTGATAAAGTTTTTGGGCAATTTGCATTGTTCTAGATGCACCAAAACCTAGTCTACTTGATGCGGTTTGTTGAAGAGTCGATGTAGTAAATGGCCCAGAAGGATTACGATTTACTATTTTGCTAGAAATATCATTTATATTAAATTTTTTTTTATTAATGCTAGATATGGCTTTATTTATCTCTTCTTTGTTTCTAAATGAAAATTTTTCAATTTTATTGTTGTCAAGTTGACTTATACTTGCAGTGAAATTTTGATTTATATTATCAGCAAATTTAACACTTAAAGTCCAAAATTCTTCAGGTTTAAAAGATTCAATTGCATGTTCTCTTTCTGTAATTAACTTTAATGCTACAGACTGAACTCTTCCTGCAGATTTTGAACCTGGTAGTTTTGTCCAGAGTATTGGAGATATATTAAAACCAACCAAGTAGTCCAAAGCTCTTCTTGCCATGTATGCATCAACTAGTAATGGCTCTATTTGTCTTGGGTTTTCAATTCCTTGTATAACAGCTTTTTTGGTTATTTCATTAAATACAACTCGTTCAATTTCTTTATCTTTCAAAAGTTTTTTTTCATTTAAATATTCTTTTACATGCCAAGCTATAGCTTCACCTTCACGATCAGGGTCGGTAGCTAATATAATTTTAGATGAATCTTTTGCGGCATCAGTTATTTCTTTAAGATATTTTTTTGAAAAACTGTCAACTTCCCATTCCATTTTAAAATCTTGATCTGGATCTACGGAACCGTTTTTTGAAGGCAAGTCTCTTATGTGACCATAACTTGCTAAAACTTTATACTTATCTCCCAAGTATTTATTTATAGTTTTAGCTTTAGCAGGACTTTCTACAATGACCAAATTCATAAGCTACAAACTACTCAAAAGACTTAGATAGTCAATTTAATAAATTTTTGTCTCTGTTTCTTCTTTATTTTTCAATCTTTTAATATTTTCTCTATGAGTAAAAAATATCAAGACAAACATTATTGTAAAAAAAATTACCTGATTGAATTGATTTAAAATCAATAAATATATTGGTATAGAGGCTGCTCCAATTAAAGATGAAAGAGAAGAAAATTTAGAAATAAAAAATGTTGCAAACCAAGATATAATAAAAATAATTCCAAAATAAAAATTGATAGCAAATAAGATACCAACATATGTAGCAACACCTTTTCCACCTTTAAATTTTAGCCAAACTGGAAACACATGACCTAGGAAAGCACATAAAGAAGCAATATATAAAAAATCTTGATAAAAAATTTTTACATAAATAACTGGAGCCACAGCCTTTAAAATATCCAGTATTAATGTTGAGTAACCAATAGTTTTATTTCCAGTTCTTATAACATTTGTCGCTCCAATGTTACCTGAGCCAATTTCTCTTATATCTTTATTTAAAAATATTTTTGTCAGTAGGAATCCAAATGGAATTGAACCCATGAGGTAAGAGATAACACCTATCAAAAAAACATCCATTCTATAGCTTAAATAATTCTTTTCCTTTTACAAATGTATTTGTTACTTTACCTTGAAGTTTTTTATCCTCTATTGAGGTATTTTTTGATTTAGAGATCAATTTATCTTTTTTTACAATCCATGGTTTATCAATATCAACTATACATAGATCGGCATCATTTCCTATAGACAGGTTACCTTTATTTATTTTTAGAATTTTTGCAGGATTAGATGTCAAAGCTTTAATTATAGACTCAAGTTTGAGAGATCCATTATGATATAATTCTAAACTTAAAGATAGCAGTGTTTCAATACCAGATGCACCAGTAGCAGCTTGAGCAAAAGTTAATCTTTTTGATTCTTCATCTTCAGGCTTATGATCTGAAACAATTACATCAATTAAGCCATCTTTTAATCCTTGCACTAGAGCCAATCTATCTTCTTCTCTTCTTAATGGGGGAGATAACTTTAAAAAAGTTCTAAAATCTCCAATGTCATTTTCATTTAAGGACAAGTTATTAATCGAAACCCCTGAGCTAAATTTAACAACTTCCTTTCTATATTTAATAACTTCAACAGATTTTTGTGATGATAATTGAGATATATGATATCTACATTTGACTTTCTCTAGTAATGTTAAATCTCTCTCTATTAAAATTCTTTCTGCGATTTCTGGTATGCCTGATAATCCCAATTTAGATGCAATTATTCCAGAATTTATCATTCCATTCTTTGCAAGTTCGTAGTCCTCAGCGTGTTGCATTATCAAACAACCTAAATCTTTAGCAGAGTTCATTATTCTTGACATTAATCTAGGATTTTGAATTGTTTTTATTCCATCAGTGAAAGCAATTATCCCTTTGGCTTGTAAAAGACCAAACTCTGTCATGTTGGTGCCTTCAATATTTTTTGTAAGAGAAGCAGATGGAAAAATGTTTATTTTTGACTTATCTCTTCCTCTTCTTTTTAAAAAGTCGACTATAGATACATTATCTATAATTGGATCTGTATTTGGCATCGTAACTACTGATGTAACTCCACCAGATAATGCGGCATTACTTAAGGTTCTAAAGTTTTCTTTATATTCATATCCGGGTTCACCAACAAAAACTCTCATGTCTACCAAGCCTGGAAAAATATACTTTCCTTTTAAATCAATTGGTTTTTCCCTAGTAGGTAAATTATTAGTATTTACTTTTTTCCCAATGGCTTCGATTTTACCTTCTTCACTTATAATCAAACCTCCAACTTCATTGATTGAATTATGAGGGTCAATTATGTTAGCGTTTATGAAATATTGTTTTTTCATCATGTACAAAATATCTTTAAACAAGCCATTCTTACAGCTACACCTAGTTCAACTTGTTCTTTAATTACGCTTTTATTTATGTCATCTGCTAATATTGTATCTATTTCTATACCTCTATTCATTGGTCCAGGATGCATAATTAATGCATCAGATTTAGCATGCTCAAGTTTATCAGGAGTTAAACCGTAATATTCATAATACTCTCTATTTGAAGAAAGATATGAACTTGTCATTCTTTCATTTTGCAATCTTAGCATCATCACGATATCACAATCTTTCAATCCTTTTTTCATATCAGTAAAGGTATTAACACCAAATTTTTCAATTTCTTTCGGCATAAGATTTGTTGGAGCAATTATATTTACTTCAGCTCCAAGCATATTGAGAAGATAAATATTTGATCTTGCTACTCTTGAATGCAGAATGTCTCCACATATTGCAATTTTCAATCCTTCAATTTTATTTTTTCGAGTTATAATTGTTAAAGCATCTAAAAGAGCTTGAGTAGGGTGCTCTCTTCTTCCATCCCCAGCATTTAGCACCGCACAATTTACTTTTTGCGAAAGTAAGTTACAAGCCCCAGAGTCTTGATGTCTAACTACAATAATATCTGGATGCATCGCATTTAAAGTCATGGCTGTATCGATTAATGTTTCACCTTTTTTAATTGCAGAGTTACTTATATTCATAGACATAACGTCTGCTCCAAGTCTTTTTCCAGCTAATTCAAATGAACTTTGTGTTCTTGTAGAAGGCTCAAAGAATAGATTGATTTGAGTCTTTCCCCTCAAAACATCTATTTTTTTGTTTTTACTTTGATTAACTTTTATAAACGCATGTGCTTCATCAAGTATCAAATTAACATCATTAATTGATAAATCTTGGATACCTAACAAATGTTTTTGGGAGATTTTAATAGCTTTATTTGTTTTAATTGCCATTAAAACCAACTCTATAACTATAAACCTCTACAATATCAAGCATTAATTATTTAAAAAATCTATCGCACCTTGCAATATAAAGGCTGCTGCATTTTCATCGATTTTCTTTTCTCTTTTACTTACATTGACATCTAATTGACTAGATAAGTTAAAGGCACCAACTGTTGATAATCTTTCATCCCATAAACAAATAGGTATGTTGATTTTTTCTTCAATTTTTTGAGAGGTGTCCTTTACAGATTGGGTAGATCTACCCGATGAACCATCCATATTAAGAGGATTTCCAATTATGATTCCCTTAATATCATTTTCATGAATGATCAATTTAAGTTCAGAAATTAATTCATTTAAAGTGTTTCTATTTATTGTTTTTAAAGGTGTAGCAATTAGTTGTTTTTCATCACAAATAGATACTCCGATTCTTTTAGAACCAAGGTCTAAACCTATCAATCTACATTTATCCGAGTATTTTTTTTTAAATTCCTCTAAAGTGACCATATTGTATATTTTAAACTTAAGTGATAGTTTGCGTCATATTTAAATAGCATATGAGTATAGATCTTAAAACAATAAAACATATCTCTAAATTATCAAGAATTTCAGTTGATGAAAAAAAAGCTGAAAAATTAGCTGGTGATTTAAATTCAATTTTTGATTTTATTGAAAAACTTAATGAACTAAAGACAGACAATGTTGAACCTTTAACTTCTGTAGCTGAAACAACCTTAAAACTAAGGCCTGACGAGGTTAAAAGTAAAAATATTAGAGAACAAATAATTAAAAATTCTCCTCAAGATAATGAAGATTATTTTGTTGTACCAAAGGTAATAGAGTAATGTCAGATATCACGAAACAAACTTTGACAGAATTAGTTGAAAATATTAAAAATAAAAAACTTTCTTCAACTGATGTAACTAAAGCATTTATTGAAAGATCTGAAAAGTCTAAAGAATTGAATACATATATTACTGAAGATTTCACATCAGCTTTAAACAAAGCAAAAAAATTTGATCAAAAACCTAATTTAGATTTAAAATTGCCAGGTGTTCCAATGGCAGTAAAAGATTTATTTTGTACAAAAGATGTTAAAACAACTGCTGGTAGTAAAATTTTAAATAACTTTGTACCAACATATGAATCAACGGTAACCGAAAATATTTGGAAAGAAGGTGCAATACTTTTAGGTAAACTAAATTGTGATGAATTTGCAATGGGTTCATCAAATGAAACTAGTTTTTTTGGTAGCGTACAAAATCCAATTGATAAAGATTTAGTTCCAGGTGGTTCGTCAGGTGGGTCTGCTTCAGCAGTGTCTGGACAATTAACACCAATTACAATTGGAACTGATACTGGTGGTTCAATAAGGCAACCTGCTTCTTTTACAGGAACAGTTGGATTAAAACCCACTTATGGAAGCTGTTCACGCTACGGAATTGTTGCTTTTGCATCATCATTAGATCAAGCAGGACCAATGGCACAAAATGTTAAAGATTGTGCTTTACTACAAGAGGTAATTAGTACCTATGATCCAAAAGATTCCACTTCAATAGATTTTAAAAGAAATCAATACAGCAAAGAACTTACTAATAATATAAAAGGAAAAAAAATTGGTATACCAAAAGAATATAGAATTGATGGAATGCCAAAAGAAATTGAAGATCTTTGGCAAAAAGGAATTCAGTATGTCAAAGATTGTGGCGCAGAAACAATTGATATTTCATTACCACATACTAATTATGCTTTGCCTACTTATTATATTGTTGCTCCTGCAGAAGCATCTTCAAACCTAGCAAGATATGATGGTGTTAAGTATGGATTTAGAGCTAAAGGTGAAAATCTAATTGATATGTATGAAAAGACAAGATCTGAAGGTTTTGGCGCTGAAGTACAAAGAAGAATAATGATAGGAACTTATGTTTTATCGTCTGGTTACTATGATGCTTACTATCTTAAAGCTCAAAAAGTAAGAAAGTTAATTAAAAATGATTTCGATGAAGCATATAAAAAGGTTGATGCAATTTTAACTCCGTCAACACCAAGCTCAGCATTTAAGATAGGCGAAAAAACAAATGATCCAGTTTCGATGTATCTTAACGATATATTTACAGTCCCAGTTAATCTTGCAGGTTTACCAGGAATTTCAATTCCAGCAGGACATGACTCAAAAGGATACCCATTAGGCCTACAAATAATTGGCAAAGCTTTTGATGAACAAAATATATTAAATATCGCCTTTGCAATGGAAGAAAAGATTAATTTTAAAAACAAAATTACAGATTGGTGGATTAAGTGAGTAAAAAAAATTCAGAATATTTAATCAATCGAAAAGATAATCAATACGAGGTTGTTATTGGTTTAGAGGTTCATGCTCAAGTATTATCAGAGTCAAAATTATTTTCTACCTCTGCTACTAAATTTGGAGCCGAACCAAATACCCAGGTAAGTTTGGTTGATGCAGCATTCCCAGGAATGTTACCTGTAATAAATGAATTTTGTGTAAAACAAGCTATTAAAACTGGTATTGGCCTTAATGCAAAAATTAATAAACGTTCTGTATTTGATAGAAAAAATTATTTTTATGCAGATTTACCTCAAGGATATCAAATTTCTCAATTTAAAGATCCTATAGTTGGTGAGGGTAAAGTCATTTTAGACATGCCTGATGGACAAAAAGAAGTTGGCATTGAAAGATTGCATTTAGAACAAGATGCAGGAAAAAGTATTCATGATCTTGATCCTCAAAATACTTTTGTAGACCTTAATAGATCTGGTGTGGCTTTAATGGAAATTGTAAGCAAACCAGACCTTAGATCTCCTGACGAAGTGAGTCTATACATTAAAAAATTAAGATCAATAATGAGATATTTAGGTACATGTGATGGTAATATGCAAGAAGGATCATTAAGAGCAGATGTAAATGTTTCTGTAAGAGCAAAAGGTTCAAAAGAATTTGGAACAAGGTGTGAAATTAAAAATGTAAACTCTATCAAATTTATGCAAATGGCCATTGAATATGAAGCAAATAGACAAGTTGATTTAATTGAAGAAGGTAAATCAATTGATCAAGAGACAAGATTATTTGACACAAAAAAAAATGAAACAAGATCAATGCGATCAAAAGAAGATGCACATGATTATAGATATTTCCCAGATCCTGATTTGTTACCTTTAGAAGTTTCTGATGAATTTGTTAAAGAACTTAAAAATAATATCCCAGAATTACCAGATGATAAAAAGAAAAGATTTATTGATGAATTTAAGCTGTCGCCATATGAAGCAACAATTTTAGTCTCAGATATCGATACAGCAAAATATTTTGAAGAAGTTGTAGCTAAGATGGGTAAGAACAAAGATATGAAATTAGCAGTTAACTGGATTACAGGTGAATTATTTGCAGTTTTAAACAACAAAAATTTAGAAATTTCTCAAAGCCCAGTAAGTGCAAAGAATTTAGCTATACTAGTTAATTTAATAAAGAATGGAACAATTTCAGGAAAAATAGCAAAGACTGTATTTGAACTAATGTTAGACGGGGATAAAGATCCTCAAAAAATTGTTGAAGAAAAAGGACTTAAACAACAAAGTGATCCTAAAGCGATAGAGGCTTTAATCGATAAAATAATTGATGATAATAGAGAAAAAGCAATTGAATATAAACAAGGTAAGGAAAAATTATTTGGTTTCTTTGTTGGTCAAGCTATGAAAGCTTCTGCTGGTAAAGCCAACCCTCAACTTATAAATGAAATTTTAAAGAAAAAACTTCAGTAGAATGGGTGCAAACCTTGATATTACAGAAAAGTTACAAAATTATATAAATGATTTTGGATTAAATTTACATCCAGTTCAACAAGAGATAATTAATTATAATAAAACTTTAGGTGACATCAAAAGAATGCAGATTGATCCGATTCAATGTCATTTTCTTCACCTAATTATTAAAGTTTCAAATATAAAAAATGTTCTTGAAATTGGAACTTTTACAGGTCTCAGTGCCCTCACAATTTCACTCGCTTTACCTGATGAGGGAAAACTAATTGCCCTTGATAAAAATGAGGAGACAAACAAAATTGCATGTGATTTTTTTAAAAAAGCAAAACAAGATCATAAAATTCAAACAATAACTAAACCTGCTCTTGAAAGCTTAAGAGAATTAAAAAATAATAAATTTGATATGATTTTTATTGATGCTGATAAAATGAATTATAAAGAATATTATGAAAAATCCTTAGAATTATTAAATAAAAGTGGGTTGATCATTATCGATAATGTTTTATGGCATGGTGAAGTAGCTGATGAAAAAAATAATGATAAATTTACTGTAAATATTAGAGAATTTAATAAATTTGTGTCTGAAGATAAAAGGGTAGAGCAAATCATTATTCCATTAGGTGACGGAATGACTGTTTGTAGAGTTTTATAATGTTTAAAGTTGTTGGCTTTTATAAATTTGCAAAGATTAAATCTTTAAAAAAAAATAAAGATTTTTTACAGAAGTTCCTTTTTTTAAATCATATCAGGGGAACTATAATCATTGCTAAAGAAGGATTAAATGGCACTATTTCTGGTAGTATCAAAGATATTAATAAAACTATCAAAAAATTGAAATCTTTATTCTCATTTAAACAATTCGATAGTAGCAATGAGTCTAAATCTAAATTTCAACCTTTTCATAAGCCAAAAGTTAAGATTAAAAAAGAAATTGTACCTATGAATTTAATCATCAATCCTAAAGAGAGAAATATGAAATCTCATTTAGACCCAAAAGATTGGAATAAACTAATTAAGAATAAAGAAACTCACATAATTGATACTAGAAAACCTTTTGAATATAAGGTTGGAACTTTTAAAAGATCAGTAAATCCAAATGTAACTAATTTTAGAGATTTCCCTAAATATTTAAATAAACTGAAGAAAAATAAACCAGTAGCAATGTTTTGTACCGGTGGAATACGTTGTGAAAAAACTTCTATTTACTTAAAGAAGAAAGGATTTAAAAATATTTATCAGCTAAATGGTGGTATTTTAAATTATCTAAATAAGATAAAAAAAAATGAAAGTTTATGGAAAGGTGAGTGTTTTGTATTTGATAATAGAATTAGTCTAAGACATGGATTAAAGTCAGGTACTTATTCTATGTGTAGTGGATGTAGAATGCCTATATCTTCAAAAGATAAAAGATCGAATAAGTATGAAGAAGGAGTTTCTTGTTCAAATTGTCATGATAAATTAACAGAAACTCAAAAATCACGTTTTAGAATGAGACAAAGTCAGATATACAAAGCAAAACAATCTGGAAAAAAACATATTTTTCAAAAAGAATTTAAATAAGGATTACTTTGTCTAAATCAATAAAATTAACTAAAGATCCAATTTGGACTCTATTAAGAAAAGTCACTATACCCGCAAGTGTTGGCTCATTGTTTCAAACTTTTTACAATTTAGTTGATACTTGGTTTGCTGGTAGAATTTCAGCAGAAGCGATAGGTGCTATTGCTAAATCTTTTCCAATTTATTTTACTATTATTGCTGTTGGTGTTGGATTAGGTGCAGCAACAAATGCTTTAATTGGTAATTCTATAGGTGAAAAAAAAGTAAGAGTTGCCTCTATGTATATTGCTCAGTCTCTTATTTTTGCTCTAACTGTATCAATATTTGTAACCCTATTTGGTTTGAATGCTTCAAATTATTTACTAGGTATTATGGGATCTGATGCTGCTGGTATAGCTTTAACTAGAGAATATCTAGATATCATTTTTTATGGAACTTTTATTGTATTAATACAAATTTCATTAAATGGAACTTTAAATGCTCAAGGTGATACAAGAAGTTATAGAAACGTTTTAATATTTAGTTTTTTTCTCAACATTTTTTTAAATCCTCTTTTTATATGGGGATATGGGTTTATACCCGGATTTGGTATTGCTGGACTAGCAATAGCTACAGTGATTTCACAGTTAATCGGAACAATCTACCTGGCTTACAAAGTTAATAATTGTAAGATAAAAGAATATCTAAAATTACAATGTTTTTTTCCCAAGTATGAGTATTTAAAACCACTAACGACACAAGCCGTCCCCGTTATGTTTAGCATGTTATTTATTGGGGTAGGTATATTTAATATCTTATATTTTATTGGGCAGTTTGGTGATCTAGCTACTGCTGGTTATGGAGCTGCATTAAGGGTTGAACAAGTTTTTTTACTACCAGTTATTGGGTTAAATACAGCGGTTCTTTCTATTGGTGGACAGAATTTTGGAGCTAAAGCTTATGATAGAATTAGAGAACTCTACACTAAAGCTTTATTATTTGGTTCTTCATTCATGGCAATTGCTGGAATAATAATATTTTTTGGGGCAGAATTTTTTGTTTCTTTATTTACTGACAACCAAGAAGCAGTTGCTAGTGGAGCTATTTATTTAAAAGTTGCAGCATTAATTGGACCAATTTATCCAGTGTTCTTTATTACCACAGCGGTATTTCAAGCTGTTAAAAAACCTCTTTATAGTCTTTATTTAAGTATTCTAAGATTAACTGCATTTCCTTTTTTAAGTTTATGGTACGTAATTAATATCAGGGGTGGTGATTATGAGGATATTTTCTATACAATCATGGCTACAAATTGGGCTATGGGGATTGTTGTTTTAATATTTATTGGATATTTTCTAAATAATGTATTTAAACAAAACAAACCTCTTTTTAGTTATTAGTATTTTACTAATATTTTTTTTTCTTACATATAATGATGTTAAGTCTGTAGAAGTTAAAGTTATTGATGGTGACACAATAAATTTAGATGGAAAAAAAATTAGATTCGGAGGAATTGATGCTCCTGAAAGTAATTACAGAGGTAAAAAACAAACTTGTATATTAAATAATGAAGAAGTTTTTTGTGGACAATTATCTAAAGACAAGTTGATCAAAAAAATAGGAAACAATCGAGTAAATTGTATAATTGAGAAGAAAAAGGATAAATACAAAAGATTAGTAGGAGAGTGTTTTATAAAAGATGAAAGCTTATCTGTATTTATGGTCAGAAATGGCTACGCTTTTGATTGGCCTTATTACTCAAAAGGAAAATATGCAAAAGATCAAGAATATGCCAAGATGAATAAATTAGGATTATGGAATATGAAGTTTGAATATCCATGGGAATGGAAAAAAAGAAATCAATAGATAATTCAGGTTTAAAATAAAATAATAATCAATCTTTTTTTAACTTCTTCTCAAGTTTTCTTACAAAGTAGGAAACTATTAAGATCAAGATTAGATATTCAAGTATCAAAAAAGTATATATTTCAAGAGGTCTATAAGTTGTAACGACTAATTCATTAGCTTTTCTTGTTAAGTCTCCAATACCAATAATAGATACTAATGAAGACATCTTTAAAACATACACAAATTGATTTCCAATTGCTGGTAAAATATTCTTAATTGCCTGAGGAAGGATAATTAATTTCAACTTTCTAAAAAAATTTAAACCTAGTGAACTTCCAGCTTCCCATTGAGACTTTTTGATTGAATTAATACCTGCTCTAAAAATTTCAGCCTGAAAAGCACTTTCACTAATTGATAAAGCTATGATACCAGAGACAAATGGACTAAAACTTATACCTGTCATTATAGGTAAACCATAATAAATCCATAAAATTAGAACCAATAATGGTATTGCTCTTACTATTTCCACATAACCTATATTTAGGTAAGTCAAAAATTTATTCTTAGCTAAAGAGGGAATTGCAACAACTAGCCCTAAAAATATAGAAATAATTATTGAAACTATAGAAATGAAAATAGTTGTAGTTAAACCACTTAATAAAAATTTTAAATTGGTTAATCCCTCTATGTTATTAGGAGATAAAATTAACCAATTAAGTTCACTCTTTCCACATGAGGTCAAAGGTAAAATTAAAAGTAAAAAAAATAAATTTCTCACTCTTAAAGTTATAAAGAATTAAGAATTAATTACTAATTGATTATAAACTTTTTAAATTATATTTAGCTAATAAGTTAGTGAAGAAACCTGATGATTTTTTCTTCTTAATCCAATCATTAACATAACTATTCCATTTTTCATCACCTTTTGGAACCATCATAGCTAAGAAGGCTGGATTTTTTTCTCCATCAGGAACTATAGCTAGTTGAGGGTATTTAATTACTAATTTATTAGCTTCAGTTGAACTTGTTATATTACCATCAGCTCTACCAGCTAAAACTTCTTGAAAGTCTCTTGCTGGTGCTTCGACCGAATTTAATTTTGATTTAGGAAAAAATTCTTTTGCTTTTTCCTCTTGAGATGTACCAAGAGTAGTAGCAATTGTTACATTTGAGTTATTTAAAGAGTCCCATGTTGAGAATTTTTTTAAATTTTTCTTAAGTACTAGTGGAACAGTTCCATATTTATAATATGTATCTGTAAAACCTGCTACCTCAGCTCTTTTTGGAGTTTTTGTTACACTTGTTGAAATATCATATCTTCCAGATGTTATACCTGAAACAATTGTTTTCCATTCAGCAGGTACAAACTCTATTTTGACACCCATGTCTTTTGCAAGTTCATTCATTACATCTATATCAAAACCTTTATATTTATTTGTCGCTGGATCTTTCATTGTCATAGGATCCCAATCACCAGTTGTTCCAACTTTTAAAACTCCTGATGATAAAATTTTGTCTAAATTAGACTCTGCATTTAAAGAAAAGGGTAAAAGAGCAAATAATGCTATAAGAAATAATTTTTTCATTCTATTTAGTAACTACTTGAAAAAATAATTGAAACTATAATCTTGACGCACTATCATTCATCCAAGAGAATAAATGTTGTGAAAATGAACGTCTTACAAAAAGATTTACTTCATTTTGGTTTTGATTATGAATAATAACATCAATTTTAGCGAGAATCGTTTGAGTAACAGAGCCTTTTTTATTTCTAAAATCATTAAAATTAAAAGGGGATCCAGTCTCAAATAAGTCAAAGATTTTATCACCTTTGATATTTATCATAACAAATTGATCGGTTACATCTGTCACAGCACCTAAATTTGTTTTAGAAATATTTTTATTTAATAAATTTTCAGTTTCATAGTCATTACTTTCAGATTTTAAAGTTTCATTAGAGTAAATCATCCATTCATCCGGGCTCAGCCAAAGAGCAGTTAACTTTTCACTTCTTGATAATGTGTTAGCTTCTGTTGGTAGTAATAAATTTAATGATTTACCAACAGCAGATAAAAATTCTCTTTTTTTACCTCTTATCATTAATTTCATAACAGGTTTGATTTCTTTCATTTGTAAACCTGAGTAAGATTTTGCTTCGGTTATAACATTTGAGTAATTAAGCATTTAATCTTTTATTCTCCTTGTCTAAAAATACTGGGTCTGCAACAGTTACATTAATTTGTTTATTCTCCATTGGAATAATTAATTTTTGACCCATCATATTTTTTCCTCCTCTAACAACCCCAAGAGCGATAGATTTTTTTAGGTTTGGACTGTAATAACTTGAAGTTACATGACCTAACATTTCAATAGGTGATTTATTTATATCAGCTATAATTTGGGCACCTTCTTCTAATATTTCTTCTGGGTTTTCTGTTAATAGACCAACTAATTGTTTTCTATCCTCTTTAATTGTATCAGATCTATATAAAGATCTTTTTCCTATAAAATCATATTTCTTTTTGCTGACTATCCAATCCATTTGTAAGTCTATAGGGGTCATTGTTGCGTCAGTATCTTGGCCGACTATAATAAATCCTTTTTCAGCTCTTAATAAATGCATAGTTTCAGTACCATATGGAGTAATATTGAATTCTTTTCCTGCTTCCATACATCTTTCCCATAATGATTTACTATAATTGGCCTGAACATTTATTTCGTAGCTAAGTTCGCCTGTAAAACTTATCCTCATTAATCTGCATTTAATTTTACCGATCTTTACATTTTTAAAAGACATATGTGGAAAACTTTCATCTGAGAAATCAAGATCGGGAATAATCTTAGAAACAATTTTCCTACTATTTGGTCCACAAACACTTATTGTTGCATAGTGATCAGTAACCGAGGTTAAATAAACATCCAATTCAGGCCATTCAGTTTGAAGATAATCTTCTAGCTTTCCCAAAACAGTTGCAGCACCACCAGTTGTAGTAGTCATAATATAATGATTTTCACTTAATCTCGTTGTAACCCCATCATCATAAACCATACCATCTTCATTAAGCATTAGTCCATAACGACACTTCCCAATAGAGAGTTTTGACCAAGAGTTGGTATAAACTCTGTTCAAAAATTCAGAAGCATCAGTTCCTTGAATATCAATTTTACCTAGCGTTGATGCATCTAATATACCAGCACTATCTCTAGCCGCTTTACTTTCTCTTTGAACTGCATCATGCATACTCTCACCATTTTTTGGATAGTACCATGATCTTTTCCACTGCCCAACGTTTTCAAATTTAGCATTATTTTTAACATGCCATTCATGAATTGGAGTTTTTCGAAACACATCAAAGTATTCACCAACATTTCTTCCAACAATGGTTCCAAATGTAAGAGGAGTGTAGGGTGGTCTGAAGGTTGTAGTTCCAAGTTCTCCCATTTTTGATCCAGCTGTCTCAGAAATAATTCCTAGAGCATGCATATTTCCAAGTTTACCTTGATCAGTTCCCATACCAGTTGTTGTATATCTTTTAACATGTTCAATTGATCTAAATCCTTCTCTTAAAGCTAATTTAATATCTTTTGCAGTAGCATCATTTTGATAATCAACAAATGATTTTGTTTTTCCAATATTTTTATCTGAAGGAAGTAACCATATATTTCTTTTTGATTTATTAAATGGAGATTGTACTTCTATATTTTCATAAACTGTATGTTTGATATTTAAAAATACTTTTAATTTATTAGGGATGCTTGATAATATTTCATCTAAAGTAAAATCACCATTACATGAGCCTATACTGATTTGATCTGAAGGATATGTTTTTGGAATAAAAACTTGATCTTCATCTCTAAATTTTAATTTACCACCTGATTGTGTAAAAAGATGTACTGCTGGTGTCCATCCTCCAGAAACTCCAAGACAGTCACATTCAATAAATATTTTGTTACCAGTTACTTTTTGACCGTCTTTTGATAGCTGCATTATTGAAATCTTATTAATTCTTTTATAACCTGAAGTATTGACTACGGTATATCCTTTATAGACTTTAATATTATTTTTTTCAGTTTCCTTTATTAATTTTGAATCAACTTCTTCTCTATTATCAATAATAGCCTCTATATTGATACCTTTTTGATACAAGCTGATAGCAGTTTCGTAAGCACTATCGTTGTTTGTAAAAAGAACATTTTTTTCACCACATGCCACACCATAAAGATTTGCATACGTCTTGATAGCTGATGAAAGTAGAATCCCAGGACGATCATTATTGTCAAAAATCAATGGTCTTTCTAAAGATCCAGTTGCTGTAATAACTTTTTTTGCTCTTATTTTAAGCAATCTTTGACGAGTTTTATCTTTTCGCTGATCTAACGGTAAGTGATCTGTTAAATTTTCTCGAGCTAACAAATAATTATATCCATGAAAAGCTGCTACACTTGTTCTTGTTTTAATTTCTAGATTTTTAAATTTCTTTATTTCATTGATCTCTTTTTCTAACCATGAGTTTGAAACTTGATTATTAATTTTAAAGTTTTCTGAATTTTGATAAATAGTTGAGCCCCCTAAATATGATTTTTCGTCAACTAAAAGTGTTTTAAATCCATTTTTTGCAGCAATTTTTGCCGCCATTACTCCTGAAATACCAGCCCCTATAATCAATACATCGCAATGAATATATTTATGTTCATAAATATCAGGATCAGGTTTAGTGGGAGATTTACCTAATCCTGCAGATTTTCTTATGAAATATTCGTATTTTTCCCAGAAACTTGCTGGCCACATAAAAGTTTTATAATAAAAACCAGCAGGTAATATTGGGCTTAAAAAATTATTTATTCCTCCTATATCAAATTTCACACTAGGCCAACAATTTTGACTAGAGGCTTCTAATCCCTCATATATCTCTATTTCTGTAGCTCTTACATTAGGTTCTGTTCTAGATGAATTATTATTAAGCTGAACTATAGCGTTTGGTTCTTCAGAACCTGCAGTCATTATTCCCCGTGGTCTGTGATATTTAAAACTTCTTCCAACTAAATGAATATTAT
The DNA here is from genome assembly GCF_001179925.1 of Candidatus Pelagibacter communis. Classification (GTDB taxonomy): domain Bacteria; phylum Pseudomonadota; class Alphaproteobacteria; order Pelagibacterales; family Pelagibacteraceae; genus Pelagibacter; species Pelagibacter ubique_E. Next base: position 1,084 of record NZ_CVSF01000017.1, on the reverse strand, counting down.
TTGCCAAAAGAGCTGAAGCTAAAGTGTCTCCTCTAAAACCAAAATATTTTTTTCCGTCAAATCTAAATGAAATTCGAGTAGTTTCATCTATAAATTTACTAGTTTTAGTTCTTAAATTTTTTGACATTTTAAATTGATGGTGGTTTTTCACCCATTTTGTAAACTGCTTTTATTTCATCATTTGAAGTGTCCCGAACCATATTAAACCATTTCCTACATCCATGAATATGATTCCATCTCTCAAATTGTATCCCTTTGATATTTTTTCTCATAAAAAGGTATTCAGCCCATTCATCATCACTTAATTCAGTGGGTTGTTTAGGTCTAACTATATGAGCTTCTCCACCAGCTTTGAATTCACTTTGTTCTCTCTCACCACAGTACGGACAAATAATGAGAAACATTAGTGAGCTACAGCCGCTGCACCGTGTTCGTCAACAAGGTCTCCACTTACAAATCTGTTTATATTGAATGCAGCATTTAGTTTATGAGGTTCATCATTTGCTATAGTATGAGCAAATAAATCACCAGATCCTGGTGTTGCTTTAAATCCTCCTGTTCCCCAACCACAATTAAAGTATAAGCCTTTGATCGATGTTTTACTTATAATTGGACTCGCATCAGGACAAATATCTACTATTCCACCCCATTGCCTTAACATTCTCATACGACTGAATATTGGATATAACTCTAAAATTGCATTTAATGTTCCTTCTACAATATCGTGACTTCCTTTTTGTGAATATGAAACATAATCGTCAGTTCCTGCACCAATTACTAGCTCACCTTTATCAGACTGGCTTACATAAGCGTGAACAGCATTTGACATAACAACTGTATCAATTATTGGTTTTACAGGTTCTGAAACCAAAGCTTGAAGAGGTTTACTTTCTAAAGGTAGTTTTAAACCAACCATATTAGCTATCACACTTGAATGACCAGCTGCTACTACACCAATTTTCTTAGTTTTAATATATCCTTTCGTTGTTTCTATACCTTCAACAAAATCTCCATTTCTTTTAATTGCTTTTACCTCACAATTTTGAATTATATCAACTCCCATTTCATCAGCTCCTCTTGCATA
>NZ_CVSF01000016.1 GCF_001179925.1 Candidatus Pelagibacter communis | reverse complement strand
CAGTTGATATAAATGATAAACCTTGTGCAATAAGATATCCAAGAGGAACAGGTGTAGGAATAGAACTTCCCTCTATTGATGAAAAAATTGAATTAGGCAAAGGAAGAATTATTCAAGAAGGGAAACAAGTTTGCATAATAAGTTTAGGAACTAGGCTTGAAGAATGTAAGTTAGCCTCTGAGGAATTAAAAAATAAAGGAGTTTCCACAACGATAGTAGATGCAAGATTTGCAAAACCTTTAGACGAAAAACTTATTTTAAAATGTGCAAGGGAACATGAAGTTATGATAACAATTGAGGAAGGATCTATAGGTGGTTTTGGATCTCATGTAGAAAATTTACTAACTGAAAAAGGAGTTTTCGACAAAGGTCTGAAATTTAGATCTATGAAATTACCTGATATTTTTATTGAACAAGATATTCCAAAAAAAATGTACGAATTTGCAGGTTTAAACTCAGCCCAAATTTCAAAAAAAATACTTGATATTTTATTTTCTAAAGATTCTATAAAAGTAGTAAAAAATTAAATTATTTTTAATTACACTGGGCCTTATTCATTAGATAATGATCTAATAAAATACAATTTATCATAGCTTCTCCTACTGGCACTGCTCTGATTCCAACGCAAGGATCATGTCTTCCTTTAACTGAAATTGTGGTATTTTTTCCAAATTTATTTATCGTTTTTCTTGTTTTTAAAATCGAGGAAGTTGGCTTAACAGCAAAAGATGCTATAATTTCTTGACCACTTGATATTCCTCCTAAAATTCCTCCAGCGTTGTTAGAGTCAAATTTTAATTTTTCTCCTTTCTGCGAAATTTGATCAGAATTTTGTTCACCACTTAATTGTGCTGAATTCATCCCAGCTCCAATATTTACACCTTTGACTGCGTTTATACTCATTAAGCCAGAAGCAATATCCGAATCTAATTTTGAATAAATCGGAGCCCCAAGACCTGCTGGGACTCCTCTAGCTC
>NZ_CVSF01000015.1 GCF_001179925.1 Candidatus Pelagibacter communis | reverse complement strand
ACCCCCATAAGTTGTAATGGTGGAGGTGGTGGGTACTGCCCCCACGTCCGCAATGGTTATTACGAAATTCATTTATCGTCATAGTTGGAAATCCAACTTTATTAATATAAAAGGAAATACAACAGATTCAATAACAATCATGAAATTAACTAAAGAACAGTTAGAGGAGATAAAAAATCAACAAAGTCAGAGTAACCAGACAAAGAGAGTAACTTCACCAGAACTTGAAAAAATTTTATATGAGGCAATTCCAGCTTTGGATCATGGATTTGTAAGAGTAGTAGATTATATGGGTGATGATACTTCTATAGTTCAGTCAGCAAGAGTATCATATGGAAAAGGAACAAAACAAGTTTCTACTGATAAGGGTTTAATAAAATATTTAATGAGACATTGGCATAGCACCCCTTTTGAAATGTGTGAAATTAAATACCATATTAAATTACCAATATTTATTGCTAGACAATGGATCAGACATAGAACAGCTAACGTAAACGAATATTCTGCAAGGTATTCAATTTTAGATAAGGAATTTTATTTACCAACTAGAGATAATTTAGCAGCACAATCAACAAGTAATAGGCAAGGTAGAGGTGAAATACTTGAAGGCGAACAAGCTAATAAAGTTTTAGAACTTTTAAAAAATGATGCTGAAAGGACTTATGATAACTATGAAACTATGCTCAATGAAAGATATGACGGGTCTACAATAGATAAAAATAAAAAAGGTCTAGCTAGAGAGCTAGCAAGAATGAATCTTACACTTAATACTTATACTCAATGGTATTGGAAAACAGATTTATTAAATTTAATGAATTTTTTAAGATTGAGAGCGGACAGTCATGCACAATTTGAAATAAGAGTTTATGCAGACATTATGTTAGATACCTTAAAAAGGTGGGTTCCAATTACTTATGAAGCATTTATGGATTATAGAGTTGGAGGAACTGAAGTTTCGGCTAAAGGAAAAGACATTATTCAAAAACTAATTAAAAATGAAAATGTATCTTTAGAGGCTTCGGGATTATCAAAAAGAGAATGGAATGAATTAATGCAAGCTTTTGATCTTAAAGATAAGATGATTTAATTTTATTAGCAAAATTTAAGTATATCTTTGAAATTTCATGTTCTGAGTTAAGCTCAACTATTGGTTTACCGTTATCAGAGGCTTTTCCAACTTCAGGGTTAATTGGAATTTCACCTAAGAAATCTTTGCTGAACTCCTCAGCAGTCCTTTTGACTCCACTATCACCAAATATTTTATAACTTTTACCATCATCCGCTTTAAAATAACTCATATTATCAACTAGCCCTAAAATTTTTACTCCAAGCTTATCAAACATTTTAATACCTCTTTTGACATCTAGTAATGCTACCTCTTGAGGTGTAGAGATAATTATTGCACCATCCATTTTAATTTCCTGCGAAAAGGTGAGTTGAGTGTCCCCTGTTCCAGGTGGCATATCGACGATTATAAAATCTAAATTTTTCCAGTTGACCTTTTGAGTAAAAGTTTTTATTGCACTGGTGACCATTGGACCTCTCCAAATCATTGGAGTTTGTTGATCAGCCAAAAAACCAATAGACATACATTGAATATCATATTTAATAATTGGCTCTAGTTTTTGTCCATCACTTTTTGGTTTTTCTTCTATACCTAACATTTTAGGAATTGATGGACCATATATGTCTGCATCTAATAATCCAACTTTACAACTAATTTGTTTCAACGCTAAAGCAAGATTAGTTGCAAATGTAGATTTGCCAACCCCACCTTTGGCGCTCGAAATTGCTATTGTAAATTTAGTTCCAATAATTGGATTTTTCTTAAAAACCTTTGGTTCTAGCTTGCTTTTCATTGCGGCACTTAGTTCAGGCTTTTTATCTGTCATAAATTGATCTTAACTTGTTTTTAATTAATTAAACACTATATAGATAATGTATGTCTGATGATTTTCAACAAAGAGGTGGTAGTCCTTGGGGAACACCTCCTGGTGGAGGAAATGGTAATGGGTCTGGTAGAGGTCCAACACCTCCAGACATTGATAAAATAATTAAAGAATTTCAAGAAAAAATAAAAAGATTTTTTCCAGGTGGAGCATCATCTGGTGGTAAACAGGCTGTTTTAGTTCTTATTGTTTTAGGTTTTATTTGGCTTGCAAGTGGCCTTTATAGGGTTTTGCCAGACGAGCAAGGTGTTGTCCTAAGATTTGGAAAATTTATAAAAACAACTCAACCTGGATTAAATTATCATATTCCATTCCCTGTAGAGTCAGTCCTTACTCCAAAGGTTACAAAGGTTAACAGAATCGATATAGGGTTTAGATCTGAAAGAGATAGTGGTTTTACTTCTTCAGGTGGAGTAGCCGATGTTCCTCAGGAAAGTTTAATGTTAACAGGAGATGAAAATATTGTAAACATAGACTTCTCAGTTTTTTGGGTAATTAAAGATGCAGGAAATTTTTTATTCAAGATTCAAGATCCAGAAGGAACTGTAAAAGCTGCAGCAGAGACTGCGATGAGAGAAGTAATAGCAAGATCAGATATTCAACCAATTTTAACAGAGGGAAGATCACTTATAGAGACTGACACTCAAGATATAATTCAAAAAATTTTAGATGAATATACTAGTGGTATTCAAATCACCCAAGTACAAACTCAAAAAGCAGATCCACCGGATCAAGTAATCGATGCTTTTAGAGATGTTCAAGCTGCAAGAGCAGATATGGAAAGATCAAAAAATGAAGCTGAAGCATATGCTAATGATGTAATTCCAAGAGCACGAGGAGAAGCTCAAAAAATTTTACAGGCAGCAGAGGCTTATAAAAAAGAAGTTGTAGCTAAAGCTGAAGGTGAAGCTAGTAGATTTGTATCCATTTACAATGAGTATACTAAGGCAAAAGAAGTTACTCAAGAGAGAATGTATTTAGAGACAATGGAAAAAGTTTTAGCAGACATAGAAAAAGTAATTATTGAAAAAAATGCCGGCTCTGGTGTAGTTCCATATCTTCCATTACCTGAATTAAATAAAAAGAAAGTAACAAATTAAAATGAATATAGGAAAGATTATAACAGGTATAGTTGTTGTGCTAATTGCGGTAGCTTATTTTTCAATTTTTATAGTAAAAGAAGTAAATCAGGCAATCGTTCTTCAATTCGGTGATCCTAAAAGAATAATTTCAAAACCTGGGTTGAATTTTAAAATTCCTTTTATCCAAAATGTTGTTTTTTTAGATAAAAGAATTTTAAATTTAGATACACCACCAGAAGAGGTAATTGCATCAGATCAAAAAAGATTGATTGTAGATGCTTTCGCAAGATTTCAAATTATTGATCCACTTAAATTTTATATTTCTGTAGGTAATGAGAGAGTAGCAAGATCAAGATTAGCAACTATTATTAATTCAAGAATAAGAAACGTCTTAGGCCAACAAGAATTGCAAACTCTATTATCAGAAGACAGAACTAAACAAATGGCTTTAATTCAAGAAGGTGTAAATAATGAAGCTGAAAATTTTGGTATCAAAATTAATGATGTAAGAATTAAAAGAGCAGATCTTCCTCAAGCAAATAGTGATGCTATTTTTAGGAGAATGCAAACTGAAAGGGAAAGAGAAGCAAAAGAATTTAGAGCAAGAGGTGCAGAAATGGCGGTAACAATTACCTCTACCGCTGACAAAGAAGTTACAGTTATTTTAGCCGATGCTCAAAAAAAATCTGAAATTATGAAAGGGGAAGGTGACGGTCAAAGAAATAAGATTTTTGCAGATGCCTTTGGAAGAGACCCTGAATTTTTTGCGTTCTATAGAGCTATGCAAGCTTACGAAAATGCTTTGATTGGTGGGGATACATCTTTAATTTTATCTCCTGATAGTGAATTCTTCAAATTTTTTGGAAATATAAAACCTCAAGTTCAATAAAATTTTACCATGAAAGAATTGATCATAGCCTTTGGTCTATTTCTTTTTATTGAGGGCATTTTATATGCCATATTTCCATCAAAAATGAGAGATATGTTAAAAAAATTAGAACTTATAAAAGATGGTCAATTGAGAGTTGGAGGTCTAATTTTTGCAATTTTAGGTTTTATGATTATTTATTTTACAAAGAATTAATATGAAAAAAATTAAATTTATACTCTCCACTATAATTTTTACTTTATGCGTTTCCACTACATCTAATTCAAAATCTGTCCCTGCATCATTTGCAGATTTAGCAGAAAAATTGATGCCTTCAGTAGTTAATATTTCAACAACGCAAACAGTTGTAACTAGCACTAACCCATTTCCATTTCAATTTCCACCAGGTTCACCTTTTGAGGATATGTTTAAAGAGTTTGGAACTCCTCAAGAAAGAAAATCTTCTGCACTTGGTTCAGGTTTTATTATAGATGAAAAAGGTATAGTTGTTACCAATAACCATGTTATTCAGGATGCTGAGGACATAATTGTTAGAGTAAATGGTGATGAGGAATTTAAAGCAAAAATAATTGGGGCCGATCCATTATCGGATATTGCTGTTTTACAATTAGAAACAAATCAAAAGTTTGTTCCTGTAGACTTTGGAGATTCAGATAAGGCACGAATAGGTGATTGGGTAATAGCTATAGGAAATCCTTTTGGTTTAGGTGGAACAGTTACTTCAGGAATTATTTCAGCAAGAAACAGATCAATTGGATTATCAAGATATGAAGATTACATACAGACCGACGCTTCGATCAACTCAGGTAACTCTGGAGGTCCTTTATTTGATATGAATGGTGATGTGATAGGAATTAACACTGCTATACTAGGTAGAAGTGGATCAATAGGTATTGGATTTTCTATTCCATCAAATAGTGCAAAAATAGTTATAGATCAGTTGATAGAGTTTGGCGAAACTAAAAGAGGTTGGCTCGGAGTTAGAATTCAAGATGTTACTCAAGAAATTGCAGATGTTGAAAAGTTAGATGAGCCAAGGGGCGCACTAGTAGCAAGTGTTGCAGAGAATAGTCCATCTGCAAAAGCAGGAATTAAAGCAGGAGATATTATTTTAGAGTTCAATGGAGCAAAAATTAATCAAATGAAAGAATTGCCAGCAATAGTTGCTAAAACAAAAGTGGGATCAACAGTTGAAGTAAAAATTTGGAGAAATAAAAAAGAATTAACCAAAAAAGTCCTTTTGGGAAGATTAGAAACTTCAGAAGATTTTAAAATATCAGAGAAGTCATCACCAATTGAAAGTATAATAAAAGATTTAAAAATATCAGTAAGAAAATTAAATACTGAAGATATAAAACAAAGAAAACTTCCTAATCAAACGAAAGGATTAGTAGTTACGAAGATTGAAAAAAACAGTCCATTAATAAACTCAATAGAGGAAAACAGCATTATAATTGAGGCGCAAAAGAAAAAAATCGATTCTGTAGAGGATTTAGAACGTATCGTGACACAAGTTTTAAAGACTAATCAGAAAACAATTCTATTAGTTATTTATAATAGCCAAAACCAAAGAAGGTATATTGGTGTTAAATTAAAATAAGAGATGGATTTAAAATCCAAAATTTTTTTAATTTACGGACCAACAGCATCAGGAAAATCTGAATTTGCAATCAAACTGGCAAAAAAAATTAATGGTGAAATTATTAATGCTGATAGCATGCAGGTTTATAAAGAGTTTAGAATTTTAACAGCTAGACCTTCGAAAAAAAATTTTCAAAAAATTAAACATCACTTATATGGTTTTCGAAATTCAAGAAAATATTTTTCAACTGGTGATTGGTTAAAATTAGTAATAAAAAAGATTCATGAGGTAAAAAAAAGGAAAAAAATTCCAATTTTAGTTGGTGGCACTGGCTTATATTTCAAAGCATTAATTGAGGGTTTAGTTGAAATTCCGATTATACCTTTAAGCTTAAGAATAAAAACTAGAAACCTACAAAAAAAAATCGGTCAAGAAAGATTTTATAAAAAACTTTTGAAAGTTGATCCACTGTCAATAAATCAAATAAACCCTTCAGATGTCCAAAGAACTATCAGAGCTTATGAAATTAAGACGTTTACAAAAAAATCAGTAGTTGAGTGGTATAAAAACACAAAGTCAAATTTTAAGAAAAAAGATTTCTATAAAATTATAATCATTCAATCTCGACCTAAGTTAATCGAAAAAATCTCTATAAGAACAAGACAAATGCTAGAAATAGGAGCAATTTTAGAGGTTAAAAGATTTCTCAAATTAAAAATCCCTAAAGAAAAAAGTATTTCCAAAGCTATAGGTATTGCAGAAATAAGTGATTTTTTAAAAAAAATGATAGATAAAGAGGAGTTAGCACAAAAAATATCAATAAAGACAAGGCAATATGCCAAAAGACAAGTCACTTGGGCCAGAGGGCACATGAAGAGTTGGAAAAAAATTCATACCAATAAATTAAATAATTTTTTGAAAAAGATTTAATAATTTCGCAGATAAACTTGACCAATCAGCACAACTTCAGCTAGATTGAGAAATGTCAAAATTATTAACAGGTGCAGAAATAGTATTTAAATGTCTTGAAGATCAAGATGTGGAATATATTTTTGGATATCCGGGTGGGGCGGTTTTGCCAATTTATGATGAACTTAAAAACCATCAAACAATAAAACATATTTTAGTTAGACATGAGCAAGGTGCTGGCCATGCAGCAGAAGGTTATGCAAGATCATCAGGAAAACCTGGTGTAGTATTAGTTACCTCAGGACCAGGAGCAACAAATGTTGTAACAGCTTTAACAGATGCATATATGGACTCAGTTCCATTGGTTTGTATTTCTGGTCAAGTTCCAACACATCTGATTGGAACTGATGCATTCCAAGAATGTGATACAACCGGAATCACTAGACCGTGTACAAAACATAATTGGTTAGTAAAGGATGTAAAAGATTTAGCAAAAACAATTCATGAAGCATTTCGTGTAGCTACAACCGGAAGACCAGGACCAGTTTTAATTGATATTCCTAAAGATATTCAATTTGCAAAATCAAATTATTTAAAACCAAAAAAACAAAAAATATATAATGGTAAATCACATAACAAATTTTTATCGAGTGAAATTGATGAACTAATAAATTTAATTTCAAAAGCTAAAAAACCAGTAATTTATTCAGGTGGAGGAGTTATAAACTCTGGGCCAAAGGCAAGTGACTCATTAAGAGAATTTGTAAGACTAATTGGTTTTCCAATTACATCTACCCTGCAAGGCTTAGGTGCATTTCCAGGGGAAGATAACCAGTTTATTGGAATGTTAGGAATGCATGGAACTTATGAAGCAAATAATGCTATGCATGATTGTGATTTACTAATAAACATTGGTGCAAGATTTGATGATAGAATAACTGGTAAGATTGATGAGTTTTCTCCTAAATCGAAAAAAATCCATATTGACATTGATCCTTCATCTATAAACAAAATTATTAAAGTAGATTTAGCAATTGTCGGTGATGTTAATGAAGTTTTAAAAGCAGTAATAAAAAAAATTAATACAAAACAAAATGGTTTAAAAACTTCAAATAAGCAAAATATATCTAAGTGGTGGGAACAAATTCAAAAATGGAGAACCAAAGACTCTTTGGGATTTATTAATAGCAATAAAACTATAAAACCACAGCATGCTGTAAAAAGATTATATGAATTAACAAAAAATCAAGATACTTTTATTACAACAGAGGTAGGTCAGCATCAAATGTGGGCTGCACAACATTATAAATTTAACAAACCTAATAGATGGATGACATCTGGTGGACTTGGAACCATGGGTTATGGTCTTCCAGCTGCTGTAGGCGTTCAAATTGCTCATCCTGATAAACTTGTTATTGATATTGCTGGTGAGGCATCTGTCCTTATGACGATGCAAGAAATGTCAACTGCTGTTCAATATAATTTGCCTATTAAAATTTTTGTTTTAAATAATCAGTATATGGGAATGGTCAGACAATGGCAGGAGTTACTTCATGAAAAAAATTATTCTGAAAGTTATTCTGAGGCATTACCTGATTTTGTTAAATTGGCAGAGGCTTATGGTTGCAAAGGAATTAAAGCTGATAATCCAAATGAATTAGACGATAAAATAAAAGAAATGGTAAATCACAATGGTCCCGTAATATTCGATTGTCAAGTTGACCCTAATGAAAATTGTTTTCCGATGATACCATCAGGAAAACCTCATAATCAAATGATTTTAGGTCCAAAAGATAAAGATGAAAATAAGATTACTGGAAAAGGTAAAGCTTTAGTCTAATGTCAAATCCAAAATCAGCTTACAGCATACCAACTAAAAAAGGGAAATTAGACACTCATATCTTTGTAGTGTGGGTTGACAATGAAGCTGGAGTTTTAGCTAGAGTTGTTGGACTATTTTCGGGGAGAGGATATAATATTGAGTCTTTAGCAGTTGCTGAAGTTGATGCAACAAAAAATATTTCTAGGATTACAATAGTGACCACAGGAACACCTCAAGTAATAGATCAAATTAAATTACAATTGAAAAAATTAGTTCCTGTTCATAAAGTTGCTGATTTTAGAAGGGAAGATAAAAAAGTCATATTTAAGGAAATGGCTTTACTAAAAGTCGTTGGAAAGAAAAAAAAGATAGAAAAGTGTCTTAAAGCCTGTAAAAGCTTTAATCCAGTGATATTAGATAAAACAAAGCAGTCAGTTGTGATACAAATTACTGCTCTTAGACGTGAGATTGATAAGATGAGTAAAAAATTAAAACCTTTAGGTCTTACTAGCACATCAAGAACAGGAGCTATTGCAATGACGAGAGGTTCTGAAATTTTTAAATAAATAAGTTAGGAGAAGCAAAATGAAAATGTTTTATGAAAAAGATACAGATGTAAACTTAATAAAAGAAAAAAAGATTGCGATTTTTGGATATGGAAGTCAAGGTCATGCTCATGCATTAAATCTTAAAGATAGTGGAGTAAAAGAGGTTGTTGTTGCATTAAGAGATGGCTCATCAAGTGCTGCTAAAGCAGAGTCAAAAGGTCTAAAGGTAATGAATTTGTCTGATGCTGCTGCATGGGCAGACGTTGTGATGATATTAACACCAGATGAGTTACAAGCTCAAATATATAAAAATCACATTGAACAAAGAGCTAAAGAAGGAACAAGTATAGCTTTTGCACACGGTTTAAATGTTCATTACGATTTAATAAAAGCAAGAAAGGATCTAGATGTTTTTATGGTAGCACCTAAAGGACCAGGACATCTAGTAAGAAGTGAATATCAAAAAGGAGGTGGAGTTCCTTGTTTGTTTGCTGTCCATCAAAATGGTTCAGGAAAAGCAAGAGATTTAGCTTTATCTTATGCCTCAGCTATAGGTGGAGGAAGGTCTGGAATAATTGAAACAACATTTAAGGATGAAGTAGAAACAGACTTATTTGGAGAGCAAACTGTGTTGTGTGGTGGTTTAGTAGAATTGATGAAAAATGGTTATGAAACACTAGTTGAAGCAGGTTATGAACCAGAAATGGCATATTTTGAGACAGTACATGAAGTTAAATTAATTGTTGATTTGATTTATGAAGGTGGAATAGCAAATATGAATTATTCCATTTCTAATACTGCCGAATATGGTGAGTACCAATCAGGTCCAAGGATTATTAACAAAGAAGAAACAAAAAAAAGAATGAAAGAAGTTTTATCAGAAATACAATCTGGAAAGTTCACTAAAGATTGGATGGACGAATGTAAAAACGGTCAAAAAAACTTTCTAGAAACTAGAGCAAAATTAGCAGAACATCCTGTAGAGAAAGTTGGAGCACAACTTAGAGCAATGATGCCTTGGATTGGTAAGAAAAAACTTGTTGATAGTGACAAAAGTTAATCTTGGGTAGACCCAAAAAGATCAGATAAATTAACAATTATCTGACATTTATTTTGCAATCTCTCTTATAGATTGTATTATAGTTTTCAAAAAAATTAAGTTATGGGTAAAAAAGATAGAGTAATTATTTTCGATACAACAATGCGTGATGGCGAGCAATCGCCAGGTGCGTCTATGAGTTTAGAGGAAAAAATTCAAATAGCTAGAGTTTTTGATGAACTTGGCATTGATGTGATAGAGGCGGGTTTTCCGATCGCTTCGCCAGGAGATTTTGAAGCTGTTTCAGAAGTAAGTAAAATTTTAAAAAAATCTATTCCTGCGGGACTATCAAGACACTCTGTTAAAGATATTGATAGAGCTTATGAAGCATTAAAACACGCTCCTAGATTTAGAATACATACTTTTATTTCTACAAGTCCACTACATATGAAGCACAAACTTAATATGTCACCAGAGGATGTTTACGATTCCATAGGAAAACATGTTGCTTACGCTAGAAAATATACTGATGACGTTGAGTGGTCATGTGAAGATGGAACAAGGACAGATCTGGACTTTATGTGTAAAACTGTAGAACTTGCAATAAAAAATGGAGCAACTACAATTAATATTCCAGACACGGTTGGTTATACAATACCATCAGAATTTACGAAAATTATTGGAACTTTATTAAATAAAGTTCCAAATATCGATAAAGCAATTTTATCAACTCATTGCCACAATGATTTAGGTTTAGCAGTTGCGAACTCTTTAGCAGGAGTTCAAGCTGGCGCAAGACAAGTGGAATGTACAATTAATGGTTTAGGTGAAAGAGCAGGTAACGCTGCTTTAGAAGAAATTGTAATGGCAATAAAAACAAGACCGGATTTAATGCCATATGAAACAGGTATTAATACAAAACTTTTAAGTAAAGCGTCTAAAATTGTTTCAAATGCTACTGGATTTCCAGTCCAATACAATAAAGCAATAGTTGGAAAAAATGCATTTGCTCATGAAGCTGGTATACATCAAGATGGAATGCTTAAAAATAGACAAACTTACGAAATAATGACACCAGAAAGTGTAGGTGTAAAACAAACTTCCTTAGTTATGGGTAAACATTCTGGCAGACACGCATTTAAAGATAAATTAAATAGCCTTGGATATCCCGATTTGACCGATGATGTTGTAAGTAATGCTTTCGCTAAATTTAAAGTTTTAGCAGATAAAAAGAAACATGTTTATGATGAGGATATTATTGCATTAATTGATGATAGCTTGATTATTGATAATAAAGTAAACGCGATTAATCTAAAATCATTGAAAGTTTTTGCTGGAACTGGAGAGCCCCAGAAAGCAGAGATGACTTTAGACGTATATGGAGATGTGAAAAAAGCAACGGAAACTGGTGATGGTCCAGTTGATGCTATATTTAAGTGTATAAAGATTTTATATCCACACGATGTAAATCTTCAACTTTATCAAGTTCATGCAGTAACCGAGGGCACTGATGCGCAAGCAACTGTAAGTGTTAAGATTGAGGAAAATGGAAAAACAACAGTCGGTCAAGCAGCTGACACTGATACATTGGTAGCATCAGCAAATGCATATATAAATGCATTAAATAAAATGATTATAAAAAGAGAAAAGACTGCTCCAATGGAGCAAGAGACACAAAAAGTAAGGGGAATATAGATGGGATTATTTAGCAGAGTAAAGAAAATATGGAGCCAAGATATGGCTATAGATTTAGGTACAGCGAATACTTTGGTTGTTGTGAAGGGGCAAGGAGTAGTTTTAAATGAACCTTCGGTAGTTGCGATAGTAGATCAGGCAGGAAAAAAACAAGTTTTAGCTGTTGGAGATGAAGCAAAAACAATGCTTGGAAGAACTCCAGGAAATATAAGTGCTATTAGACCTTTAAGAGATGGTGTAATTGCTGATTTTATAGTCACTGAAGAAATGATAAAGCACTTTATAAAAAAAGTTCATAAAGGGAGTACTTTTGCTAATCCAAGAATTTTAATTTGTGTACCAACTGGTTCCACTCCAGTTGAAAGAAAAGCAATTCAAGATAGTGCTTTAGCTGCAGGAGCAAGAAGGGTACAATTAATCGAAGAGCCAATTGCAGCAGCAATTGGTGCGGGACTCCCTATCTCAGAAGCTACTGGTTCTATGGTGGTCGACATTGGTGGTGGAACAAGCGAAATAGCAGTTATGTCACTTGGAGGTTTAGTTTACTCTAGATCTTTGAGAGTAGCAGGTGATGCAATGGATGGTGCATTAGTACACTATATGCGAAAAGAATATAATTTAATGATTGGTGATAGTACTGCTGAAAAAATTAAAAAAGAAATAGGCACAGCTATACCTACAAATGATAATACTTATCCTGTCAAAGGAAGAGACTTAAGATCTGGAACTCCTAAAGAGGTTAATATTACCGAGGAGGATACGGCAGAAGCTTTAAATGATATTTTAAAAGAAATGGTAGATGGTATCAAAGATGCATTAGAGGCAACACCACCAGAACTATCAGCTGACCTTGTAGATATGGGTTTAACATTGACTGGGGGTGGAGCATTATTAAAGAACATAGATAAAAGATTTTCTAAAGAAACAGGCTTACCAGTTCACATAGCTGAAGACCCTTTATCTTGTGTTGCAATTGGTACCGGTAAAGCTTTAGATCAAGAACAAACATTTTCTACTATGCTTACTGAGTATTAAAGATAATGGCCTCAAGCAGAGATGACTTTGTAATTGCAATTCGATCTGCTTTTTTAAAAAAAACAACAAAACAAAAATTTTCTCTCTTAACTCTAATCTTTATATCAGTTTTTATTATATTTCTTTCAAATTTAAATTTTAAAATTATTAATAATTTAAGATCTATTATTAATGAAATTGTGTTTAGATCTTCATTTGTTGTATCTATTCCTGAAAATTTAATAATTACTTCTTATTCAAAGATTGTAGAATACTCAAGTTTTTATGATGAATTTCAATTAAATAAAATTCAATTAGAAGAATTAAGATCTAAAGAAATATCTAATGATATTATAATTAGTGAAAATAATGAATTAAAAGGATTAATTGAAGACTACAGTTTTTCATCAAATAAAATTTTAGCAAAAGTAATAGTTGACCATGATAGTCCTTTTTTAAAAACAATAATAATTAATAAAGGAAGTTTTGATAATATAAAAATTGGAACAAACATATATGATAAAAATTATCTTGTTGGAAGGGTGATAGAAGTAAACTTTAAATCTTCTAGAGTATTATTACTCTCAGATTTAAATTCAACTGTTCCAATTTCAATTACTCCTGGAAATGTTCAGGCGATTGTAGTTGGAGATGGAAGCAATTCTGGCGAAATTAAATATATCAAAGATAATCTTATTGAAGATATTCAAAATCAAAGTATTGCATATACTTCAGGAACAGGCTCTATTTATAAAAGTGGAATTCCAGTAGGAAGAATAACTACTGATAACAGCAAATTTATCATAGATTTTTACAGTGATTTTGATCAACTAAAATATGTCTTTGTTGAAATCCAGCAAAATCTGAAAATTGGTGACGAAAAGGAAGTAGATGATGAAAACTTGTCAGCTGCAATAAATACTGAAAAAATTAAATTAAATATACTTAATGAAGAAATTAAAATATTAAATGAAACTAACGAAAAATTTATTGAGGAAAATCAAAAATTAAGATCTCAAATAAATGATACAACTGATAAGATTTTAAATTTACAAAATAAAATTGATAATCAAAACAAAAAGATAAATCAAAATTCTATAGACCAAGAGGAACTTAGTTTTTTAAGGCAAAACTTGATTTATAGTTCAAAATGTCAAAAAACAGTATTTAAAAAAGGATTTAAAGTTGGCACTCCCGAATATAAAGAATGTATTTTGAGTAAAGGTAGAAAATTAAATGATTAAATTTGCAAAACATAATTATCTTTACAAAGTTTACACTTTCTTGCCAATTATAATTTTATATGTATCTGTTTTAAATGAATTTGATTTTAATTATTTAAATATAGATTATTTTTCTTTTAATTTTCCTTTCATATTAATTTTTTATTTTGCGCTTAAAGAGTATAATAAATTTGATTATTTATTGGTTTTTATAGCTGGATTAATAAATGATACAGTTGTTGGTTTCCCATTAGGAATAAGTTCTTTTTCTTATATCGTAGTGTGTACATTTGCATCTTATTTAAGAAATATAACTATAAGACCTCATTTGATAAAAGATTGGTTTTATTTTCTTTTTGTAATTAGTTTGATAAATTCAATAAATTATTCAATCCTATTTTTTTTCTTTTCTTACGATTTGGATATTATGTTTTATGTAATTAATAATTTATTTACATTTTTATTGTATGTTCCATCAACTTTAATATTTAACTATTATATTAAGGCAATTAATGATTAGTCAGAGTGACAATGTTGTAAAATTAAATTCTATCAATAGAAGAATGTTCATTTTAGCAACTGCTAAAGTGATCATTTTAGGTGGTATAGTAAGTAGATTATTTTTTTTACAAATCAAGGAAAACAAAAAATATTTAACACTCTCAGATAAAAATAGAATTAGGGAATGGAAGCTTCCACCTGTTAGAGGAAATTTTACTGATTTTTTTGGAAATACAATCGCTGGTAACTTTGAAGCTTATCAACTTCATCTGATACCTGAGCAAGTGGAAAATTTTAGATATACGATTAACAGAATTAAAAATATTTTGGATCTTTCAGATAAACAATTTACAAAAATTTTAAAAAAACAAAAAGAAATTAAACCTTGGGAAACTCTTATAGTAGCAGATAATCTTAGTTGGGAAAATTTTTCAAAAATTAATAATAACTTATATGATTTAAACGGTGTTAAGCCAATTATTTCAATTTCAAGAAATTATCCATATAAAGAAAATTATACTCATATCTTAGGTTATGTAAGTCAAGCAAATGAAAGTGATATTTCAACTAATGAAGTTATTAAAGAAAAATTTGTTCAAGGATTAAAAGTAGGAAAAATAGGTTTAGAAAAATCTTTTGAAAATGATTTAATAGGAAGTAATTCTATTGAGAGATATGAAGTTAATGCTTATGGAAGAAGAATAAGTCAGTTAGCATATCAACAAGGTGATCAAGGTAAAACAATTAAATTAACTGTAGATACAGAGATTCAAAAATTAGCTAATGAATTATTGATTGATAAAGCAGGCTCCATATGCGTAATGGACATTTTTACAGGGGATATAATTGCGATGCATTCTTCACCTTCTTTTGATCCAAATAAATTTGTGTTTGGCATTAGTCAAGATGATTGGCAATTGATTAGAAATAATCCTATGAAACCTTTGTTAAATAAGACTTTATCAGGAAATTACTCACCAGGCTCAACAATCAAACCCATAGTTGCATTGTCAGCACTTGAAAATGAAATCGTTAGTCAAAAATTTACTGTAATTTGTAAGGGTCATAAACATCCATTAGAGTTGTACGGGCAAACATATCATTGTTGGAAAAAAGAAGGTCATGGATATATGAACATGAGAGAGGCAATGAAACAATCATGTGACACATATTTTTATGAGGTTTCAAGAAGGCTTGGTGTAGATAAATTGAGTGAAACAGCTAAAAAATTTGGTCTAGGTAAAAAGGTTTTTGGTAATTTATTTGGTAATGAAAAAAGTGGCTTAATACCTAATACGGAGTGGAAAAAAAATGCTCTCGGCAGAAATTGGTTGCTTGGTGAAACTATAATCACTGGAATAGGTCAAGGCTATATTCAAACTACACCAATTCAACTTTGTTTAATGACAGCACAAATTGCAAATGGTGGTCATAAAATTTATCCAAAACTTGTTTTAAATCAAAAAAACAAAGATGAAGAGAAAGATAAATTTGTCTCACTTGTTAAAAATCCTAAAAATATAAATATTATCCAAGATGCAATGTTTAGTTCTACGAACGAGGTAAGGGGAACTTCATACAGATCTCGTATTGATGATACAAAATATCAATTTGCAGGAAAAACTGGAACTGCACAAGTTAAACGAATTACAGAAACAGACCGTGAGCTAGATCTTAAAACATCCGAAATTGCTTACGAGGAGAGAGATCATGCTTTATATGTAGCATTTGGTCCATACAAAAATCCCAGATATGCTATAAGTATTTTGATAGAGCATGGGGGTTCTGGGGGCTCTGTGGCAGCACCTTTAGCTAAAAAATTATTTAAAAAGATAATTGATCGACATGAGATCCGTAAAAACTATCAAACAAAAAAATATTTAGATATTTAGATGTACCTACATAATAAATTAGAAAATAAAGGAAATTTTTTTCGAAAATTAAAAAATTTAGATTTGATTTTATTAGTTTGTATATTTTTGTTAGGATTAATTAGTCTTGCTACAATGTATTCAACTGACGGTGGTCAGATACTTTTTCATACAAAAAGCCATTTTTATAAGTTTGTTATATTTACGATAATGATGTTTTTTATTTCTTTTCTTAATATTAGGTTCTGGTTTTCAATAGGGTATTTAAGCTATTTAATAATCGTGGCTATGCTAATTTGGACTATTCATTTTGGTATAACAGCCTCAGGTTCTCAAAGATGGATTGATCTATATTTCATAAACATTCAGCCCTCAGAACTTATGAAAATAGTAATTATTCTTTGCTTAGCAAAATTTTTTCACAGAAAACGTTTAGAAAATGTAAATTCATTTTATTCAGTAATAATATCTTTGATAATTATTTTTTTGCCAATGAGTTTAGTGATTATCCAGCCTGATTTAGGAACCTCTTTATTAATATCAATTAGTGGAATTGTAGTATTATGGTTTGCAGGATTAAACCATAAATATTTCTTTTATTCATTTTTAATATCTGTTTTATCACTACCTTTTATAATATCTTTTTTAAAACCTTATCAAAAAATCCGAGTTTTAACTTTTTTGAATCCTGATAGAGATCCATTAGGGGCAGGATATCAGATTATCCAATCTAAAATTGCTGTGGGCTCCGGAGGAATATTTGGAAAAGGTTTTTTGAAAGGAACACAAAGTTATTTAGAATTTTTACCTGAAAAACATACAGATTTTATTTTTACTCTTTTTTCGGAAGAATTTGGTTTTGTTGGATCGGTATTTCTTTTAATAATTTACGCGATTATCATATATAGAATTATCAAAATTGGAGCTCTTTCACGAAGTTATTTTGCAAAATTATTTTGTTACAGTTTTGGGACCTCTATGTTTGTCTATATAATCATTAACATGAGTATGGTTTTAGGGTTATTACCAATTGTAGGCTCTCCCTTGCCAATCATGTCTTATGGCGGTTCATCTATGCTAGCAACAATGATTGGTTTTGGTATAGTAATGAGTGCTAAAATTCATAGTGAGCAGTCAATAGCTTAAGTATAATTTGTCGCTTAAATATAATAATAAAAAAGCAGTATAATTTTTTTTATGAGTAAAAAATTAAACATTGGTATCGTTGGAGCTGGGATCCAAGGAATTTCAAATGCGTTATTTCTTCAAAAAAAAGGTTTAGATGTAACATTGTTTGACAGAGAAGAGCCAGGAAACCCTGCAGCATCTTATGGAAATGCTGGTCATTTTTCTCCATATGCATCATTATCTCTAAACAGAACCGATGTTCTGGCTGATGTGCCAGCTATGTTGTTGAGCTCAACTGGTCCTTTAGCCTTAAAATGGAATTATGTGCCAAAAATGATTCCATGGTTCATTCAATTTATAATGAATACTAAAAAAGATAAGATGATGCATACTGCAAAATATATGCATCAAATATTAGATCTTGCACTTCCCGCATATGATGAACTATTCAACGAAATAGAACTTGAAGGTTTAGTTGAGAATAAGGGGATATTGTATATTTGGAATAACAAAGATTTAAAGAGTAGAGAATTAGAAATTAAAGTTAGAAAAGAATTAGGTGTAAAACAACAACTAGTTAGTAAACAAGAAATCCATGACCTAGAACCCAATATAAAACCCTTTTATCATGCTGGCGTTTATTATCCTTATGCTAGACATGCAAGAAATCCAAAAAAAATTCTTTTAAAGTTTTTTGAGTTATTTTTAAAAAAAGGGGGAAATTTCAAAAAAAAGAATATCAATGATATTCAGTTTGATAATGAGAAGCCAATTTTTATAACAGATGATGAAAGATATAATTTTGATAAAATAGTAATTACATGTGGAGCTTTTTCTAAAAAACTTACTGACAATTTGAATGAAAAAATACCATTAGATACTGAAAGAGGTTATCATGTACATTTCAAAAATTGTGATCATCTATTAAATAGGCCAGTTATTTTTTCTAACAGAGGATTTGGTATAACACCAATGGAGCAGGGACTAAGAGTAGTTGGTACTGTTGAATTTGGAGGATTAGATAACCCACTCTCAAAATCAAGAATTCAAAATTTAATTAATAATGCAAAATTTATGTTAGGTGATCTTCCTGAACATGAAGATGAGTGGTTAGGCTTTAGACCGACATTACCAGATTTTTTACCAGTAATGGGTCCTTCAAAGAATTATAAAAATGTATTCTATTGTTTTGGACATCATCATTTAGGATGGACATTAGGTCCAATATCTGGAAAGATTGTCTCTGGAATGATAGCTCAAGAAAATACTAACTTAAATTTAGAACCTTATAGCTCTAAAAGATTTAATTAATCTATGCAAAATAGTAAGGCATATATAATGTTAGTATGTGCAACTTTATTTTGGGCTGGAAATTTTGTTGTAGGAAAATTTGCTTTTCTAACGAATATTCCTCCTTTATCGTTAGTGTTCTACAGATGGTTACTTGTTTGGCTTATTTTATTGCCTTTTACTTTTAAAGAGATATTAAAATTTAAAGATACAATTTTAAATAATTTACCTTTATTATTTTTTTTAGGTTTCACTAGTGTAGGTTTATTTAATTCTTTTACTTATTTATCTTTAATTCATACGCAAGTTATTAATGCAACTCTTTTCAATACAGCAATTCCAGCTGTAATAATTTTATTATGTTTTTTATTCAATATTGAAAAAACCAATAAATTTCAAATTTTGGGACTTATAATTTCTGTATTGGGAATTTTTTCAATTTTAACAAAACTTGATATTGATATTTTGCTTTCACTAAATTTCAACAAAGGAGATATCATAATGATAGGAGGAGTTATTACTTGGGGAGTATATTCAACTCTTTTAAAGAAAAAAAAATTCACATTGCCGCTTTTAACTTTAGTTCATGTTATATGTACTTTTGGATTAATTTGTGTATTTCCACAATTTCTCTATGAATTTTCACAAGGAGAGGTAATAAAATTTGATATCAATCTTTTTTATACTCTTATTTTTTTAGCTCTATTTCCAAGTATAGGCTCCTATTATTGTTGGGCTGGGGCTGTATCTATTATTGGTGCTAATAGAGCAGGAATCTTTTTATCTCTTATACCTTTATTTAGTACAATAATGGCAATAATTTTTTTTAATGAACAATTCAATTTTTATCATTCTCTTGGGGCAATTTTAATTATACTAGGTTTATTTTTGTCAAATAAGGAAATTAAAGATGCTTAAAGTTGCAATTTTAGATGATTACCAGAATGTTTCTCAACAGTTTGTCGACATTGAAAAACTTGCAGGAAAATATGAAATAAAAATTTTTAGTGAACCTTTTGGTGATGAAGCCGAGATTTTAGAGCAATTAGCTGACTTTGAGGCTCTTCTTATAATGCGAGAAAGAACACCAATGACTAAAAACATAATAGATAATTTAACTAAATTAAAATTTATTATCACAAGCGGTTCAAGAAATAAGTCAATTGATTTAGAAGCTGCAAAAAAAAGAAAAATTATAGTCTGTGGTACAGAAATAAATATTCATCCAACTCCAGAATTAACATGGGCACTGATATTAGGATTAGCTAGAAATTTGAAAGAAGAAATTGACAATATGTATCAAGGATATTGGCAAACAACCGTAGGTGTTGAATTAAAAGGAAAAATTTTAGGTTTAATTGGTCTTGGTAGAGTTGGTTCGCAAGTCGCGAAAATAGGAAAAGCATTCGGAATGCAAGTTATGGCCTGGAGTGAAAATTTAGATTTAAACAAATGTAAAGAGCTGGATGTTCTACCGAGTAGTAAAGATGATTTAATTTCAAATTCAGATTTTTTATCTATCCATGTTCAAGGAGGTGAAAGATATAAAGATTGTATTACTTTAAAAGAATTAGATAAGATGAAAAAAACAGCTTTCTTGATAAACACTTCAAGAGGTCCAATTGTTAATGAAGATGATTTAATAATAGCTTTATCTACAAATGAAATTGCTGGAGCAGGCCTTGATGTTTATGAGAAAGAGCCTTTGCCAGAAAATAATAAACTAAGATTTTTGCCAAATGCATTATTAACTCCACACATTGGTTATGTTACAGCTGAAAATTATAGTATTTTTTACAATCAAATGATTGAAGCATTAGAGGCTTGTGTTGATGGTAATCCTATCCGAGTAATAAAATAAAAATGGATTTACCTGTTGTAAATCATAGTGATTATTTTGCTAAAATTGGTGATGATCATAAATTTCCAATAAATAAATTTGGAGAATTGGCCAATTATTTGATTAAAGGAAAAATTGTAAAAAAATTTCATACACCATATCCCTGTTCAGATGAAACATTAAAAAGAGCTCATTCTGAAAGTTATATACAAAATGTGAAAAATAAAACTTTAGATGAAAACACCATAAAAAAAATTGGTTTTCCATTAGTTGATAGTGTTGTAAAAAGATCTTTAGTTGCGACAGGTGGAACTGTGTTAGCATCTAAACTTGCAGTTAAAAACGGTGTGGCTTGTAATACGGCTGGAGGAAGCCATCATGCAAATTTTGATGGTGGTGCTGGCTATTGTGTATTCAATGATGTAGCTGTTGCAGCTCATTATTTACTAGATAGAGGATTAGCAGGCAGAATATTAATTGTTGATTTAGATGTTCATCAAGGAAACGGAAACGCAGATATCTTTAAAGATAATAGAAACGTATTTACTTTTAGCATGCATTCAAAATCAAATTATCCCGCTAAAAAATCTATCAGTAATCTTGATGTTGAACTTGAAGATAATTTAGAGGATATGCAGTACATTAAAATACTTAAATTTTACTTAAATAAACTAAATGAAGAAAATTTTGACTATGTTTTTTATATAGCTGGTGTTGATATTCATTTTAATGATCGTTTAGGTAAATTAAAAATTTCAGATGATGGAATTAGAAAAAGAGATGAAATTGTGACAGAAAATTTTTTTTCAAAAGGAGTTCCACTTTGTGGCGTTTTAGGTGGTGGATACAATAAAGATTTTGATAAACTTGTTGAATTACACTCTATTTTGCACCAATCATGTGCTAAATTATTATAAATTAATGAGTAAAAAAAATCCTAATCTTACAGCTGAGCAAAAGCTAGTTATGTTTGAAGATGGTACTGAACCTCCAGGAACTAGTGAATTAAATAAAGAAAAAAGAAATGGAAGTTATCACTGCGCAAATTGTGGGGTTAAACTATTTGAATCTGAAAATAAATATGAAAGTGGTTCTGGTTGGCCATCTTTCTTTCGTTCATTACCAGATGTTTTTGAAACAAAAACAGATCATTTGCTAGGATATGCTCGTACAGAATATCATTGTAAAAATTGCGATGCCCATCATGGTCATATCTTTGATGATGGTCCAGAACCAACTGGTAAAAGATATTGCAACAATGGTGTTTGTTTAGTTTTTAAACCAAAAAATTAATGATAATAAAGTATTTAAGTTTTTTAATTGGAGTTATTTGGTCATATTCAATTATAAAAACACAATCAGTATTTAGTAAAAAAGCAGGGTTAATATTTAAGATTTTTATTACAAAAGTTTCTTGGTTTACTTTAATTGCAGCTTGCTACTTTGGTTACAAAAATTTTTCTATTCAATCTACTATAATTGGTATTATTATTGCTATTTTATTAGTTAATATTGGATTTTATTTCTCAAAAAAATTTATTAATCAAAAATTTGATGAAAAAAAAATTACAATTTTTAAAAGTTTTTTTGAATATACTTTAATTTTTTGGGTTGTTTATTACGTTTTATTTTAAAAGATCTTGTAATTTATTTTCTTTTTCTAGTGCTCTTACTTCATCGTATCCACCAATATGTTGATCATCAAAAAATATTTGTGGAATTGTTTTTTTTCCGTTAGCTTTCTTAATCATTTCATCCATTGCACCATCAATAGTTGCAATATTAATTTCGTTATAAGGAGCGTTGTTTCTAGTTAATAATCTCTTAGCTGCATCGCAATAATTACAAAGTGGTCCTGTATAAATTGTAATTTTTTTCATAACTTATAAGTAGTCACCTTTTTTAATTTTACCAGACATTTCTTTTCTAGAATATTCAAATTTTTTTCTATGTTTAATACTTTTTTCGTGAACTCTTTTTCTCCATAATCTAAATGAAGATGGTTTAAGCGATCTTCTCATAATTTTAATTACATCAGATTCTTTATATCCAGTTTTTTTTTGGATTTCTTCAAAAGTGATCCTGTCAGCCCAGGCAGCCCAGATGACCCAATCTGGACTTTCAATATTTGGCTCTGGATTTTTAACTCGAGTAACTGGCCTGTGACCTTTTTTTTTCATAAATCCTTTATATTTGAAAAAAATCGATAATGCATTTTTTTTGGGATGTGTTATATTTGTCTAGATAGTCCTTCTTAGCCATCTTTAGCTCCCGGTTTTTAAGGACTATCTTTTTTTTTATATGCTCCCCTTAGATTTTATTCTTTTTTTACAAATCATAATTTTTCTTTTTATCACTCCCGGTACTCCAAGAATAGTAATTGTGTCTTATTCAATGAATTATGGTGTTCAAAATTGTATTTGGACAGCGCTAGGAGATATCACTGCTAATTTTATCCAAGCAACTTTAGTTATATTTGTTTTAGGAAGTTTTTTTTCTGACAATCCAACCTTTTTAAATTTTTTTAAGTGGATTGGTGTAATTTATTTGCTTTATTTAGCTTATGATGTTTATAAATCTTCACCTAAAGACATAAATTCAAAAATAATTTCATCAAAAAGTATATTTTCTTTTTTTAAAGATGGTTTTTTAGTTGCAGGAACAAGTCCAAAGGCTTGGTTGTTCTTTCCTCTAATATTTCCACAATTTATTGACTTTAACTCAAATTATATTGTTCAATTTTTTATATTAATAACAACTTATGTTGTATTAGATTTTTTATCTTTGATTGGGTATGCAATGCTTGCGCAAAAATTAATTACTTGGATAAAAGCAAACCCAAAAACAATTAATACAATCTCTGCGAGTGTTTTAGTTATAGTTGCTTTAATAATTATTGTTATACAACAATATTAAAACAATAATCACGCTACTTTTGCCACTTGAAAATTATTTCATTTCTTTATTTAATTAGACTTTAATTAATTAATTAACCAAGGAAATAAAATGAAAATAAATAAAATAATCTTGAGTTTTATTTCTGCAGTAGCAATTTTACTTTCAACTTCAGTTGTTTCATTTGCAAAAGTAGTTGGTGATAAGATTGTTTTAGGTGCTGCTATCTCACTAACAGGAAAATATTCATCAAATGGTGTTCATACTCAAAACGGTTACAATATGGCCGTTGATAGAATTAATAGCATGGGTGGAGTAAAAGTTGGTGGAAAAACATATAAGTTTGAAATCATTTATTATGATGATGAATCGAACCCAAAAAGAGCAGCTCAATTAGCAGAAAGATTGATTTCTCAAGACGGTGTTGAGTTTATGCTTGGGCCATACAGCTCAGGTTTAACAAAAGCTATTGCGCCTGTTACTGAAAAATATGGAGTACCAATGGTGGAAGCTAATGGTGCGTCTAGATCTTTGTTTACCAAGGGTTACAAGTATCTATTCGCAGTTCTAGCTCCAGCTAACTTATATCTTGATGTAGCTATAAGAACGGCCGTTGAATTAAATGGTGGAAAAGGTGTAAGAATTGCACAGGCATTTGAACAAGATGCATTTTCACAAGATGTTAGATTAGGTATTTTAGATGCTGCTAAAGAAACTGGATCTGAAATTATAATCGATGATAAGCTTCCAAAAGAGCTTAATGATATGGCTGCTACATTAGTAAAAGTTAAGCAAATGAAGCCAGATGTTCTTGTTGTATCAGGTCATACAAAAGGTGCATTAACTGCAATCAGACAAATAGCTGAAATGAAGGTAGATGTTCCAATGTTAGCGATGACGCATTGTGATGCTGCGAAATTATCAAAACAACATGGTAAAAATTCTCAGTACGCTCTTTGTGCTTCTCAATGGCATAAAACATTGACTTATAAAGATGACTTTTTTAAAGATGGTATGACTTATGCGGCAGATTTCCAAAAAGAGTTTGGATACGACCCGCCTTATCAATCAGCAGAGTCTTCAGCGGCATTGTTAGTGTTTAAGGATGCATTTGAGAGAGCAAATTCTTTTGATCAAAAAAAAGTAAGAGATGCCCTTGCAGCAACTAATATGCAAACGTTCTATGGAAATATAAAATTTGCACCAGGCGGCCAAAATGTTGATAAGCCGATGGTACTTTTCCAAGTAATGTGTGACGGCGCCGGGAAATGTGAAAACAAAGTTGTAGCTCCGCTCAAGTGGGCTTCAGCTAAGTTAATACATCCAATTCCTAAGTGGTCTGAAAGATAATAACTAATCTATAAATACCCCCTTAAATTTAGGGGGTATTTTTTTTTAAGGGTAGATAATGGATTTCATGGTTTTCCAATATCCAATGATAACTGTTCAAGCTTGTTTGGACGGTATTCTCTTAGGTATTTTATTTGCGTTGATTGCTTATGGTATGGCACTGCAATGGGGAGTAATGAATATAATTAATATTGCCCAAGGTGATTTAGTTATTCTTGGAGGATATATTGCATACTTTATGTATCTTTATGGAATTCATCCGGCCTGGGGTGTTATCGTATCACCAATTATTATGTATTTCGTTGGGGTTGGTATTTATAAACTAGTTATTAATAAAGTTGTCGATCGAGATTTATTCATCTCTATTCTTGCTACATTTGGAATAAGTATTCTTTTTATGCAATTAATGAATTTTGCTTTCGGTGCAGATGTAGTATTGGCTAACTCAGGTTATGGAACCACTTTTTTATTTGATAGCGCAGTGGTCTTACCTAATTCTAAAATATTTTCTGCATTTATAAGTATTTTGTTTGCTATTTGTTTAGTGATTTATATGAAAAAATCAAAACTTGGTCGGGCAATTAGAGCAACAGCTCAAAATGCAAGAGCTGCAAAAATCTTAGGAGTTGATACAGAAAAAGTTTATGCAGCTACATTTGGTATAAATGCTGCACTTTGTGGGGTTGCTGGAGCATTAATTTCAATAACATTTACAATACACCCTTATATGGGATTACCATATACTATTAGATCTTTTATGATCGTTATTGTTGCTGGCCTTGGGAATTTACCAGGAGTGGCATTATCAGGTATGGGACTTGGAGTATTTGAAGAATTTGCTGATTATATACTGGGTACAGAATTTAGAATAGGTTCAGTGTTCTTATTATTAGTTTTAATTCTTGTTTATAGAAGATTTAAATTATCAAGAAAAAGAGAGTATTTAAAATAATGTCAGAAAAAAAAATGATCGAATATGATGGTAGTTGTATATGTGGAGAAGTTAAGTTTACCGTTAAATTAGATGAAATACCAAGAGTATTTAATTGTCATTGTATTGATTGTAGAAAAAAACTAGGGGGAATAATAACTATTATACAACTAAGAGAGAATGCTTTGAAAATTGATGAGAATAAACTATCAAAATATACTCATTTAGGAGGAAGTAAAAATATTATAACAAAAACTTTTTGCAAAATTTGTGCAGCACCTGTTACGACCTATGTTGAAAAATGGGGTGTTTCTTATTTATATGCGGGTCTTTTAAATGACGTGAGCTCGCTTCAAAAAGCAAAAAACATATTTTATAAAGACTCTCACTTTCCTTTCATGAAAGTCAACGATGATGATCTAGTTATCTAATTTATGAATAAAAATTCAATTTTATATTTAAGTATTTTAATATTTGGCTTAGCGGCTCCATTTATATTTCCAGCTTTCAAAGTTCAATTGTCTATTTTATGTGTATTAATCGTTTTAGCTACCACTTGGAATATTCAAGGTGGTGAGATGGGTTACAACACTTTTGGGAATATATTATTTTATGGTTTGGGAATGTATCTATGTGCCTCAGTTCAAGTTGGTATGTTTTTTCCATTAGCTGAATGGACTGAAAGTGGTGGGGAAAAAACATTTGTACATACACCAACTCAATTTTTTCAAGGAATGGCAGTAGGACTTGTAGTTGCCGCAGTTGTGCCAACTATAGTTGCTGGATTAATTGGATACGCTATATTAGGACTAAGAGGCCATTATTTTGCAATTTGTACTTTAGGTTTAGGAGTGGCAGCAGGAGAAATTTCTGGAGGTATAGAAATTATTGGAGCCGGACAAGGCTTTACAACACCACCTTTTCCTAATGTTGGAGGTTTAGAAGCTAGAGGAGAATTCTTTTATTTTTTAAGTTTTGGAGCACTCATACTTACCTTCATTGCAGTCAGAGCAATTTATTCAACTAGATTTAAATTAATTCTTAATGCGATCAGAGATAATGAGGACAAGGCTGAAGCTATGGGAATTGAAACAATGAAATATAAAATCATTGGATGGATGGTGTCGGCTTTTTTCTGTGGCTTAGCTGGTGGTATTATGGGAGGATTAGTTGGTTATATAGACTCTACGGATGTTGCTTTTGATGGAAGAGAGATGGGTGTCTTCATGGTATTGATGGCAATCTTAGGAGGTAAGGGAACTCTATGGGGTCCTGTGATTGGTGCAACAGTATTTCATATCTTCAAAGAAGGATTTTGGACTTTCTTTTTAGGTTGGCAGTATGTTGCCTTGGGAGTTTTAATAGTAGTAATTGTAATTTATTTTCCAGAAGGAATTATGGGATGGTTAAGAGAAAAATACCCAGAGAGATTTGGTGAGGTAGTGGATGAAGCAGACCGTAAAGCACAGGTGGAATTAAAATGAGTATTTTAGAAGTAAACAATGTAAGCAAATCTTTTGGTGGTATTAAAGCTAATGTTGATATTTCAATGACGGTGGAAAAAGGAAAAATATTTGGGCTTATCGGTCCGAATGGTTCAGGAAAAACAACTTTATTTAATTCAATAGTTGGAACTTATCCAATAGATAAAGGATCCATAAAGTTTAATAATAAAGAAGTTTCTGAATTGCCAGTTCCAATAATTGCTAAACTTGGGTTATTACGAACATTTCAACAAACAAGAATTTATGGCAAATTAAATTGTGTAGATAATATGCTTATTAGCCACAAAGGTAGCGATGAAAGCATATTAAAGATATTCTCTAAAATTCCAAAAAATTTGACAGAAAAAGCAGAGAACCTTTTGAACTTTGTAGGGCTTTTTCAAAAAAGAAATTTGAGAGCAGGTGATTTATCTTTTGGTCAGCAAAAATTATTAGAACTTGCAATGGCTTTAATGAATGAACCTGAAATGCTTTTATTAGATGAACCAACTGCTGGCATTAATCCAACATTAATCAATGGAATTATAGATAGACTAATTAAAGTAAATCAAGACTTCGGAATTACTCTTTTAGTTATTGAACATAATATGAGAGTTATAATGCAATTAGCAGAAAGTATTTATTGCTTAGCTCATGGTAAAATGCTTGCAAAAGGAACACCTGATGAAATTAAAAATGACAAACGTGTCATAGACGCTTATTTGGGAGCACAATAATGTCTAATCAATACGAAGTTTTAGGAAAAGCAC
>NZ_CVSF01000014.1 GCF_001179925.1 Candidatus Pelagibacter communis | reverse complement strand
ATTTTTATATGAATCTGATATATAAAACACCATGATTATTACTTGTCCATCTTGTAAGAAGAAATTTGAAATTGACACAGCTTTAATTCCATATGAAGGTCGTAAATTGAAATGTGGATCATGTGATGAAGTGTGGTTTTACAAAAAAGATGATGAAGTTGTAGAAAATATTGGAATTCAAAATATTCAATCAAATAAAAATTTTTCTGGTAATAATCGAAAAAAAACAAAAAAGGATTATTCAAAAAAAATAATTAAAGAAAAAAAAAGCTCAGAAATTGTAAAATATACCCCAAAAGCAAGTTTTACTTTTGGCAATTTTTTATCCTATATTATAGTGATATTAATTTCTTTTATTGCTCTCATAATAATTTTAGATACGTTCAAAATTCAACTATATACTTTTTTTCCTGATTTAGAGATATGGCTTTTTAGCTTATATGAAGTCTTGAAAGATATGCAATTATTTATTAAAGACCTAATTTAATTATGATTAATTATTTATCTCAACCATTTAAATGGTTTTTTAAACTTGAAGCTGCAAGCGGTTTAGTTTTGTTATTTGCTGCAATAATTGCCTTAATTATTAGTAATTCAGAGTTATCACAGCTGTATTTTTCTACTTTAGATAAATATTTATTCATTGGTATAAATAATTTTGGTTTAAAATTATCTGTTTTACATTGGATAAATGATGCCCTAATGGCAATATTCTTTTTTTTCGTCACTCTTGAGATCAAAAGAGAATTTTTACAAGGTGAATTGTCTAATATAAAACAAGCATTACTTCCAATAATTGCTGCTGTAGGTGGAATGTTAGTTCCGGCATTATTTTATGTATTTATAAATTTTGGTGATAGTGAAACTTTAAAGGGATGGGCAATACCATCTGCAACTGATATTGCTTTTTCTTTAGGAGTGTTATCATTATTAGGAAAACGTGTTCCATTATCCCTTAAAGTTTTTTTAACAGCACTT
>NZ_CVSF01000013.1 GCF_001179925.1 Candidatus Pelagibacter communis | reverse complement strand
CCCTATCATCAATGATACTTGCAGAACTAATAGACGAAACAAATTTTCCAGCTGGTGTATTTAATCTTGTCAACGGGGATGGGGCGATAACTGGAAATGCATTAACAAGTCACCCTGATGTAAATATGATCTCTTTTACAGGTTCAACGCGTGCGGGAGCTTTAATTTCTCAAAATGCTGCTAAAGATTTTAAAAGAGTAAGTTTAGAATTAGGAGGAAAAGGAGCAAATATAATATTCAAAGATGCTGACCCTCAAGCGATTGAAAGAGGAGCATTAAGATGTTTTAGAAATTCAGGTCAATCTTGCAATGCACCTACTAGAATGCTAGTTGAAAAATCAATGTATAATGAAGCAGTGGAAAGATTGAAAAAATATACAGAAAATTTTGAAGTTGGTGATCCAAAAAAAGAAGGGGAGCATATAGGCCCTGTGATTTCTGAGATACAATATAATAAGATTCAAAGTTTAATAAAAAAAGGAATTGATGAGGGAGCTAAGCTTATAGCTGGAGGCCCTGGCAAACCGAGTGGACTTGAAAAAGGATATTTTGTTAAACCCACAGTATTTGCTGATGTAAACAACAAGATGGAAATAGCAAGAACAGAAATTTTTGGTCCAGTTTTATCTGTTATGTCTTTTGAAACAGAGGAAGAGGCTATAGAGATAGCAAACGATACTCCATATGGATTAACAAATTATATTCAAACCCAAGACAAAGAGAAAGTCAAAAGAGTTGCTAGAAAATTGAGATCAGGAATGGTTGATGTAAATGGAGCTGGTATTGCAGTTGATGCACCATTTGGTGGTTTTAAACATTCGGGTATAGGCAGGGAAGCAGGAGAACATGGTCTCGAAGAATTTTTAGAAGTTAAGGCTGTAGGTGGTTGGAATAATTAAGATAAGAAATCTTAATAATGAACGATATTACTATTCTTGGAATATTTGTAGCAGATTTAAGCTTCTCTGGAGATAAAATCCCAGTATCTGGCGAGACTATATTGGGTGATAATTATAATATAGGTCCAGGCGGAAAAGGTTGCAATCAAGCAATTGCGATTTCAAGACTTGGAGGAAAAGTTAACTTTATATCAAAGATAGGTGACGATGATTATGGTAAACTAGCCATCAATAGTCTTCAAAAAAATAAAATAGATACTAAGAATATTATAATTTCAAAAAAACATAAAACAGGTGTAGCTGGAATACATGTTGATAAAAATACTGGAAAAAATGCGATAACTGTAGTGAGAGGTGCTCCTACAAGTTTAACAAAAGAAGAGATTGATATTAAGATCATTAAACAATCAAAAATTTTTTTAACTCAATTAGAAGTGCCTTTAGATGTAACATTATATTGTTTAAAAATAGCCAAGGAAAAAAACTTAATAAATATTTTGAATCCAGCTCCAGCATGTGAATTGAGTAAAGATTTTTTTAAATTTATTGATTATTTTACTCCTAATGAAACTGAAGCAGAATTTTATACTGGTATAAAAATTAAAGATAAAGATGATGCTAAAGAAAGTGCAAAAAAATTAGTTAATATGGGTATTAAGAATGTGATAATTACCCTAGGAGAAAAAGGATTGTTTTATACTAATGGTAAAGAAGAAATTTATATTAATGCTAGTAAAGTCTCAGCTATTGATACTACTGGTGCTGGTGATGCATTTAATGGAAGTTTTTCATTAGGATTATCTAAAGGTAAAAGCATAAGAGAATGTTTAGAATTAGCTAACAGAGTTGCTGGACTATCAACCACAAGATTAGGAGCAGGTGACTCAATGCCTACATTGAGTGAATTACATTAATACTTAGTCTCTTAATTTGGAATAGATATTGACCTCAAACCATCTAAAAAATTTAAGCATTTTTTTAATTCACTAAGCTCTATAAATTCATCAACTTTATGGGCTTGTTCAATAGAACCTGGGCCACAAACAACTGTGCTAATACCAATTTCTTGAAATAATCCAGCTTCGGTTCCAAAGGATACAACTTCTCTAGAATTATCACCAGTTAAACTTGAGACTAATTCACATGCTTCTGAATTATCGATACGATCGAAACCTGTAACTTCACCTATTATTTCCTTGGTTATTTTTGAACTAGGAAAAATTTTTTTCATTTGTGGTAATAAAACTTCATTTGCATATTTATCTATTTGTTGATTTAGAAAAACGCCATCTTCTTTGACAACTGGTCTTGTCTCCCATTCAACACGACATTTGTCAGCTATTACATTGTGAGCTATTCCTCCAAATATACCTCCAACTTGTAATGTTGAAAAAGGAGGATCAAAAATCGATTCTTTTGGAGCTCTTTTTTTTAATTCTTCCCTAAGCTCTATTAATTTGTTTGCATATTTTGATGCAAATTCAACGGCACTGACACCTTTGTGTGGCATTGAGCTATGTCCAGCTAATCCCTCAAAATAAGTAGTATATTCGTAACAACCTTTATGTGCGTCTATGATTTTCATTTTTGTAGGTTCACCCACAATACAAATTCCGTCTTGAATCTTTCTTTTTTTTAGTTCTTCAATTAATATTGGAGCACCCAAGCATGCAGTTTCCTCATCAAAAGTAAAAGAAAAATGAATATCCCTATTTAGATTAACTTTGGAGAAAACTGGAGCAAACGCTAAAGTACATGCAATAAATCCCTTCATATCACAGGAACCTCTTCCATAAAGCTTATCTTCTTTAATTGTTGCTTTGAAAGGGTCTGTACTCCAACTCTTTGAAACAGGGACTGTATCAGTATGACCAGATAAAATTATTGGTTTAACTCCATTTGATTTTTTTGCTTTGATTGTTGCAAAAAGATTTACTCTTTTTTTTTCATCATCATATGTTTTAAATGAAGTTGCACCCAAATCATTGAGATATTTTTCACAATAATTAATTAAATCATTGTTATCTTCTCCTGAAATAGTTTTAAATCCAATTAAATCAGATAAAATCTTTATAGAATTTTCATATAATTTCTCTAAATTTACTTCTGTACTCATTAGTAATAATTAATATAAATATCACATTTATGAAAGAACAAATTACTTACGACATATTTGAAAAAATAGACATTAGACTTGGAACAGTACTCTCAGTCAAAAAAAATGAAAAAGCCAGAAAACCATCTTTAGTCGTTGAAGTCGATTTTGGAAAAGAAATAGGTGTAAAAACATCTTCGGCACAAATTACACATTTTTATAATGAAGAAAATTTAGTTGGCAAACAAGTGATTGGTGTTTGTAATTTTCCAGAAAAAAATATTGCAGGTGTAAAATCCCAATTTCTACTTTTAGGTTCTATAGATCCTGAGGGAAAGGTAACATTAGTACATCCCTCACAAAAAGCAGAAAATGGTTTACCTATAGCATAAATATGCATCCAGAATTTTTATCTATGGCACTATTTTGGATTGTTGCTGCTTATACACCAGGACCAAATAATGTTGTTGCATCTTATTCTGGTTTTAACTTTGGAATAAAAAAAACAATACCACACATTATTGGAGTTACTTTTGGATTTACATCAGTGGTATTTGCTCTGACAATTGGATTAGTTAATGTTTTTAAATTATTTCCAATTATTCAAACTATCTTGAAATATCTAGGAAGTCTATTTTTAATATATCTAGCTTATAAAATTAGTTTTTCAAAACCTTCTGACGAAAAAAAAAATGAAAATCCAATTTCTTTTTTAGATACTTTTATTTTTCAATTTTTGAATCCAAAAGGTGTTTTGATTGGAATTATCATAGTTTCAACATATGTTGAATATGGAGAAAATTATCTTAATTATGCGACTCAAGTTGTTTTATTTGCCTTTGTAGTATCTCTATCAAGCATTACCTTTTGGACATTTGTAGGCAAATATCTTAGAAAATTTGCGACAAATGAGAAATTTATTAAATACTTTAATTATGTTATGTCAGTGCTTCTTCTTTTGAGCATAATTACATTTTATATATAAAATATGAAACCAGGAAATAAAAATTCTTACAAATCATTATCTGACTTAGAGGTTAATGGTAAAAATTATAAATATTATTCATTAAAAAAGGCTGAATTAAATGGTTTACAAGGAATTTCAAAATTACCAAAATCATTAAAAGTTTTACTGGAAAATCTACTTAGATACGAAGATGATATATCTGTTAATAAAAATCAGATAGAGGCAGTCAAAAACTGGCTTGCTACAAAACAATCAAAAACTGAAATAGCTTATAGACCAGCTAGAGTTTTACTTCAGGATTATACAGGAATACCAGCAGTAGCTGATTTAGCTGCTATGAGAGAAGCTGTAAAAGAGAAAAATAAAGATCCAAATACAATTAACCCTTTGTCTGCTGTTGATTTGGTCATTGATCACTCTGTTCAAGTCGACCAATCAGCAAAGGAAGATTCATTTGAGAAGAATGTAGATATTGAATTTAAAAGAAATGGCGAGAGATATTCTTTTTTAAAATGGGGTCAAAACGCTTTTAACAACTTTAGAATTGTTCCTCCAGGAACTGGTATCTGTCACCAGGTCAACCTAGAGTATTTATCAAAAGTAGTTTGGTCAGAGGAGTATAAAGGAGAAAAATACTTGTTTCCTGATACTCTCGTTGGGACAGATAGTCATACAACTATGGTTAATGGTCTATCAGTTTTAGGATGGGGTGTTGGTGGTATCGAAGCTGAGGCAGGTATGTTGGGACAGCCTATTTCGATGTTAATCCCTGAAGTTATTGGATTTGAAGTAACAAAAAAAATGCCGGAGGGCACTACTGCTACAGACTTAGTTTTAACAGTTGTAAAAATGCTTAGAGACAAAGGAGTGGTTGGAAAATTCGTTGAATTTTACGGTGAAGGATTAAAAAATTTAACTTTAGCAGACAGAGCAACAATTGCTAATATGGCCCCTGAGTATGGGGCTACATGCGGATTCTTTCCAATAGATGAGGAAACTTTAAAATATTTAGAATTTTCTGGAAGAGATAAAGAAACAGTTGCGATTGTTGAAAAGTATGCGAAAGAGCAAGGTTTGTGGTCAAGTGACGAAATTAAATTTACTGATAAAATCTCTTTAGACATGTCCACTGTAGTTCCAACTATTTCAGGTCCTAAAAGACCACAAGATAAAGTTCTATTAACTGATGCATCAAGTAATTTTAAAAAAGTGTTTAAAGAAGCTACAGATAAAAAGGACTATAAAATTTCTAAAGTAATAGGTACAGATTATGAAATTAAAGATGGATCAATACTAATTGCAGCAATTACATCTTGCACGAATACTTCAAATCCAAATGTTCTTATTGGAGCTGGATTACTTGCAAAAAAAGCTGTTGAGTTAGGATTAAATGTTAAACCATGGGTTAAAACATCTTTAGCTCCAGGGTCTCAAGTAGTAACTGATTATTTAGAGAAAGCAGGTTTAAACACATACTTAGACCAATTAGGATTTAATTTAGTTGGTTATGGATGCACAACTTGTATCGGTAATTCAGGTCCGTTAGCAGAAAATATAGTCGACGCTATTCAAAAAGAAAATTTATATGCAGTTTCTGTTTTGTCAGGCAATAGAAACTTTGAGGGTAGAATTTCACCCCATATTAAAGCAAATTATCTAGCCTCTCCTCCACTTGTTGTAGCTTATGCTCTTGCAGGTCATATGGAATTTAATTTATTTAAAGACTCATTTGGAAAAGACAAGAATGGCAAGGATGTATTTCTAAAAGATATTTGGCCTTCAAATAAAGAGATAGAAGATACTTTAAAAAGTTCTCTTAACGCAGATATGTTTGTTAAAAGATATTTAAATGTTTCTGAGGGTCCAAAACAATGGCAAGAAATAAAAACTGAAAAAAGTAGCATATATAATTGGGATGAAAATTCTACTTATGTAAAAAAACCTCCATTTTTTGACAATTTAACTGATGAACCAGAGGGCTTTAAAGAGATTAAAAATGCAAGACCATTATTAATTTTAGGAGATATGGTTACCACTGATCATATTTCGCCAGCAGGAAATATTCAAAAAGACAGCCCCACTGGTGAATATTTTATGAATTATCAAATTCTTCCTAAGGATTATAACTCTTATGGTTCTAGAAGAGGAAATCATGAGGTTATGATGAGAGGAACATTTGCAAATATTAGAATTAAAAATGAAATGGCTCCTGGCACTGAGGGAGGATTCACAAAATTATATCCTGAAGAAAAAGTAATGTCTGTTTTTGATGCAGTAGTAGAGTATAAAAAAAGGGGTACCGATCTAGTCGTAATTGGTGGTAAAGAATACGGAACAGGTTCATCAAGAGACTGGGCAGCTAAAGGGACGAAATTACTTGGAGTTAAAGCGGTCATAGCCGAAAGTTTTGAAAGAATACATAGATCTAATCTGATAGGCATGGGTATCTTACCATTACAATTTAAAGATAATATGAATAGAATTAATTTAGATTTGAAAGGATCAGAATTAATCAGTGTGCTCGATATTGAAAAAGGAATAAACCCTTCAGATGATGTTAATTTAGAAATAAAATATGCTTCTGGTGAAATGAAAATAGTTAAAACATTATGTCGAATAGATACTAAAAATGAACTTGAATACTATAAAAATGGTGGAATATTACAGTATGTACTAAGAAATATGATTTAATTATGGATGAAGAAACAGCTATTATTGATAGTAAAACACGAAATGAAAAAATAAAAAATTTTTTTATCAACAATAAAAAAACACTAATTTCGATTTTATTATCAATAATTATTGTATTATTAGGTTATTTTGCGTTTGCAGAATATACCGAAAAAAAAAGATTAAAAATTTCTGATCAGTATAATTCAGTTATATCTAAGTTTTCGGAGAACAATAAAGAGACAACAAAAAATAGTTTAATAGAAATAATAAATAAAAATGATCCAACATATTCACCTTTATCTCTATATTTTATTATTGATAATAAATTAATTCAGGATATTTCAAAAATAAATGTTTTATTTGATATAATTATTCAAGATACATCGTTGTCAAAAGAAATAAGAAATTTGATTATTTATAAAAAAGCACTTTATAACGCAGATAATGCTGATGAAAATGAATTATTGGAAATATTGAAACCTGTAATCAATTCAAAGAGTATTTGGAAATCACATGCATTATATCTAATGGCAGAATATTTTTATTCTAAAAATCAAAAACAAAAATCAAAAGAATTTTTTAATCAAATAATTCTACTAGAAAATGCAAATCAAGATTTAAAGATAGAATCGCAAAAAAGATTAAATAGAGATTTAAGTGAATAAAAAAATTCTAGCTTTTATTTTTATTTTTTTTATTTTTGGTTGTTCACTGAATAAGAATTCAAAATTTTGGACTGAGTCTCAAAATATTCCACAAGAAAATGATTTAAATTATGAAGAAATTTTCGTAAAAGAAGAAGCTTTAGGTAAAGAACTTAATACAAATATTTCTATAAATTTATCAAACAAAATTAACGATTATTCTGTAACCAGAAATTATTTCAATAATGATGGTAGATCAAATTACAATGGAGATCTTAAAAAGTCTTCAAGATATAAATTTTCTAGAATAAAGAATTTCTATAGATTTGAACCAACGATTTCTTTTAATAAAAAAAATTTAATATTTTTTGATAATCAAGGATCAATACTACAATTTAATGAGAAATCTAAATTAATTTGGAAAAAAAACTTTTATGTGAAATCAGAAAAAAAACTTAAACCGATATTACAATTTGCAAATAACCAAAAAATCTTAATCGTTGCAGATAATATAGCTAAATATTACTCAATTGATCTAAATAATGGAGAGTTATTGTGGTCGAAAAGTAATTTGGCACCATTTAATTCACAAATAAAAATCTATAAAGATAAATTCTTTATAATAGATTTTTCTAATACACTTAGATGTTTTTCAATAAAGAATGGAGAGGAATTATGGAATATTAAAACTGAAAATTCATTAATTAGATCTCAAAAAAAACTTTCCATGGTAATTGTAAATGATTTTTTATATTTTATTAATTCAATAGGAGATGTTAGTGCTGTAAGTATCAAAAGCGGAGAATTATTATGGCAATTACCTACTCAAAGTAGCTTAATATATGAAGCAGCTTTTTCTTTAGAAACTTCAGACCTTATTACAGATGGTAATACATTGTTTTTCTCTAATAATAAGAATCAATTTTTTTCTATAGACCTTGCAACAGGAAGTTTTAATTGGGAAAACAAAGTAAATTCCAATCTAAAGCCAAGTTTGGTTGGAAATTATTTATTCACAGTCTCACTTGAAGGATATCTAGTTGTTATTGAGAAAAGAACTGGAAATATAATTAAGGTGACCGATGTTTTTAGAAATTTTAAAAAAAAAAAGAGAGATAAAATTAAACCTGTAGGTTTCATTATGGGTAATAAAAATATCTATTTAACCACTGATAATGGAAGGTTATTAGTTATTGATATTAAAACTGGAAGAACAAACTCGATTTTAAAAATTGATAATGGTAAGATTTCTAGACCTTTTACTTTAAATAAAAATCTTTATGTTGTTAAAGATAACTCTATTATCAAACTTGATTAATGTTTCTCAAATTTTTAAAAATACTAGGTAGAAAAAAGGTTGTTTTAGACCGAGGGCCATCTCATCCTAGATTTGATTTAGCAAAGCCTTGGATGAATAGATATTATGTTTTATTTAGAAATAGACCAAGATGGTTTCCATTTAATATTTTAATTCACGAGATGTTGGCAGATGATCATGGGGATGGAGTTCATAACCATTTATGTCCATATATGACAATAATTTTGAGAGGAGGATATTGGGAGACCCAAAAAAATGGTAAGTTCTGGAGAAAGCCAGGATATATAGGATTTCGTTCTGCAAATGACTATCACAGAGTTGATTTAAAAGAAGGAACTAGACCGATAACCCTGTTTATACCAGGGCCATTCGGTCTTAGAAAAGGACCCAGATCAGAGTATGGCATTGATTTTAAAACAAAAAAGAATTGATGCCAAAGGATTTTGAAGAAAAATTTAAAGTTTTCTGTAAAAACAAAAATTTAGAAATCAACTTAAATCAAATTATTGTTGTAAGAAAATTAGAAAATTTTTATAAAAAAAATTTTAAATCTTTTTTTTCAAATTTTTTCCAAAATAAAAATTTAAAAAAAGGCTTCTATTTATATGGAGATGTAGGTGTCGGAAAAACTATGATTTTGGATTTTTTTTTTGATCTTGTTGGTGAAAAAAAAAAAAGACTTCATTTTAATGAGTTTATGTTGAATTTTCATAACTTTGTTCATGAGAAAAAAGATAATAATGAGGAGAATATTATTAATTTATTTGTTAAAGATTTTAAATCGAAAGCCTCTTTAATTTACTTCGATGAATTTCAAGTCACAAATATTGTAGATGCGATGATATTGGGTAAATTATTTGAAAAAATATTTAATGAAAATATTAAAATAATTATTACATCAAATATTAAAATATCAGAACTTTATAAGGACGGTCTTCAAAGAGATCAATTTAAGCCATTCATAAAGATTATGGAAGATCAATCTGTTGAACATTCCCTTGCTATTGAAGATGATTATCGAAAGAATAAGGAAAATAAAAAACAAAGATATTTTTTTCCATTAAATCAAGAAACAAATTTTAAGATTAACAAATTTTTTAGAACAATAACAAAAAATAAAAAATTATTATCTAAAATATTGAATATTAAGGGAAGAGAATTTTTGATCAATAATTTTTATGAAGGAGTTTTAAGATTTGAGTTTCATGAATTATGCGATAAAAATTTGGGTGCTGAAGATTATTTAGAAATTGCAAAAAATTCTAAATTTATTGTAATAGAAAAAATACCACAATTTAATGATATTAATTCAAATCAACAACAGAGATTTATAACTTTATTGGATGTCATTTATGATAAAGATATTCCTCTAGCTGTTACTGCAAATCAGGATTTGAGTGAATTTACGTCTTCCAAAATGTTAGAAAAATCTTTTAAGCGGACAATTAGTCGTTTATATGAGTTAACATCAAAAGAATATAATTTATGAAACAAGAATTTTATGATCTAGAAATTAAAACTAACGGTCAAAAATTATATGAATTTACAGATAAAACAATTAATTGGATTAAAAAAAATGATTTCAAAAATGGAATAGTCAATTTAAGTATTCAACATACTAGCGCATCATTAATTGTCCAAGAAAACGCAGACCCAAATGTTCAAACTGATTTAATAAATTATTTTAATAATTTAGCTCCTATGAATGATAAATTGTATATTCATAATACAGAAGGTGAAGATGATATGCCTGCACACATAAAATCATCATTAACTAATAATCAAATATCTTTAAGTATTAAAGATGGCGAATTACTTCTTGGCACATGGCAGGGAATATATTTATTCGAACACAGAATTAATAGACAAAACAGAAAAGTGATTCATCATTTTTTTGGAAATTAAAATTCATTTATCTGTAAGGATCATAAGCCCATTGTAAAATTGCTTGTCTTTGTCTTTTTCTACAATTTAGGTCACCTTTTTCACAATTTTTTTCAATAGCTAAAACATGTCTTCTAAAATTCTTCCATCTTTTAATTTGAATCTCATCTATGTGAGGAATTCTTCTTCCATTAGTAAACCTACAATACCACTGAAACCACCCTAACGGATCTTCTTTAAAAATCCACCCTTTTTCAATCCAATGTTCTCTAGATAATCCTGAAACAATTTTAAATCTATTAAGTTTGACATCGAAAGTTTTGCTTAATTTGACATTTTTAAACCAAGATTTTGGGTACTCTTTTACATTTAAACCAAAATAAGCCCCTCCAAAAACACCTAGCTCCATCATTCTTTTTGGAGTCAATTCAGGTTTGAAAATTTTATAAAAATCAAAATTTTCAACTTTTTTTTTTATTATTTTTTTCATTAAATATTATTTTTGGTTTATTAATTTTTGATACATTTCTTCATCAGTATCTCCTTCACAACCAATTAATAAGATATTTGATTCTTTGTTTAATTTAATTTTTTTTTTTATTTCTTCATCTTCACAACATGCAATCAAACTGATTACTCCAGGAGCAGAATTTTCACCAGCTATAATTTTTTCATTACTAAAATTTCCATTTCCAAGTAATCTCATAGTTTTAGCAATATCATCATCAGGTAAACTGATACAATATTTAACTGAATTTTTTAAAATTTCCCATGGGACTAATGAAACTTCTCCACATGACATCCCTCCCATCAAGCTCTCTCTTTTAATATCTATCTTTTCAATCTTACCTGTCTTTATACTTTCCATTACACATGCTGCACTATCAGGCTCAACAACTATAGTTTCAGGTATATTTTTCAAATATCTAGCAATGCCAGCTATCATTGCACCCGCCATTCCTCCCACACCTGCTTGTAAAATTATATGAGAAATTTTATTTTGATTTATTTGATCTAATATTTCTTTCATCATAACTGTGTAACCAGCCATTGTATATTTGGGAACAATCATGTAATTTTTCCAAGCAACATCCTGAACAATTTGCCAATTATTTTCTGTTGACTGTTTAATACATTCTATTAAAGATTTTTCATAATTACCTTTTACTTTAATTACATCAGCTCCGAGAGCTGCCATTGCATTTCCCCTCGCATCACTTACAAATTCACTGATAAAAATTTTACATTTTAAACCAAGTCTTCTAGCACCCCAAGCAACAGATCTTCCATGATTACCTGCTGTAGCAGTTGCAACAACAATATCTTTGCTTCCTTTAGAAACTTTTTCTACAGCATATGCTCCTCCCAAAGCTTTAAATGATTTAAGATCAAATCTTTTGCTTTCATCTTTATAAAAAATTTTATTTAAATTTAGATCTTTTGAAAGTTTATTTAATTCAATTAATGGTGTTGGAGAATATCTTTCCCAATTAGAAATACTTAAATAAGCATTATCAATATCTTCCTTAGATAATACACTTAAAATTTTATTTTTATCAAATAAAAAATTTTTATTTTCAATAAATTCACTGTGTTTCCACAAATGGCCGTTAGATAAAATTGTCATGCTCTAACAGTCTAGCGTATTATCTCGTTCCCACCTAGTAATAGCTTTGGTTTTATCGAAACTTTCTTTTTGTTTAAATTCATTAATTTCTGATTTTCTTAGTTTAATATAACTATTAATTGTATCTTCACCAAAAGCATTATTCATATCTTTATTATTTATTAATTTTTCGAGAGATTGATCCAATTCATCTGGAAGTTTTGGTAGATCAGGATATTTTTCATAATCCTCGTAC
The DNA here is from genome assembly GCF_001179925.1 of Candidatus Pelagibacter communis. Classification (GTDB taxonomy): domain Bacteria; phylum Pseudomonadota; class Alphaproteobacteria; order Pelagibacterales; family Pelagibacteraceae; genus Pelagibacter; species Pelagibacter ubique_E. The sequence continues at coordinate 10,845 of NZ_CVSF01000013.1, read as the reverse complement.
ATATTACAATTTAATGGTTTTCCAGGATTAATTTTATTTTTTAAACCATCTAAACCAGCCGCTATAACACTGGCCTGTAAAAGATAAGGATTAGCTGATCCATCCATCAGTCTTAATTCAAACCTTCCTGGATCTGGAATTCTAATCATGTGTGTTCTATTATTGCCTGTATAAGAGATACTGCTTGGTGACCATGATGCTCCAGATTTTGTTGGTGGAGCATTTATTCTCCGATAACTATTTATAGTTGGATTAAAAAAAGCAGATAAAGAAGATGCATGTTTTATTACTCCTCCAAGAAAATTATAAGCCATTTTACTCAAACCTAATTCATTTGTTTTATCTAAAAATTTATTTTTTTTTCCATCCCAAACTGAAATATGTGCATGGCATCCATTTCCAGTTAAATTTTCAAATGGTTTGGGCATAAATGTAGCTCTTAATTCATGTTTTTCAGCAATAGTTTTGACCATAAATTTAAAAAATGTATGTCTGTCAGCAGTAACTAAACAATTGTCATAATCCCAGTTCATTTCAAATTGGCCGTTAGCATCTTCATGATCATTTTGATAAGGACCCCATCCCATTTCAATCATACAATCACAAATTTCTTTTATTAAGTCATACCTTCTCATTAAAGCTGATTGATCGTAACAAGGTTTAGATTGAGTATCCCTTGGGTCTGCTATTGAATTTCCATCAGGCGAAATTAGAAAATATTCACATTCAACTCCTGATTTCATTACTAAGCCTTTTTTTTCTAATTTTTTTATTTGCTTTTTAAGCATAATTCTTGGAGAGGCCTCAACTGGTTTGCCATTCATCCAAAGATCAGATGCCAACCAACCAACTTCTTTATTCCATGGTAATTGAATTAAACTATTAGGGTCTGGAATACCAAACATGTCAGAATCCGCAGGAGACATATCTAGCCAAGCAGCAAAACCTGCAAATCCAGCACCAGCCTCTTGCATCTCTTTGATTGCATGTGCAGGAACTAATTTTGATCTTAATACTCCAAATAAATCTACAAAACTTATTAAGAAATATTTGATTTTTTTTTCTTTAGCTATTTTGAATAAATTTTTTGGCATGAATTAGGTTAACATAGTTATTTAAAAAACGAAAAAATTGTTTCTTTGTAATAGATTAAGTTTACTATTATTATTATTACTATTGCAAGCATGACTCCATATTTTGCTTTGGGAAAAGCAACGCCTCTCATTTTACTTGGCCTTAATTCTTGATTTTTATTTTCTTCTGACATTTGATTTAACAAAGATAAAAAGGGCGCTACATAAATGCAGCGCCCAAATTTTAATTTTAATTACCAATCGGTAATATTACTTTTATGATCGTTTGGACCATGTCTTCTTCTTGCTAATCTATCTAGTTCTTCACTTTCAGATTTAGAAGTTAAAACATGCCAACCAACCCATAAAATTATAGCAAGTATAACAAGTATACCCTCACTAGATCCAGCACCAGGATAAACAGCACCAACAACTTCTTCTGCTGGTTTGTTTAGGTGATCTATCCAGTTTGTAACTGTCGCCATATATTTCTCCTTTACCTGGTTGCAGATGCAACTGCTTTTTCCTCAGATTTGGCAGTTTCCATCATTTCGTAGTCTAGTCCAGCTACTTCTACTTCACGAGGAATTCTTAATTTACCCATTCCATGAAGAACTTTAGCTATGACATAGCCTGGTATTAGTCCAAGAACTACGAACATTATTAATGCTCCTAAGAACTGTCCTAATGGATTAATTGTTGCATAAGTTGTTCCATCCCACATAGCTCCTACACTGTATCCAGATGAAGGATAACCATTTAGAACAAAACCACATATTACTAGACCAATAAACCCAGCATAACCGTGTACTGCAACTGCACCAACTGCATCATCTATTTTGAACTTACGTTCAACCCAGTAATGTAGTTTGTATGAAATCACAACACCGATCATACCAATAATCATTGCTTGAATTGGATGATATAAATCATTTCCAGCTGAAGCACATATGATACCTGCTAGTCCACTTGAGTATGTCCAGAAAGGATCACCTTTTGCAATCCAATAACCGGCTAATAGTCCTCCTGATAATGACATCAAGAAGTTAAAAGTAATACCACTAAGTGTAGTAGGGGTTACGTATATGTTTGTAGCTGTCCAATAACTTATTCCTTCCATACCGTATTCAGGTCCAAGATCAAAGATTGGTATATTACATGCTGCGTAGAAGCCCCAGAAACCAGTATAAATTAGAAATAATCCAATTGTAACCAACCAAGGATTTCTTGGTCCTATGTTTCTTGGTTCACCGCTAGATGAAAATTTTCCAATTCTTGGTCCTAAAACCATAAGAACACCTAAAGCAAATCCACCCGCAATTGCGTGAATTACTCCAGATGCATAAGCATCATGGTATCCTAGTAGTTTAAGCATCCAGCCATCAAAGTGCCATCCCCAAGCAGCATCAATTGTCCAGAATACAGATCCAATTGCAATTGCTAAAATTCCAAATGCAAAAGTTGTTATTCTTTCAATGATTGCTCCTGAAACGATGGAAGCAGCTGTCCAAGAGAATAAAAGGAATGCAGCCCAGAAGACACCTGAAATGTGGTCTCCTAAATTTACAGCCATTAATTCACTTGTTGCAGTATACCAAGTAGCACTAAAAGCAGAATCATCTGTAATTAGAGCTGTACTTTCGTTCATTATTGATGGTGCTAATCCCGGTCCTGTTGGGAAAGCCCAATAAATCCACCAACCAAATAAAAACCAAGTTACTGTTACCAAAGGTATCAGCATTGTGTTTTTCATAAGAGTATGTTGGTGATGTTTGTATCGAGAAGCTCCAACTTCATACATACAGAAACCGACGTGAATTAAAAACATCAGTACTACTGTTACCCAGTAGTAAAATTCTGTAAATATGGTAGTAAGAGCACCTAACTGATCAGTCATTTTAACTCTCCATATTAGTTTTTAAAACCCTATAAAATTTTCAAAGTTGTGACAAATGAAACAATAATTAAAAACCTAGTATTGACAGTAAGTTTTTAAAATAAAATCAACTTTAGATTGTGATATTAAAATTTTAGGTAAGCTTTTTTCAAATCTACAAGAGGGTGTTTTGGAGACATTTGGAATTTTACTAAAAGCTCTCTAGCAATCATATCTCTATCTTGTTGATTGTTGGGTAATTTTATTGATTTTGGAATAGTAACCCAACCATTAGCATTTCTACAAAATACAGCTGGTCTTCCTTCTTCGTAACCCATATGAACATCCTCTAACCAATTAAGATCATCCCAGCCCATCGCTTCAATGTATTTTTTTAGAAAAGGTGTTATCTTTTTATAGTCTGGAAGAAGATTAACGTCATATCTATAACCAATAGACTGACCAATCATTTTCTCTCTAGCTGTTTCTTTTTTCTTACCTAATTGTTGATCTTTCACTGCTACTGATTTTGTAACTTTCTTTTTATTTTTTTTTTTAACCATAGCTACCTTTAAATTTTATGGAAATTATCAACCCCAACAGTATAATTAGTACCTGCCAAAGGAACTTTTGCTAAAGCAGATGCTTCAGAAGTTAAAGCCGCTAAATCTTCAGGCTCAAGAGAATGAATATTAGTTTTACCACATGCCCTAGCCAATAGTTGCGCTTCAAGAGTCATTGAGTGAAGATAATTATAAACTCTTATTGCAGCATCATCAGGATTTAATCTAGCTCTAAGTTTTGGATCTTGTGTAGCAACACCTACTGGACATCTTCCAGTATGACAATGATAACATTCCCCAGCTTTTACACCCATTTCTTTTTCAAAATTTGCTTCTGGAATATCTTTATTACAATTAAGTGCAATCATGGACCCTGTTCCGATAGCAATTGCATCTGCACCCAAAGCTAATGCTTTAGCCATATCAGCACCATCTCTTACACCACCAGCATAAATTAGAGTTACTTTTCCAGTTTTACCTACGTCATCCAACGCTCTTCGAGCCTCTCTGATTGCAGCAATACCTGGAATACCTGTATTAGCTGCCGCGATGTGTGGACCAGCTCCTGTTGATCCTTCCATACCATCAAGATATATAGAGTCCGGATCACATTTTGCTGCCATACGAACATCATCATAAACTTTAGATGCACCTAATTTTAATTGAATTGGAACTTTATTTTTTGTTAGCTGCCTCAACTCTTCTACTTTTAAAGCTAAATCATCTGGACCTAACCAATCAGGATGTCTTGCTGGAGATCTTTGGTCAATACCAGATGGTAATGATCTCATCTCAGCTACTTGATCAGTAACTTTTTGACCCATTAAGTGTCCACCCATCCCAACTTTTTGTCCTTGTCCAATAAATACTTCTATTCCATCTGCAAGTTGTGCATGATGTGGATTAAATCCATATCTTGATTGAATACATTGATAAAACCATTTTTCTGAATATCTTCTTTCATCAGGTATCATACCACCTTCACCTGAACATGTTGCACTACCAGCCATTGTTGCTCCTCTAGCAAGAGCAGTTTTAGCTTCATATGATAATGCTCCAAAACTCATACCAGTGATATAAACTGGAATGTCTAACTCAATTGGATTCTCACATCTTGGACCAATTACTGTCTTTGTCTCACATTTTTCTCTATAACCTTCAATTACAAATCTAGTAAGAGTACCTGGCAAGAAAACTAAATCATCAAAAGTAGGAATTTTTTTCATTAATGCCATTCCACGCATTCTGTATCTTCCTAATTGAGATTTTATATGAATGTCATCAATTACTTCTGGAGTAAAAATAGCGTTATGACCAAGTAAGCTTTTATTTCTTGATCCGTTACTACTTAAATGAACATCGGCTTTTCCACCAACATTACCATTAGTTTTTAATTTACCATTTTTTTTCTTTTTTTTCTTAGCCATTAAATTGCTCCTTTTTTCTCAGTGGGTTCTAAATTATCGTAATTCCATAATTTTTTACCCGCTACAATTTTTTTCATTTTGCTTACATCAAATTTTTCACCGATTTCAGCGACCTTTAGTTTTCTTTTTAACCAATCTTGATCGCTTTTGGTCAAATCAGCATCTACAGCATCACTACCATAAGAACCAATTTCTCCACCTACGAAAATTGTCCCATCATACATAGAATCACCTAAGTTAATTCCTACATCACCTAAAATGATTATTCTTCCTCTTTGCATCATAAAACCTGTAAAAGCACCAGCATCTCCACCTATAATTATAGTTCCACCCTTCATATCAATACCAGTTCTTGCTCCTACGCTGCCTTTACAAATTAAATCTCCACCTCTAATTGCGGCACCAAAACATGATCCTGCATTTTTCTCTATAACAACTTTTCCAGCCATTAAATTTTCAGCACACGACCAGCCAACTCTTCCGTTGATTCTTACGATTGGTCCATCACATGAGCCTATTCCAAAATATCCCAAACTACCTTCAAAAATTAAATTTAATTTATTTAGTATACCAACTCCTAAACTGTGTTTACCTTGAGGATTTTTAATTACGATTGTTCCAAATCCTTGACTCATTAAATTATCAATTTCCTTATTAGCTTCAGCTGCAGTCATATCTTTTACATCAAGATCAGTTCTTTTATTGAAATCAACATCATAAGTTCCAAAGTAATAAAAGTTTTCAGCTTCATCAGGATTAAAAAACTTTTGTTGAGTTCTGCCCGTTAAAATTTCAGTATGCATACCCATAGCTTGGGCTTTTGTCTTTTTAGTTATGTTTTTTAAATTTGCCATACTTTTACTTCTCCGTCGAATGGATCATAAGTATCAATTTCTTGTGGTAAAATTGATCTAATTGCTATTTCCTCTGAACCCATTGCTACTAAATCATCTGACTCATATAAAACTAATGGTTTTGCAGCCATTGTATCTTTTGCCATACCTAAAGAGTCTTTTGTTGCAACAAAATAAGTAAATACACCATCTAAACCTGCTAAAGACTCTTTCATTCCTTCTTCTAATGATGCTCCATCTCTCATTTTTTCTGCTAAATAAACTGCTATCAATTCTGAATCACATTCAGACATAAACCTCATCCCTTTGTTTTCCAAAGCTCTTCTATTATTCCAATAGTTTGTTAGCTGACCATTATGAACTACAGATACGTCACTGAAAGGATATCCCCAAAAAGGGTGAGCTGACTTAATATCTACTCCTGACTCAGTTGCCATTCTGGCATGGCCGATTGCATGTGTACCTACTAGCTTATCAAGATTATATCTGTCACAAACCATTTTCGCATTCCCAAGATCTTTAATTACCTCCAAAGATTTACCCATTGAAAGTATCTCAACACCCGGGATGCTTTCAATTTTTTGTGAAAATTCTAATAAATCTTTTTTATCATATTGTATTTCATATCTTAAAGAGTAAGGAAGTATTCTTTCTTCTTTTACAATTTTCGCACCCATTTCAGATAAATAACTATCAACAATCTTTTTTCTTTCATCATAAACAGACACGTCCTCTGAGACTGATGAGCTTCCTTCACCTACATTTTCACCTACTTTAAATCTCATGATAAAGTTTTTTCCATCAGTATCGCCATACAAAGCATAACCTGTAGAGTCTTCTCCTCTATGTTTTAGTGCTTGCAACATACCTTGTAGTTCATGACCAACGTTTGAAGATTTTCCTCTATGAATTAATCCTGCTATTCCGCACATATATTTTTCTTTCTTTTAATTAATTATGGTAAACAATCTAGATATGTATCTAGATCCCACTGAGTTGTTGCACCTAAAAATCTTTCCCATTCATCATTTTTGTACCAGTGAAAAACTTTATACATTTCATCGGGCATTGCGGATTTAATAACCTCATCCTCAGATAATCTTTCTAAAGCTTCACCCAAACTTAAAGGAAGTTTTTTTACATCTTTACCAGCTTTTTGAGCTTCATAAATATTTCTAGACTCTGGAGCAGCTGGTTTCATTTTATTACTTATTCCATCATCACAAGCTTTTAATAATGCTGCACCTAATAAATATGGATTATGCATCGAGTCTACTGATCTGTACTCAAATCTTCCTGGCGCAGAAACTCTCAAACCACAAGTTCTGTTTTGATAACCCCAGTCAGCATAAACAGGAGCCCAAAAACCTTGATCCCACAATCTTCTATATGAATTTACAGTTGATGAACCTAAAGCTGTTAATGCTGGCAAATGCTTCATAATACCAGCAATTGACTGTAAACCAATCTTTCCTGGTAACTGCATATCTTTTGTATCTGGCATGAAAGTATTAGTTCCACCTTCTACATAACTAAAAACTTCTTCAACACCTGGTAAAGTTTTGTTTCCAAGTTTATTTAGTTTAATTTTTCCACCCTTCCACAAAGACATGTTAGTGTGACACCCACTTGCAGAAACGCCCATAAAAGGTTTAGTCATAAAACATGCAATCAAACCATGTTCTCTTGCCACCTGAGCACAAATTTGTCTGTATGTCGATAGTCTGTCTGCATTTCTCAATACATTATCATAAGTCCAGTTTAATTCTAATTGACCAGGAGCATCCTCATGGTCACCTTGAATCATATCAAGACCCATAGCTTTTGCGTATTCAATTACTTTCATGAACACAGGTCTTAAAGACTCAAATTGATCTATATGATAACAAAATGGTTTAGAAAAACCTTTTCCTGTTGGAGTACCATCTTGATTTTTTGTAAGCCACATCATTTCAGGTTCAGTTCCAACTCTTAATTCAAGACCGTGATTTTTTTGAAACTCTTCCATAAAGATTCTTAAATTTCCTCTGCAATCAGAAGTTAAATGACCACCAGGGTTATTTCTTTCTTCTCTATTTCTAAAACAGGTTACAAAAACTCTTCCAACTCTTTTATCCCAAGGTAATTGACAGAATGTTTCAGGATCAGGAATACCCACGAGTTCCATTGCCTCTGGTCCATATCCAATGTAATTATTGTGACGATCTAAAAATAAATTTGCTGTAGCTCCATAAACTAATTGAAAACCTTTTTCTGCAGTTCTTTCCCAGTGATCTGCTGGAATACCTTTACCTACAACTCTTCCAGTTACAGAAATAAATTGGTAGTAAATATAAGTTATTCCTAACTCATTAATTTTTTCTCTAACTCTTTTAACTAGTTTTGATCTTCCAGGTTGGTTAACGTGTTTTTCTAGATCTGTCATATTCCCCCTCTACGAATTTTAAGAACAAAAAGGTAACTGAAAAAAAAATGTCTGTCTACTTAGTAAATCAACTCCAAGGAAACGGACTGTTCGAAGTAGGGTGAAGTTCTCCCTTCTCGTAACGGTTGAATCTAAATGGTCTTAACAAATCACTTTCTTGCCCTAAAATTTCTTTAGCTACCAATTCTCCAACACCTATCATTTTATATCCGTGATTGGCATCTGCGATCATGTAAACATTTTCAAAAAATCTATCAAATATTGGAAATGAATCTGGTGTCATACATCCAAGTCCCCCTGATGGACCTTTTCTATATAAATCAGATTTTCCTTCAAATCTTTTTTGACAGTGTGCTAGTGCTGAACACCACATCTCACTAAATGCATCTGTTGTTTGATATTCCGGTGACTCTATGCCATATGGATCGACATTTACCTCATCAAAATGTTTTTTAACAATATAAGGAGACGTTCCACCTTGCACCCCCAAACCCTCTATATCTGGTTTGTAATAAATTCCCCATATTTTTTCTGTAATTAGTTTTTTTGTTTTATCTGAATACAATGGTGCTGTTGAGTCTACATGAACTACAGGTGGTTGTTTACCATCATTTGTTTTCAAAAAATCTGGCTCAACACCAATTACACCTTCTTGTAACATCCAGTAAGTCCACATATCAGTAACATGCATTTTTCCATCTTTACCTTTGATGTTTGCAGTTTTAGGTAATTCCAACATGTTCCAGAAATCTCTTGCCCATGGTCCTGCTCCAATAACTACCTGTTCGCAATCGATAGTACCTTTATCAGTTTCTACACCTGTTACTGCTTTACTATTACTTCCTCTTTTAAAACCTGTAACTTTTACACCCTTCATAACCTGAACACCATTCGATGTAGATTTATTTTCAAGAGCTTTTATTGAATCTTTGTTAAAAGCATAACCACCTTTTTTTTCATGAAGAATTGAGGTTATACCTTGAGCTTGCCAATCATCGAAAATACCTTTCATATAATTAGCACAATCTTTCTCACCTTCAATAAATGTAGACTCGTATCCAATTGCTTTTTGTTGTTTATAAATACTTGCAACATCTTCATGCATTACTTCAGGTGATATTTGTAAATAACCAACTGGATTATATTTAAATGCTTTTGGATCACTTTCCCAAACAGAAACAGAATGAGCCATTAATTCCCTCATTGCTGGCTGGAAGTAATTATTTCTTACTACACCACAAGCTATCCCACTTGCTCCAGCAGCAGTGTCTTTTTTTTCTAAAACCACTATGTCGCCAGGATTTTTATAAGTTTCTGATAATTTCCAAGCAGTGCTCAATCCGTGGATCCCTCCACCGATTATAACTACTTTTGCTTTTGTCGGTAATGACATATTTACATCTTTATTTTTCATGCGACGTAAATATATAATTTTTTATATATATAAAATTTATAAGTAATTAAATACTTATTCTTTAGAAGCTTAGATTTTTTAATGTTTCCAGATATTGGTTAAACTCCTCAATAAATGATACACTAGGCTTAATGTGTTTTTTTCTTTGATCACCCGAAGTTTTTTCTAAGAAAAAAAAACCTTTTTCACACGCCTCATTAATCATCAAAGCAGACTTTGGTCGAGATGTTTTAAACAATTTTGTCTTTAGTTCCTCAACAGTTAGATTCTCTTTATATTTATATGCATGCATAACTAGAAGCATCATGTGATAATGTGAAGGAGATTTTCTAAAAAAATAATTACTAGATGTATGAGAAAGTTTCATTTGATCTTCCCAAAATTCCAGTAAATCTTTTGTTGTTTTTGTCATTAAGATCTTACTCGTGTCTTCTTAGGGTCAAAGTGTGGGAAACCTACAACTTTTGCTGAAATTCTTTTTTGATGACCATCAATTTTTCCAACTTCAACTTCTGTTCCAGGTTCTGAATATTGAGTATCAATTCTACATAATGCTATATTTTTGTTAAGAGTTGTTGATAAGCAACCACTTGTTACTATTCCAACTTGTGATCTTCCAACATGAACACAATCACCATGGCCGGCATGTTCTTTTCCAATTAGCTCCAAACCGACAAGTTTTTTTTGTGGATTAGCCTTTCTCTCTTTTAAGACTTCTTTTCCTATAAAATCCTCCTCTTTTGTTTTAAGTGGAACTGCAAAACCAATCCCAGCCTCAAATGGGTCTTGTTGACCATCAAATTCATTTCCAAATAAAATTAAACCTGCCTCAATTCTTAATTTATCTAAAGCAGCAAATCCTGCAGGGATTAAACCGTGATCTTTTCCAGCTTCCATAAGTTTATCCCATACCTCGGGAGCATGTTTTGGATGACACCAAACTTCGTAACCAAGTTCGCCAGTATAACCCGTTCTTGAAACAATTAGTGGAATTCCTTGAAGCTCTTCAACTCTACAAATTGTAAACCTAAACCACTCTAATTCATCTATCGATGGCTGGGTAGGTGGAGTAAAAATTAATTTTTTTAAAATTTCTCTACTTTTAGGTCCTTGAATAGAAACATTGCTAATTTGATCTGTTGAGTTTTTTACATTTACCTTAAAGCTTTTTTTCTTTGCCACTTCTTTTAACCATTCACCAGCATATTCATCT
>NZ_CVSF01000012.1 GCF_001179925.1 Candidatus Pelagibacter communis | reverse complement strand
TATTTTTTATATAAATGATGTGAAATTCTTGTGCCTACTGCTCTATTTGTATTCTTAATTAAGAATTCTTTTTCGATTTTTTCCGAATTATCTAAACTTTTTTCTATTTGTGGCCAAATTTCATGATCTAAAGTATCTGGTACTTTGTTTATTTCTGCTGTTTCGCAATATCTTTCATTTTCCCCTGGATCAGCTTGTACAAACAGTGGGTTTAAATCTAAATCATCTAAATTAGGAGACGCTTTACTTACTTGCATTAATAAATCAGTTCTACCTATAATTTCATTTAATGACTTGAACCCAAGCTCAGATAAAATTTCTCTTACTTCTGTTGCAATAAATGTGAATAAATTAACTACTTTATCTGGGGTACCGGTAAATTTCTCTCTTAGGTTTTTATCTTGAGTACAAACTCCAACTGGACAAGTATTAGAATGACATTGTCTTACCATTATACATCCCATTGCTACCAAAGCCGTTGTTGCTACACCATACTCCTCTGCGCCCATCATTGCAGCTATAACTACATCTCTCCCTGTTTTAATTCCTCCATCTGTTCTAAGTGTAACTTTGTGCCTTAAATTATTTAATGTTAAAACTTGATTTGCTTCGGTAAGGCCCATTTCCCATGGTATTCCAACATATTTAACACTTGTTTGAGGGGTGGCACCTGTTCCACCATTATGTCC
>NZ_CVSF01000011.1 GCF_001179925.1 Candidatus Pelagibacter communis | reverse complement strand
AATATAAGATTGAACCTATAGGGGCAAACTCTAAGGCAATTTTTTTTGGTAAAGTTTCTTCAACTACCACAAAACCATGATTTTGACTTGTGATTTCAACTTTATCATGAACCAAATTTTTAACAGGATGATTTGCACCTCTGTGCCCCAATTTCATTTTTTTTGTTTTTCCGCCCAAGGCTAATGCTAAAATTTGGTGACCTAAACAAATCCCAAATATAGGTAAATTTTTTTTAATCAATTTATTTAGTATTTCTATTGCATATTTTCCTGTTGCTGCTGGATCACCAGGACCATTAGACAAAAATATCCCATGAGGCTTAAGATCTAATATTTTTTCTGCAGAAGTTTTACAAGAAACAACCGTTACTTTACATTTGAAGTCTGAAAAATATCTCAAAATATTTTTTTTTATTCCATAATCAATTGCAACAACATGAAAAGAATTTTTTGCATTTTTTTTATACCCTGTTTCTTTCCTCCAAGTTTTTAAGCCTTTCCAAACATAGTTTTTTGAAGTTGTTACAGTTTCTGCAAGATCAAGATTCTTT
>NZ_CVSF01000010.1 GCF_001179925.1 Candidatus Pelagibacter communis | reverse complement strand
CTAGCTGCTGATGAATCCACCGGAACAATGACTAAAAGGTTAGATGGAGTCAATGTTCCATCAACCCCTGAAAATAGATTGTTGTTTAGAGAAACGCTATTCAGCGCACCAAGTATGACTGAATGTATTGGAGGAGTTATTTTGTATGATGAGACAATAAACCAAGTGTCTTCAAAGAATAATAAGATCCCTGAATTAATTTTAAATATGGGCAGTATACCAGGTATAAAAGTTGATACAGGCGCAAAAACTCTTGCTGGCTCAGAAAATGAAAAAATTACTGAAGGTTTAGATGGTTTAAGGGAAAGACTTAAAGAATATTATAATCTTGGGGCAAAATTCACAAAATGGAGAGGTGTTTACAATATAAGTAAAACTTTACCTAGTAAGCTTTCAATACATTCTAATGCTCATGCATTAGCTAGATATTCGGCACTGGTTCAAGAATGTAATATGGTTCCAATTGTTGAACCTGAGGTCTTAATGGATGGTGAACATAATGCAAAAGAATGTTATGAAAAAACCTCAGAAGTTTTAAAAAAATGTTTTGAAGAACTTATTATACACAAAGTTGATCTAAAAGGAATTATATTGAAACCTAATATGATCTTAGCAGGAAATAAATCAAATGAAAAAATTTCAAATGAAGAAGTTGCAAAGTTAACTTTGAAATGCTTAAAAAGC
>NZ_CVSF01000009.1 GCF_001179925.1 Candidatus Pelagibacter communis | reverse complement strand
TCTTTATTAGTTCCAACATTTCCAATATGTGGGAATGTAAAATTAATAATCTGACCAGCATAAGAAGGATCAGAAATAATTTCTTGGTAACCTGTTAGAGAGGTATTAAAGCAAATCTCACCAGTTGCTTTTCCTTGGTATCCAATTCCAATACCTTTAAAAATTCTCTTATTTTCGAGAACTAAAACACCTGTATGATTTTGAGATTTTTTTGAGTTTGTTTTTTTTGCTTTTTTGATCAATTACAACTCATAAGTTAAAGGTTAATACTATAATTGATTTATTATCGCAACAGAGATGTATTATAAAATTGTAAAAAAACAATTTTTCTTTTGAAGATTTTTATCTTTCAAGTAGATTAAAAATATATGCCATTAAAAGAGACAATCGAAACTGAATATAAAAATGCCCTAAAAGCCAAAGATAAAACAAAAATATCAACTTATAGGTTAATTTTGTCATCAATAAAGGATCTGGATATTATAAATAGGTCTGGTCAAAATAAAAAAGAAACAGATGATGACGATATAAAAAAGCTTCTGAAAAAAATGGTCAAACAGAGAGCCGAATCGATAGATATCTACAAAAAAAACAATAGGACAGATCTCTTAGAGGTAGAACAAAATGAATATAATATTTTAACTGGATTTTTACCAAAACAGCTTGGAGACGAGGAAACTAAAAAAATTTGTGCAGAACTCATTTCTAAACTCGGCGCAAATTCAGTTAAAGACATGGGGAAAGTAATGGGTGAATTAAAAAAACTACATTCAGATGAAATTGATTTTGCAAAAGCAGGTCTTTTCATTAAGGAATTATTAAATAGTT
>NZ_CVSF01000008.1 GCF_001179925.1 Candidatus Pelagibacter communis | reverse complement strand
GAACGATTTCTGACCGTTCTGAGCCTACCTTCGCACGCCTCCGTTACTATTTGGGAGGCGACCGCCCCAGTCAAACTACCCACCATACAATGTCTTGATGCCGGATGACGGCAATCAGTTAGATATCAAGAAAAACAAAAGAGGTATTTCACTGGTGACTCCACAAAAGCTGACGCTCTTGCTTCAATGTCTCCCTCCTATTCTAAATATGTTTTTCCTAACACCAATGTAAAGTTGCAGTAAAGGTGCACGGGGTCTTTCCGTCTAACTACGCGAACTCCGCATCTTCACGGAGAATTCAATTTCACTGAGTTGATGTTGGAGACAGCGGAGAAATCGTTACGCCATTCATGCAGGTCGGAACTTACCCGACAAGGAATTTCGCTACCTTAGGACCGTTATAGTTACGGCCGCCGTTTACTGGGGCTTCAGAAGTTAGCTTGCACCAACCGCATTAACCTTCCAGCACCGGGCAGGCGTCAGACCCTATACATCCACTTACGTGTTAGCAGAGCCCTGTGTTTTTGATAAACAGTCGCTTCTCCCTGGCTTGTGCCACCTTCAAATAGTTGCCTATCAGAAGGTCTTCCTTATCCCGAAGTTACGGAAGTATTTTGCCGAGTTCCTTCAACATCATTCTCTCAAGCGCCTAAATATACTCTATTAATCCACCTGTGTCGGTTTAGGGTACGGTCTAATGATGGAGCTATTTCTTGGAACCTTTTCGCGGCAAGTTCAATCCATTAAGAACTTACAACTTACAAGATTCGTCACTACCATCTGGTTAAGGAATATTAACCTTATTTCCATCGACTACGGCTTTCGCCCTCGTCTTAGGTGCCGACTAACTCTGCGCGGATTAACCTTGCGCAGAAACCCTTGGATTTTCGGCGAAGAAGTTTTTCACTTCTTTTATCGTTACTTATGTCAGCATTCGCACTTCTGATACCTCCAGGATCCCTCACGGGTATCCCTTCACAGGCTTACAGAACGTTCCGCTACCGCTTATAAAGTTCGAAAACTCTATAAACCCACAGATTCGGTATATGATTTTAGCCCCGTTACATCTTCGGCGCAGAAACTCTATTAGACCGGTGAGCTGTTACGCTATCTTTAAAGGATGGCTGCTTCTAAGCCAACCTCCCGGCTGTTAAGGAATTTCCACATCCTTTCACACTTAATCATAATTTGGGGACCTTATCTGGTGGTCTGGGCTCTTTCCCTCTCGACCGTGGACCTTAGCACCCACAGTCTGTCTGATGAAGAACAATGTTTAGCATTCGGAGTTTTATTAGGTTTGGTAAGAATCTCTTCCCCCTAGCCCATTTAGTGCTCTACCTCTAAACATCTATTTATTCATCGCACTACCTAAATAGTTTTCGCGGAAAACCAGCTATCTACGAATTTGGTTGGCCTTTCACCCCTTACCACAAGTCATCCAAAGACTTTTCAACGTCAACTGGTTCGGTCCTCCGGTAAGTGTTACCTTACTTTCAACCTGCTCATGGTAAGCTCATTCGTTTTCGGGTCTAATTCATAAAACTGTTCGCCCTATTAAGACTTGCTTTCGCTGCGCCTACACCTAGATGGCTTAAGCTTGCTTTATAAATTAAGTCACTGACCCATTATACAAAAGGTACGCCGTCACTCTAAAAAGAGCTTCGACTGATTGTAGGCATGCGGTTTCAGGTTCTATTTCACTCCCCTAATAGGGGTTCTTTTCACCTTTCCCTCACGGTACTAGTTCACTATCGGTCACTGAAGAGTATTTAGGCTTAGAGGGTGGTCCCCCTATATTCGAGCAGGATTTCACGTGTCCCGCTTTACTCAAGAATTTTATTAAACATTACTTATACGGGACTATCACCCTCTGTGGTTAGTTTTTCCAAACTATTCAAATTTTTTTAATAAAACTACTGGCCTATTCCGCTTTCGCTCGCCACTACTAACGGAATCTCAATTGATTTCTTTTCCTCTGGTTACTTAGATGTTTCAGTTCTCCAGGTTGTCTCTTT
>NZ_CVSF01000007.1 GCF_001179925.1 Candidatus Pelagibacter communis | reverse complement strand
GTTGGACTCGAACCAACGACCCATTCCTTAAAAGGGAATTGCTCTACCAACTGAGCTAACGGCCCACATTTTTATAGAATGAGATTGTGTATACAGAATTATTTCAATAATTCAAACACGAATTTTTGATTAATAGATACTGCTACAACTTATCTATGTATTTGTCATGAAATTCGTTAAATGAACCATTGTTAATATTTTTTCTTATAGCGGCCATTAACTCTTGATAAAAATTGATATTATGAAGCGTTAAGAGCATGGAACCTAAAATTTCGTTTGTATTAAACAAGTGATTTAAATAATTTTTGGAATATCTATTTAAATTTAAATTGTCACACTTTGGATCTAGTGGTGAATTATCATTTTGGTATTTATTGTTTTTAATATTTATTCTGCCATCCCATGTAAATGCCAATCCAGTTCGACCTGATCTTGTTGGTAAAACACAATCAAACATATCTATACCTCTTTTAACAGCCCCTAATATATCTGAAGGAGTTCCTACGCCCATTAAATAATGTGGTTTTTCATAAGGTAAATTTTCTTTTAAATCATCTAAAACTTGAAACATTTCTTTTTGACTTTCGCCAACTGCCAAACCTCCTAATGCATAACCATCAAAATCTAATTTCATGAGTTCATGTAAAGATTTAAGTCTTAATTCTTTAAATAGGCCTCCTTGAATTATGCCAAACAACCCTTTATGAGGATTTTTACCAAATTCTTTTTTTGATCTTTCTGCCCAATACAAAGAAAGTTCCATGGATTTTCTAATTATTTCAAAATCATTAGTATTTTTTGGACATTCATCCATAATCATTACAATATCTGAATTCAAGCCAAGTTGTATTTGAATGCTTTGTTCGGGACTTAAATAAAATTTCTTTCCATCAACATGAGAATTAAAAATTGCACCTTTTTCTCTATCAATTTTATTCAGCTTAGATAAAGACATTACTTGAAAACCACCAGAGTCTGTTAAGATTGGTAAATCACAATTCATAAATTGATGTAACCCACCAGCATTTTGTATACGTTCTACACCTGGTCTGATCATTAAGTGATACGTGTTTGATAAAATTATTTCAGAACCAGTTTTTTTTATATCATCAATAGTACATGCTTTAACAGTTGCCTGTGTTCCTACAGGCATAAAAGTTGGAGTTTGGATATTGCCTCTATGCGTTTCTATTAGACCATTTCTAGCAAAATTATCTCTATTTAATATTTTGAAGGCAAAATTTTTTAATGCCATTTAAAGATTATAAAGATTTGAAACTAATAATCTTGTCAGGATCAGATACAGCCCCATTATTGTTTTCATCACCCCTTTTAATTTTGTCGACATATTCCATTCCCTCAACAACTTTTCCAAAAACAGTATATTGTCTATCCAAAAAAGGAGCTGGTTTAAAACATATAAAGAACTGACTGTTTGCACTGTTAGGATCTGACGATCTAGCCATAGACAAAGTACCTCTATCATGAGGAAGACTACTAAATTCTTGATTCAAATCAGGTAAATCAGAGCCTCCCATGCCTGCTCTTCTTAAATCAAAATCATTGGAGTTTGAATTTCCAAATTTAACATCGCCTGTTTGTGCCATAAATCCATCAATAACTCTGTGAAACACAACATTGTCATA
>NZ_CVSF01000006.1 GCF_001179925.1 Candidatus Pelagibacter communis | reverse complement strand
ATAGGTTTGACATGACCTTGATAGGTTTCGTAAAAGAGGATAGTTTTAACATTTACACAAATAACCAAAAAGTTATTATAAATTAGAATTGCGGGAATTTTAGTGTCAAAAAATATTAGTAATTTATCTGGTAGAATTGGTTTAAAGGATAACCTTTTTAAAAAGATGTCAGAAAATGTTCTTAATGACTCTCCTAAAGATATCAAAGAAATTGCCAAAGAATATAATTTAGGTGTTTCAACGATTCATGGAGCAGAGAGTTTTTATGAGTTTTTAAGACCATCTCACAGAGAAAAAAAAGCTTTTGTTTGTAATGGAAGTGCTTGCATGTGTGCTGGAACTCAAGAAAAACTGAAAGAAACCTTAAAATCGAAACTTGGAAATGACAAGGTAGGAGAAATGTTTTGTTTAGGTCACTGCTATGAAAATCATGCATTCCATTATGATGGTGAAAACTACGCTGGAAAAGATATAGAAAAAATTGATCAAATTTTAAAAGGAGAAGATATTAAACAAGAAAAATTCTTTTCAAAAAGTTATGCAACAACTAGCTTTTTGATGGATGATAAACTTTCGTCAACAGATCAATTTAAAGAACAATTAAAAAAATTTTTAAAAACAGATAAAAAAGAAATTATTAAATCTTTATTAGACTCAAACCTTACAGGAAGAGGTGGTGCAGGTTTTCCAACAGGAATGAAATGGGATTTTTGTAGTAAAGCCAAAGGTGATAAAAAATATGTAATTTGCAATGCTGATGAAGGTGACTCAGGTGCATTTTCAGATAGATACCTTTTAGAGGATCAGCCATTAAAAGTTATTTTTGGAATGGTAATATGCGGTCTGGTTATTGGAAGTGATGAAGGAGTTTTATATATTAGAGGTGAATATCCAAAATCCATTGAAGCAATAAATGGATGTATCAATGAACTTAAAAAATTAAACTTGCTAGGTGATAATATTTTAGGCACTGACTTTTCTTTTGACCTTGGAATTTGTATTGGTCAAGGAGCTTACATTTGTGGAGAAGAAACTGCTTTAATTGCATCTATTGAAGGAAGACGTGCTGAAGTAGATGTTCGACCTCCTTTCCCAGTTACAGAGGGACTTTATAAAAAACCAACTGTAGTTAACAATGTTGAAACTTTAGCAGCGGCAACTGGTATTTTAATTAATGGTGCAGAAAAATTTTCTTCAATTGGAAATAAAAAATCTGCTGGAACAAAATTAGTTTGTTTAGATAGTTTTTTTAATAATCCAGGCGTTTATGAAATTGATATGGGAACGCCAATGAAAAAAATATTTAATGAAATAGGAGGTGGTTATAAAGAACCAGTTAAAGCGTTTCAAATTGGTGGACCTTTAGGTGGTGTAGTTCCAATAAATGAAATTGATAATCTAAATTTAGATTTTCAAGAATTTAGCTCTAAGGGTTTTATGTTAGGTCATGCAAGCGTTGTAAGTATTCCCAAAGATTTTCCGATGACAGATTATATTCATCATTTATTTGAATTCTCTGCTGAAGAGTCATGTGGAAAATGTTTTCCTGGAAGATTGGGTTCTTACAGAGGTAAGGAAATGTTTGATCAACTTAAGAAAAAGACAGCTAAAATTCCGCTTAAATTATTAAATGAATTATTAGTAACCATGCAAAAAGGCTGTTTATGTGCTCTTTGTGGGGCAATACCTACTCCCATTATGAACATCTTAAAGTATTTTGGTGATGAAATTAAAAGTGATATGGTAAAAGATAATTAATGAGTTCTGAAAAAAGAAAAATTGCATATATAGATGGCAAGCCTTATGAAATAGGTGCAAATCATACATCTATTTTAAAATTTGTTAAAAGTTATGTTGGAGAAAAAAAGGTTCCAACTCTTTGTGATGATCCAAATTTAGCACCTTATGGGGCATGTAGAGTTTGTTCTGTTGAAGTAGCATTGGAAAAAGATGGCCCAACAAAAATAGTTGCATCATGCCATACTCCAGTGGCTGAAAATCAACATATTTTCACTTCGAATCAAAACCTTCAAGATTTAAGAAAAAACATTGTAGAACTAGTGTTAACTGACCACCCAATGGAGTGTAATACATGTGAGGTAAATAATAATTGTGAACTTCAAACTGTAGCAAATGATTTAGGAATTTCAGACCATAGATATAATAGTCCAAAACAACACAAAGGTATTCCAAAGGATACATCTCATGATTATATGAGAATGAATTTAGATAACTGTATTAATTGTGGAAGATGTGTAAGAGCATGTGATGAAATTCAAGGTTCATTTGTTCTTACAATGTCAGGAAGAGGATTTGAGTCTAGAATTACAACTGATAATGACATGATGTTTGGAGACTCATCTTGTGTTTCATGCGGTGCATGTGCTCATACATGTCCAACTGATGCAATTTCTGATGTATTTCAATCAAAATCAGCAGCTGTAGACAAAAAGGTAAGAACTACATGCTCTTATTGTGGCGTTGGTTGTAATTTAGAAGCATCAATTAAAAATGATAAAGTTGTGGCAATTGATACTCCAAAACAAACAGAAGTTAATGCTGGACATACATGTATTAAAGGAAGATATGCATTTGGTTTTTATGATCATCCTGACAGACTTAAAACTCCATTAATCAAGCGAAATGAAAAATTTGAGGAAGCAACTTGGGATGAAGCATATGATTTTATAAAAAAAGAGATGCAAAGAATTACAAAGGATCATGGACCTGATGCTTTTGCTGGTATTTCTTCTGCAAGATGTACTAATGAAGAAAATTATATTTTTCAAAAAATGATAAGAGCAGCTGTGGGTACTAACAGCGTTGACTGTTGCGCAAGAATTTGTCACTCCCCTACTGCATGGGGAATGCAACAAACATTTGGCACAGGTGCTGCAACTAACTCAACTGAAGATATTTATCATGCAGATCTATTTTTGGTTATAGGTGCAAATCCTACTAATGCGCACCCAGTTACTGGTGCAAAAATTAAACAACAAGTAATGAAAGGAAAAAAACTTATAGTTTTAGATCCTGTTACGACTGACCTAGCAAAACTTGCTGACTATCACATCAAATTAAGACCTGGAACTAATGTGGCTGTACTTAATATGATGTTACATTTTATAATTAAATCAAAATTGTATAATACTGATTTTGTAAGAGATAGAACAGAAGGGTTTGATAATTTTCTTAAAGAAATTGAAAGACAAGATGTTGACCAATTAGCAAAAGTTGCTGGAGTAGACAAACAACTTGTTAAAGAAGCTGCTATTGCATATGCAACTGCAAAAAATTCAATGGAGTTTCACGGTCTAGGAGTTACAGAGCATGAACAAGGTTCAAAAACAGTTATGTTAATTGCTGACCTTGCGATGATTACAGGAAACATTGGAAGAAAAGGTGTAGGAGTAAATCCTCTTAGAGGACAAAATAATGTTCAGGGTGCAGCAGACATGGGGTGTCAGCCTCATCAAGGTGCAGGATACTTTGAAGTTTCGGATGAAAAAAATCAAAAATTTTATACTGAAAAATATGGTGTAACACATCCAACAAAACCTGGTTTAAAAATCCCTCAAATGTTTGAGGCAGCAATTAATAAAGATCTGAAAGGATTGTGGATTATTGGTGAGGATATAGTTCAAACAGATCCTAATAGTGCTCATGTAGTTGAAGCTATGAACTCTTTAGAGCTCTTAGTAGTTCAAGAAATATTTATGAGTGAAACAGCAAAATTAGCTACTGTAGTTCTACCTGGAACTACTTTTTTAGAAAAAGATGGAACTTTCACTAATACTGAAAGAAGAGTGCAAAGAGTAAACCGAGCAGTTCCTCCTCTCCCTGGAACAAAGCCAGATGGAGTTATAGTAACGGATATGATGCAGAAACTTGGATTTGATCAACCTACTTATGATGCAGATCAAGTATTAGCAGAAATTGCTGATATCGTTCCATTCTTTAAAGGAATTACTAGAGAAAGATTAGGAAAAATGGGCTTGCAGTGGCCTGTAAAAGAAGATGGAACAGATACTAAAATATTACACACCGAAGAATTCAAACTAGGAAAAGGTAGATTAAAAAACTTTGATTGGAAAGAATCATCTGAAATTGAGGCTAATCATAAAGAATATCCTCTAATATTAACAACAAGTAGAGTTTTACAACACTATAATGCTGCCACCATGACTAGAAGAACAAATAATATTAATATTGTTGATGAAGATGTACTTTTAATTCATCCTAAAGATGCAGCAAATAGAGACTTAAATACAGGTGATATTGGAAGATTATATTCAGGTAGAGGTGAAGTTGCGTTAAAAGTAGAAGTTACTGATAAAGTAAAAGAAGGTATAGTTTTCACAACATTTCATTTCCCTGAACACATGGTTAACATGGTGACTGGACATGGAAAAGATGAAGAAACAATGTGTGCTGAATACAAAGTTTCCTCTGTACAAGTTCAAAAAATTTCGAACCAATTTAAAACTGAAATACAACCAAAAGAAAATCAAGCTGAAGTAAGCTAATTAAAATGACCATAGGATGGTATTTTAACAATACCTATTCAAAACTATCTGAAACTTTTAAAGAAAATATAAAACCTGTTCCTGTAACAAATCCTGATTTAGTAATACTTAATAAAACTTTAGCCTCTGAATTAGATCTAGATTTTTCTAAAATTAATAAAGAGGAACTTTCAAAAATTTTTTCAGGAAATTTATTACCACCTGGAAGTAATTCTATTGCACAAGCCTATGCTGGACATCAGTTTGGCCATTTTACAATGCTTGGAGATGGTAGAGCAGTATTAATTGGAGAACATACAACTAGATCAAATAAAAAATATGATATTCAATTTAAAGGCTCAGGAAAAACTGCATTTTCTAGGAATGGTGATGGACGTGCTGCCTTAGGTCCAATGTTAAGAGAATACATAATTAGTGAAGCCATGCATGCGTTAAGAATACCTTCAACACGAAGCTTAGCTGTAGCAAAAACTGGAGAAAATATTCAAAGAGAAAAACTTTTGCAAGGAGCTATACTTACTCGAATTGCATCTAGCCATATTAGAGTTGGTACATTTCAGTATATAGCAGCAAGACAAAAAGAGGATGAATTAATGACTTTGTTAGATTATACGATTGATAGACATTACCCAGAAATTAAGGACTCAAATAATAAACCTTTAGACTTAATCAACCTTTTAATAGAAAGGCAATGTAATTTAGTAGTGAACTGGATGAGAGTTGGTTTCATACATGGTGTAATGAATACTGACAATATGGCTATCTCAGGAGAAACCATTGATTACGGACCTTGTGCATTTATGGATACTTATGATCCAAAAACTGTATTTAGTTCAATTGATCAAACAGGCAGATATGCTTATTGCAATCAACCTGTCATTACAAAATGGAATTTAGCCAGATTTGCTGAATGTTTAATTCCTTTAATTAATAAAGATCAAGAAAAAGCTATTAAAATTGCCACTGAATCAATTAATTCTTTTGAAAAAATATATGAAGAAAAATGGATGAACATGATGAGAGATAAATTGGGATTATTTGGTTTAGATGATAAAGATAAATTTTTAATTTTAGATCTTTTAACTTGGATGCATGAGAAAAAGGCAGATTATACAAATACATTTTGTCATTTGATGAATATCGATCTAAAAAAAGTTGAATTATATAATGATAAAGATTTTATAAACTGGAAAAAAAGATGGGAAGATAGATTATTAAAAAATAATGGTACTTTAGAGAAATCTATTGAATTAATGAGAAATAATAATCCATTATTTATTCCAAGAAACCATAAAGTTGAAGAAGCTTTAGAGGCTGCGGAGCAGAATGATTTGAAACCATTCAATAAAATTTTAGAAGTTTTAGAAAAACCCTACGATAAACAAGAAGAAAAAGAAGATTATCAATACCCTTCTATATCAGATGAAAAATATCAAACTTTTTGTGGAACTTAATTATAAAACGTAAGGTTCTGTTCTAGCTTCTTTTCCTAAAACCCTTTCAACTGACATATTTGATATATCAATTGATTGGTATGCCCCAGTAGTAATTAATTCTGTAAGTGCTCTTCCTATTCCTGGAGCTTGCATTAATCCTCTACCTGTAAACCCAGTAGCTAAATAAACATTATCAAATTTAGGATGTTTACCAACAACAGCATTATTATCTAATCTATTACAATCATAATAACCAGCCCATCCTCCAGTCAATTTAAGTTCCTCCATTGCAGGTATTCTTTTTGCTAATGCAGGCCAAACAAGTTCTTCAAAATCATCCCATGCAGGTTCGAGATCTTTAGCATCAAAGACTGATTTTGGAGATCCTGCTAAATATTCTTTTCCCTCAGGTCTCCAATAAACTCCAGTGGTTAAATCTCCTGTTAATGGCATTTCAGGAATATGCTTGGGACACTTTACTCTAAATACCGTATGCTTTTGGGGTTCTACCGGAATATCCTCCAATAATTCTTTTGTCCAACATCCAGCTGCAGAAATAATAGTTTTAGCTTTTATTTCAGAAAGTGATTTTACATCACCTTTGATAAACTCAGCACCAAGTTCTGTTGCTTTACTTTTTAAAGCGCTATGAAACATAAAAGGATCTATCCAACCTTCACTTTGATTGTCTGTAAATGTTGCAGTTTCAATTCCCTCATTATTAATATATGGAAAATATTTTGTTAATTCTGAGCCTTTGATATTTTTTGTTCCGGCGTCACAAGCTTTATGATTTTCTAAAGCCTTATACTGTTCTTCAGCATGTTCAGGTCCAAACATTAAAAGGTAACCATTTGTTACCATACTAGCAGTTGGATTAGGGTTTTTTTCAGTTTTAAGTAATTCAGGAATTTGAAAAATAAACTCTCTGGCAAATTTACCTAACAAAATATTTTCTGTTTGAAAAAACTGTCTTCTAAAACCTCCAAGTGAAAGTGGAAATGATGCATTTTTATAAGTTGGGTCTCTTTCAATTACTTTTACTTTTCTACCTTCTTTAGATAAAAAATAAGCTGTTGCAGCGCCAATTATACCTCCACCAACTATTACAACATCATCCATTTAATTTAGCATTAATAGGTTAAAATTCAGAAATAGTGCATAGCAACACCAAAGTAAATAGGGAATCATTAAATAATAACTTACAAAATTGACACGTTTAAACCTTATAATAAGAACAATAATTAATATGATTAAAATTATTAATACAACCAATGCTAAAAAAATTTGATGTAAGCCAAAAAAAACAATACTCCAAGTTGTATTAAAGATTATATGAATAAAATAAATATAAATTGTATTTATATCTCTATTTTTTGTATGCCAAAAAAACCAAATAGCTAATGTCATCATTAAATACAAAGTTGTCCATACAGGTGCAAAAATCCAATCTGGTGGGTTATAATTTGATTTAATAAGTTCTGAATACCAGGGTTCTTTAAGGTTAATTGATACTAAACCCCCAATAAATGACGCAGAAAAAGTAATTACAAAAAAAAGTATAAATGATAAAAATTTATTTTTTAACATATAAATAATATACATCTTTATATAATGAATAAAAAAACTATTTGGATAACTGGTGGAAGCACTGGAATAGGTAAAGCTTTGGCTATAAAATTTGCTAACGAGGGTTGGAATGTGGCAATTTCAGCAAGACGTGAAAATCTACTTAAGGAAATTTCTGATAATAATGATAACATTCATGGATTTCCTTTAGATGTAACAGATAAGTCAAAATGCAGAGAGGTTTTTGAGCAAATTAAGAATAGATTTCAAAATATTGATATTTGTTTTTTTTCAACAGGAACATGGAATCCAAAAAAAGAAAAGGATATTGATGTTGAACAAATTGAAGATGTATTTAAGGTAAATTTTTTTGGAACATTAAATAGTATTAAAGCTGTAGAAGAATATTTCAAAAATAAAAAAGAAGGTATTATTACTATTGTATCATCTATAGCTGGATACAGAGGATTACCAAATTCTACCGGTTATGGACCTTCAAAATCTGCTTTAAATAATTTAGCAGAAAGTTTATATTTCGATTTTAAAAGATCAAATGTACGTGTCTGCTTAGTATCACCTGGATTTATAAAAACACCAATGACTGATAAAAATGATTTTAAAATGCCATTTTTAAAAACTACAGAATATGCAGCTGAAAAAATTTATGATGGATTAATTAACAAGAATGTATTTGAAATTCATTTTCCAAAATCATTAACACTTATACTTAAAATTCTCAGCTTCTTGCCAAGTAAAATATATTTTGGTTTAGTTGGTAAAATGACAAAATATCAAAAAAAAAATTAATCTTTAACAAACACCACAGTAAGTTCGGCGACTTTGATACCAAACTTTGTCATAGTTGCTCTGTTTATCGCGACACGATCATCTTGCTTGAATATCCAGTCGTCAAAGGTGATTTTCATTTCTTTTCCTTTTACAGGCACTAAAAGAACATATTCAAATTTGAATGCTGATCCGTATGAATATCCTTTAGCTTTTCCCACAACATCTCCTGCGGTGCCTTCGTAATTATTCTCATCTATTTTTGTGATCGTCCATTCTCTGTCTTGAATTTCACCATCATCCCAATTAAATTTTTCTTTGAGAATTAATTGTTTGCCATCCCAGGTTCCATCTAAATCAGCGGAAAATTGTCTGGTAACTTTGCCAGATCTATTTTGTAAAACTCCCCAAGCTTTCACATTTCCTGATAAATACTCTTCAATTACTAATCTTGGTTTTTTATCTTTAAAATCTTCAGGTTTCATGGCGCTATTATTTGAGCAACTTGTAATTAAGAATAACAAAATTATCAATAAAATTGACTTAGTTGATTTAAAATAACTCATTAATATCTCCTTAATTTCTTATTTATTTTGCATTGAAAATTGAATTAAATCTATATTCTTTGACTTAAAGCCAGCCTCGCAATAAGACAAATAAAATTCCCACATTCTCTTGAATGTTAAGTCAAAACCTTGATTTTTAATTTGATCCCATTTTTTTAAAAACTCATTCCTCCATATTGCTAAAGTATTTGCATAATGATCTGCGTAAGAAACGTAAGAATTAATAGTTAATCCATTGTCAGAAACATAACGATTAATACTATTTTTATTTGGTAAAAAACCTCCTGGAAAAATGTATTTTTGAATGAAATCTTGCTTATTTTTATATCTATCAAATAGACTGTCATCTATTGTAATTGCTTGAATAGCAGCTTTTCCACCATTGGATAAATTATTTTTTATGGTTTTGAAATATCCTTCTAAATAATTTTGACCGACAGCTTCGATCATCTCTATTGAGGCTACTGAATTATATTTGCCTTTAAGATCCCTATAATCTTTTATTTCGATATTAACTTTTTCATTTAAACCACATTTAAAAATTCGCTCTTTTGTGTATTCAAATTGTTTTTTTGATATTGTTATACAATCAAGTTTAACATCATATTTTTTACCTAAATATTCCGCAAAGCCACCCCAACCACATCCAATCTCTAAAACTTTGTCACCATTATTTGGTTTGATAAGATCTATTAATTTTTGATATTTATTATTTTGAGCCTCAGAGAGATTTTTTGATTTATCGTCAAATATAGCACTAGAATAAGTTAATGTGTCATCTAACCAAAGTGAAAAAAAATCATTACCTAAATCATAATGTTTAGCAATATTTTCTTTGCTTCGATTTTTTGTATTTTTGATTATTTTGTTTTTAACAAAATTAATTATTGGAAAATCAAGAAGTCCTGAGAATTTATATATTACTTGAATATTTCTAGCAGTTAATTCAATTAGATTTGATAGATTATCAGTTTCAAATTCACCTCTCATATAACTTTCAGCAAAACCTATACTGCCACCTCTAATAAGATTGAAACAAAAATTTGGTTTCTTAATTTCAATGTTTGCTCTCAATTTTTCATCTGAATTTCCAAATTTTAAAATTTTCCCGTCAAAAGTTATTAATTCAAGATACCCATAATTGATATTATTAAGAAATTTAAAAACTATTTTATCTGCTGTTTTATCTAAAAACATTAATTCTCTACTGTTATATTATTTTTAATTTTTAACTTTTTTTTCACAAACTTAATTCCTTTAATCCACAATTTAAACGCTTCAAAATGTATCGCAGAAATTATTTTAAATGTCATTAAGGGGTGTTTTAGGTACGAATTCATTAAATTTTTACTTGTCAAATCAGATCTTTTGCCATCTTGGGATGCAAAAAGAATTTTTCCTTCTTGATCGTACTGATCTATTTTAACTGACAAATTCTCTCCTGGTTTTAATATCCTAAAAAAATAATTACAATTCATTTCAATAAACGGTGAAACATGAAATTTTTTTGAGCAATTATTTTGAATTAACTTATTTTCACTTTCTACTTTAAATATATAAGTGTGTTGTTCACCAAATGTATTTTTAACCTCATACAAAATAGAAATCAAATTTTCATTTCTGTTATATATAAAAAAAATACTCAGAGGATTAAAAACATAACCTAATATTCTAGGATAGCATAAAAGTTTAATTTTAATATTTTCAGTGCTTATGTTGTTATTTCTTAAATTCAACTTTACCCAATCTAGAAGAGATGAGCCGTCTCGTTCACCGTGGTCTTTCTCATGGAAACTAATTAAATTAAATTTATTAAACGAAAAAAATTTTAAGTTTTTGTTAAGCTCTTCGAGCTCTGAAAGATCAATAAATAAAGAGAATACTTTATACTTAAAGAAATGCTCTTTTGGCTTAAATCTTTTATGGATTACACTTCCATTATATATACAAGAATTAGTCATCTAGGTTTTGTAGCATTTCAATAGATGATTTTATTCCATCTTCATGAAATCCGTAACCAAAATAACTTCCACAAAAAAGTAAATCTTTTTTATTTTGTATTTTAACAAGCTCAGATTGAGCATCTAATGCTTTTTGATCATAATATGGGTGTGTAAACTTTACTTTTCTCAATATTTTATCTTCATCAATCTTAAAGTAAGGATTTAATGTTAAGAAAATATTTTTATCACACTTAAGGTTTTGTAATAAATTTAACCAATACGTAATTGAATTTTTCTCTAAATTATTATCATCTATTGAAGAGTTCCAAGAAGACCAGGCTTTTTTATTTTTTGGCATGGCTCGTATATCTGTATGAATATAAGCTATATTTTCTTTATAATTAAAATTTGAAAGAACATTTTTCTCATCGTCAGTAGGATTTTCGATTAATTTTAGAGCTTCATCTGCATGTGTTGCCAAAATAACCTTATCGTAATCAAAAAATTCACTTTCTCCACCATAATATAAATCTAGTCCTGATGTTTTTCTTTTTATTTTTGTGACTTTATAATTTTTATAATGTTCTCCACTTATTTGTGAAATTATTTTATTAACATAGGTTCTACTTCTATTAGTTACTGTGTACCATTGTGGTCTGTTTTTTAATTTAAACAAACCGTGATTTTGAAAAAATTTTAAAAAGAAATTTATTGGCATCTTGCTTGCCTCATAAGGAGGCATAGACCAAATTGCAGATACCATTGGTATTATATGATAATCGATAAACGTTTTGGATAATTTATTAATTTTTAAATATTCACCTAAAGTGATTTTTTCATTTAATGTACTGACTTTATCACTTTTTTTATAAAATTTTATTATATCGAAAAACATTTTTAAAAACTTAATATTAAATAAATTTGATTTACTAGAGAAAATTCCGCTTATTCCTTTTCCACAATATTCAAAATTTGTATTATCTACTGAAACTGAAAAAGACATATTGCTTTTTTCAATTTGAATATCATTTTCCTTAAAAAATTTAATTAAATTTGGATAAGTTTGAAAATTAAAAACAATAAAACCAATATCAACAGAAACTTTTTTTTCATCAAAAAACAAATCTATAGTATGAGAATGTCCACCAAAATGATCCTCTCTTTCAAAAAGATCTACATGATGTTTTTTAGATAAATAATAAGCAGCACTTAGTCCAGAAATACCTGACCCAACAACTGCAATTTTCATTAATTATTAAGCTGCATCTTCTTTAAACTCATCCATACTTGGACAAGTGCAAAAAATATTTTTATCTCCATATACATTGTCTACTCTTGCAACTGGAGGCCAAAATTTATTTGCTTTTAAGAATTTTGCTGGGTATGCAGCTTGCTCTCTTGAATATTTATGACTCCATTCATCTGAAGCTAACTCCATATCAGTATGCGGTGCATTTTTAATAGGGTTATCAACTTTATCAAACTTACCTGACTTGATCATATCTATTTCCGCTTTAATGCTAATCAAAGTGTCACAAAATCTATCCAGTTCAGATAAACTCTCACTCTCTGTTGGTTCAATCATCATTGTACCAGCAACTGGCCATGACATTGTTGGTGCATGAAATCCATAATCTATTAATCTTTTAGCTATATCTTCTTCTGTAATCCCTGTTTCGCTTTTAATTGATCTAATATCAATAATACATTCATGTGCTACATTTCCATTTGAGCCTTTATAAAGAATTGGATAATGATCTTTAAGTCTATGAGCAATATAATTTGCATTTAGGATTGCAATTTGTGTTGCAAGTTTTACACCCTCTGAACCCATCATCTTAATATACATCCAAGAAATTGATAAAATACTTGAGCTTCCCCAAGGAGCTGCTGAAACGGCACCTATTCCACTTGCAGGTCCACAATCTTTTACGACTGGATGATTAGGCAGATAAACTTGTAAATGTCTTTTACATGCGATAGGTCCCATTCCAGGTCCTCCTCCACCATGCGGAATACAAAATGTTTTATGCAAATTTATATGACAAACATCAGGACCAAAATTTCCTGGTTTTGCAACTCCAACAAGTGCGTTTAAGTTTGCTCCATCCATATAAACTTGACCACCATGTTCATGAATTACTTCACATATATCTTTAATTTTTTCTTCAAATACACCATGTGTTGAAGGATAAGTTACCATTAAAGCACCAAGATTCTCTGAATGCAATTCTGCTTTTTTCTTTAAATCTTCGAAGTCAACATTTCCCTCTTTATCACAGTCAACAACTACAACTTTCATTCCAACCATCTGTGCACTTGCTGGATTAGTTCCATGTGCTGAGCTTGGAATTAAACATATATTTCTATTTTCATCCCCTCTATCTAAATGGTATTTTCTTATTACCATTAAGCCTGCATACTCACCTTGAGCTCCTGCATTTGGCTGAAGTGAAACACCAGAAAAACCGGTAATAGATCTTAACCAATTTTTAAGATCTGTGAACATTTCTCTATATCCCTCCATCTGTTCGACAGGTACGAATGGGTGGGGCTCAGCCAATTCTCTCCACGAAATAGGTATCATTTCTGCAGTAGCATTTAATTTCATAGTGCATGAACCTAAAGCGATCATTGTTCTGTTAAGAGCTATATCCTTATCCTCTAACTTTTTAAGATATCTAAGCATTTCTGTCTCTGAATGATATAAATTAAAAACGGGGTGTTCCAAATATTTTGAAGTTCTTAATAAATTTTTTGGTAAATTTGGTAAGCTAACAGTAGGATCCTCTTTTTTAATTGATTCTGCTGCATTAAATATTTTTAGTAATTGATTTACTCTATAAACATTTTTTCTTTCATCGAACGAAACAGATAGCATTTCTGAATTTACTTTTCTAATATTAACTTTTTGGTCTAAAGCATTTTTGAAAATCTGATCAGTCTTTTCTTTGGTAATAATAGTTACAGTATCAAAAAAATAATCTGAGTATAATTCATATCCAGATTGTTTTATTTTATCTGCAAAATTTTTTGCTAGTTGAGATACTCTTTCAGAAATACTTTTAATTCCATCTGGTCCGTGATAAATGGCATATGCTGCTGAAACAATCGCTAGTAAGGCTTGAGCAGTACAAATATTACTTGTGGCTTTGTCTCTTCTAATGTGTTGCTCTCTAGTTTGTAATGACAATCTATAAGCTTTGTTTCCATGCCTATCCACTGAAACCCCAACAATTCTACCTGGCATAGATCGTTTGTATTCATCTTTTGTTGCAAAAAAGGCTGCATGAGGTCCTCCATAACCCATTGGAATTCCAAACCTTTGCGAGCTACCGACTGCAATATCAGCTCCAAGTTCTCTTGGCGTTTTAAGTTTTGCAAGTGCAAGGAGATCACAAACTAAAATTGCTTTTCCATTTTTTTTATGAATTTTACTTATTGCTTCACCAGGGTCCTTAATATCACCTAAAGTTCCTGGATATTGCAGAACTCCGCAAACAATATCTTCTTTTAGCTGCTCTAGAACTTTATCCTCGTTTCCAACAAGGACTTTAAGGCCCATTGGCTCTGCCCTAGTTTGAATAACATCAATTGTTTGTGGATGACAATTCTCTGAAACAAAAACTAAATTGCTATCACTTTTATTAAGTCTGTGACTTAGACCCATAGCTTCGGCAGCTGCTGTTCCTTCGTCAAGTAAAGACGCGTTTGCAATATCCATTCCTGTAAAATCAACAATCATTTGTTGAAAGTTTAGTAGCATCTCTAATCTACCTTGGGCTACTTCAGGCTGATAAGGTGTATATGATGTATACCATCCAGGATTTTCTAATATATTTCTTAAAATTACATATGGTGTGTAAGTTCCATAATAACCCATGCCTATAAAATTTGAGTAAATTTGATTTTTTTTTGAAATTGCTTTTAATTTTCTTAAAGCTTCATATTCTGAATTTGGTTCACCGATATTTAACTCACCTTTAAACTGAATTTTTTCTGGTATGGTACTATTAATAAATTCATCTAATGACTTAAAGTTAAGATCTTTAAGCATTTTTTCTTGGTCCTTTTCTGATGGACCTATGTGTCTTCTAATAAAATCTTTTTGTGAATTATGTAACATTAACTTGATGTCTCCTTTGCAAATTTATCATATTCATCTTTATTCATTAAAGTATCTAGCTCAGAAGAATCTTTAATTTTTAATTTAAAAAACCATGCACTACCTTCAGGGTCCTCATTAATTTTGGCAGGATCGTCCACTATAGACTGGTTGGTGTCTACCACTTCACCACTCACTGGAGTATAAACATCACTAGCTGCTTTTGTAGACTCTACAACCCCTGCAGTACCATCTTTTTCAACATTAGATCCCTTTTCAGGAAGTTCTGCAAAAACTATATCACCAAGCATTTCAGTTGCATGTTTTGTAATTCCTATTGTTGCTACATCTCCATCTACAGTAATCCACTCATGTTCTTTAGAAAATTTAACTTCACTCATTAATTTACTCCTTTCACATAATTTTTTTTATAAAATGGTAATGCACAAACATTTGCTGGATGTTTTTTTCCTCTTACCTCTAGTAAAATTTTAGTATCAACTTTTGAAAACTCTTTATCAACGTAACCCATCGCTATAGGACCATTTACACTTGGCCCAAACGTTCCACTAGTTATCTCACCAATTTGAGTATCCTTATTGTCAAATATTTTAGTTTTTTCTCTAGCAATCAATCTACCCTCTGGCTTAATACCTACTCTTATTTGGCTTGCACCATGTTGTATTTGGTTCATAATTTTTTTTGATCCAATAAAACCTCCATTTGATAATCTAGATTTTGAAATTGCCCATCTTAGGTTTGCTTCAACTGGTGTTTTATTAATATCTAGTTCATGACCATATAAACATAATCCTGCTTCCAATCTCAAGGTATCTCTTGCCCCAAGTCCTATAAGTTGTGCTCCTTTTTCTAATAAATTTTCTACAAATTTTTCAACTTTGTCGTTAGAAATCGAAATTTCAAATCCATCTTCCCCTGTATAACCTGATCTTGTGACAAATAATTTTTGATTATCAAAGTCAAACCAATTACCTGTCATAAAATTTAATTGATCCACCCCATTTATAATTGAGTTTAAAATTTCAACAGACTTAGGTCCTTGTATTGCTATCAAAGATCTATCATTGTCTAAATTCATTTTAAATTTTGTACCTAATATATTTGATAAAATCTTAAAATCTGTTTCTTTGCATGCAGCATTCAAAATAATTAAAAAACCTTGTTCAATTTTTGTAATAATCAAATCATCATAAATTCCAGCTTCATCATTCATTAAAAAACTATATTTAGAACAATTTAGTTTCAGGTTTTTTAAGTCTAATGGAAAGATTTTTTCAAGCTGTTCTGCTAAACTTTCATCACCATATATAAATAACTGACCCATATGAGATACATCGAATATCCCGGAGTGCGATCTAGTGAATTTGTGCTCCTCAATAATACCCTTGCTATATTGTATGGGCATCTCATATCCAGCAAATTCGACGAATTTAGCTTTATTGTCTTGGTGAAGCTTATTTAGAGATGTTTTTTTTATTTCCATATTAACTCTTTAGTACCCATCTGTATATTTGCCTGAGAGTTTTGCTCCTTCGGCGAGAACTTAATCTCTTTCCAGAGTTAATATGTTACGGTCCATTTTGCCTGAGAGATTCCTGGGCGGTTGCTCCTTCGGCGCTACAAAAGTAGTCTCTCCCGTATATATTATTCTTAACATAAAATTAGATTAACTTAAATGACTAAAGTGTCTGTTTTTTATTAATGAATCTGTCTAAAAATTGTATTACAACCGCTGAAATTACAATCAAACCTCCAATTAAAACAGATAAAGGAACATATTCATTAGCAAACATCCAAGCCCATAAAGGACCTAAAACAGCTTCCGTTAACATTATGATTCCCACGAAGGCAGATGGTGTTGATCTTGCCCCAATAGTTATCAAAATAAATCCAAAACCAAGTTGAAAAAAACCTGCTAAGAATCCAAAAAATATATCTTTAGCGGAAATTAAGATTGTGGGTGACATTAAAAAACCCACTATCATCGCAAAAATTCCAGCTACAAGTTGAAGTGGGATCATATCTACTTCAGGAAATTTTCTTACAATCAAGATTAAAACTGCAAATGAAATCGGCATTAAAAATGCAACGAGATTACCTGTCATCTGTCCTGGTGATATAGTACTTCCTAACATTAAAAAAATACCAGATATTGCAATCAAAATACAAAAAATAGTTAATTTAGAAACTTTTTCTTTTAAAAAAATATAACCAAATATTGCTAGAAATAAAGTTTGAGTTTGAATTATAAAATTAGTGTTAGCCACTGTTGTTTCATACATAGCAAATACATAGCTAACAAAACCAATTGATAATATTATTCCACCAATGACTCCTGGTAAACCTGAAATATAAAGAGCATTAAAAACTTTTCTCTTGTAGTTTAGTAAAAGAAATATACTTACAACAATTATAAAAAAAAAAGACCTCCAGAACAATATTTGCCAAAGTGTTGATCCCTCAAATGATTTAACAATTAAGCCTCCAAAACTTAAACTTACTGCTCCAAAAAAAACCAAAAGAGGTCCTGGTAAATTTTTGATAAAATTCATTAGATTTGCGAAATTAAATTTTGAGTTTCTAATTCATACAGTCTAAATAAATTTTCTGCACTAGTTAAATTTACCTCTTTAAATTTTATTTTAGAACCTGGCGTTAATTGAACCAATTTATCGTAATCTGCACTTATAACTACTCCTATCTTAGGATAACCACCAATTGTGCCATGATCAGATAGCATTATTATAGGGTTTCCATCAGCCGGAACCTGTATAACGCCTTTTATTAAACCCTCAGATTTTATATTGGTATCAACAATATTTTCTATTTTTGATCCCTCTAATCTCATTCCCATTCGATCAGATAATTTTGAAACTGTAAATTCTTTCTCAAAGAAAATTTTTTTTCCTTCCTCTGAAAAATAATCAAAATTAGTTCCTTTGATTACTCTAATTTTTTCAATCTTTGAATTTAAATAATCTAATTTTTTATTTATCAAATGTTCATTAATTTTTGAAATTTCAATTTCTTGATTTTTTTCTAATTTCCTACCATCATTAGCACCTATATTCGCTTTAGTATTGATTGAACAACTCGACCATTGATATTTTAATTTTAATTGAGCGCCAATTGCTAAATATCCATAAACAGATTTATTGGTAGAAATAATATCTAATTCATCACCATTTTCTAATACAATTGATTGATAGCATTTACCATTAATCTCATTTGAATTTTTATTAATTTTAAAATTCACATCTCCTGAAATAGCGATATTTATTTTTTTTCCAAAATATTTCAATAAAGGACCTTGATATGCAAATTCAATAATTGGAGCATCAAAATTATTTCCTACAAGTTTATTTGCTATTAAATAATTTCTTTTATCCATCGCCCCACTAAATGGAATACCGATATGATAAAGATTTTTTCGACCTTGATCTTGAAATGTTGTGTTTATTCCACCTCTGATGATTTGAAAATAATTCTTATTCATTATAATTTTGGAATTGATCTTTAGTAATATTTTTAAAAACAACAGTATCACCTGGATTTATCAAATTTGGATCTGTCTCTTTAGTTTTATCAAAAATGCTTAAAGGAGTATTACCAATAATGTTCCATCCACCAGGACTCTCAAAAGTATAGATATTCGCAAATTGCTCTGTTATTCCAACGGATCCCTTTGGAACTTTTACTCTAGGTGTTTCAAGTCGCTTCACTCTCATATTTATATCCAGATCACCTAAGAAAGGCATACCAGCTATAAATCCAGTCATATAACAAAAAAAATTTATTTTAAAAAAATTCTCATATATCTTTTCTCTATCTGTATTAAGTATTTTCTCTAATCTTTTTATATCTAATCCAAGACTTTCGTCACAACAAATAGGAATTTCTACTTTTTTACTTTTTAAATCTTCGTATGTATTGATATCAAAATTTTCAATTATCTTTTTTAAATTTTTATAATCAGTTTTTTTTAAATCAAATGATATTATCAATTTATTGTAAGACGGAGTTAAATTATTTATTCCTGGAATATTTTCCTCTTTGATACTTTTAAAATATTTAATCACTTCAGTATTGATTTCTTTATTAACTTCCCCTCCGAAATCACAATACAGAGCTGCGTCACCAAGATTTGATATATTTTTTATCATGCCATGTTATACTTAACTATTATAACTATGGAAATTAATATAAATTGTGATTTAGGTGAAAAATCAAAACACCACTCAAATAAATATGATCCTGATCTACTAAAAATTGTAAATTCAGCTAATGTTGCTTGTGGATATCATGCTGGTGATGAAGAAACCATGAGTCAAGTTATAGAAATTTCAAAAAAAAATGATGTAAGTATTGGAGCTCATCCATCTTTTAACGATCCAGAAAATTTTGGAAGAGAAAGAATGAATTTGTCATCTTCCGAAATTGAAAAGTTGATTATAGATCAATTTGAAATATTACAAAAAATTGCTTCCAAGCATGGTGAAAATGTATCCCATATTAAGCCTCATGGTGCACTGAATAATATGGCATGCGAGGATATAGAGTTAGCTACAACTTTAGCAAAAATCATTAAGTCAATTAGTAAAGATTTAATATATTTAGTTCCTACTGGATCAAAAATGCAACAAGCAGCAAAAAAATTAGATATGAAAATTGCATGTGAAATATTCGCTGATAGAAATTACGAAGATGATGGAAATTTAGTATCTCGAAAAAAACCTCATGCATTAATTACTGACCCAGAAATTGCAAAAAAACATGTTTTGACTATGGTAAAGAATCAGTCGCTTAATTGTCACAGTGGAAAGCAAATACCTTG
This sequence comes from Candidatus Pelagibacter communis, assembly GCF_001179925.1. Taxonomy (GTDB): domain Bacteria; phylum Pseudomonadota; class Alphaproteobacteria; order Pelagibacterales; family Pelagibacteraceae; genus Pelagibacter; species Pelagibacter ubique_E. The sequence goes on along the minus strand of NZ_CVSF01000006.1, from coordinate 9,277 downwards.
TGAAATTGACTCTGTGTGCATACATGGAGATAATATAAGTTCCTTAGCTACTGCAAGATCAATTAAAAATAACTTGCTTAATAATGGACTTAAATTGACAAAATTAAATAAAATGGAAAAATTTTTAAAATGATAAAAAACTCAATTATTTCTTTCTTCTTTATAATACTTTTAATAAATAGCTCTTTTTCAGCCGGATCAAGTTCGTCAGGATCAGGCGATAGTGGATCCTCTAAAACTAGAACACAATATGATATGGCTCTCTCACATATAAAAGCAGCAAAAAAATTTGAAAAAAAAGATAAATTAGATAAAGCAAAAAAAAAATACCAGAAAGCTCAAAAATTATTAATTCAATCTAATAATAAATTTCCAAACAAAGCAGATACCTTAAATTATTTAGGTTTTACAACAAGGAAGCTTGGTGATTTTGAAAATGGAGAAAAGTATTACCTTCAAGGTTTAGCAATTGAACCTAATCATGTAGGTATAAATGAATACTTGGGAGAACTTTACGTAGCAACTAATAGACATAATCTTGCAGTCGAAAGGCTTGAGGTTTTAAAAGGTTGCAATTGCGAAGAGTATGATCAGCTTAAAGCAGTAATAGCTGGTGAAAAATCCAAATATTAAACATTTTAAAATATTTAATAAATATTTTTGACCATTTGTTCAGGCATCCATAAAGCTATTTCTGGAAAAATTACCACTAATATAACTGCTAGAACCATTAGTAAAAATAATGGAAATGCACTCTTTGCAATATATCCCATATCTTTTTTTGCCATACCTTGAAGTACAAATAAATTAAAACCCACAGGCGGAGTGATTTGTGCCATCTCAACAACAATGACTAAAAAAATACCAAACCAAATCATATCAAATCCTGCCTGTCTTATCATTGGTTCTATAATTGCCATTGTTAATACTACGGCAGATATACCATCAAGAAACATTCCTAAAATTATATAGAAAATCATTAACACAAAAATTAATACGTATGGAGATAAATCCATATTTTGAATCCATATTGCCAAATTTCTTGGTAAACCTGTGAAGCCCATAGCTAAAGATAAAAAAGTTGATCCAGCTAAGATGAAAGCGATCATGCAAGAAGTTTTTGTTGCACCTAACAAAGATGATTTGAACGTTTCTAAAGTTAAACTTTTTTGAAAATAAGATAAAATTAATGCACCAACAACTCCCAATGAAGCTGCTTCTGTAGCAGTTGCTATTCCTGTATAAATTGATCCTATTACAGCTAAAATTAATAATATAACTGGTAAAAGTTGTCTTGATCTTTTGACTTTTTCTAGAAATGAATATTCCTCCAAAATTTTTGGCATTTCTTTCTTATTTATTACAGACCAAATAATTACATATGACATAAATATTAAAGCAATCATTATGCCTGGTATAATTCCAGCAATAAACAATTTTGCTATGGATTCTTGAACTGCAACACCATAAATAATCAGAATAATTGATGGAGGTATCAATAGACCTAGTGTTCCTGAACCAGCTAAACTACCGAGTAAAATTTTTTCAGGATAATTTCTTTTTCTTAATTCAGGTATGGACATTTTACCAACCGTCGCAACTGTTGCTGCAGATGAGCCTGATATTGCTGCAAATAAAGCACATCCAACGACATTAACATGTATTAATCCTCCTGGTAATTTTTGCATCCATGGTGATAAACCTTTAAACAAATTTTCTGATAATTTAGTTCTGAATAATATCTCTCCCATCCATACAAATAATGGAAGTGCTGTCAAAGTCCATGACGACGATGTACCCCAAATTGTCGTTGCCATCGCATCACCAACTGGTCTTGATGTAAATAACATCATCCCAATAGCAGATACTCCGATCATGCTAAGAGCTACCCATATTCCTGAACCTAAGAAAAATAATAAAACACTAATAAAAAATATTGTTAAAAATACTTCTGCCATTTAATTCTTTTTAATTATTAAAATAAGCTGGTGAAGAACACTTATAAAAAATATTGTTGAACCAATTGCTACACTTGTTTGAGGTATCCAAATTAAGATTTCATCGGCACCTTCGCTTCTTTCTTGAAATTTGTATGAAATGATTAACATCTTTATGAAATAGAATGCTAGGTATCCTGAAAAAAAACTTGCTATAGCTAGACACCAAATTTCCATTATCCTTTTTTTAAATCCAGATAATTTTTCTAAAAAAAGAGTTATTCTAATATGACTACCTTCAACAAATGTATAAGCTAAAGCAAAAAAAGATGCTGAAGCCATACAATATCCAGAGTATTCAGCAAGTCCTCTAATATAAAAACCAAAAATTCTAGATGAAATACCTATTAGAATAAATATTGCTACAAATATTAAAAATATTGCAGCAATATAGCCAGAAATTTTATAAAGTTTATTTAGATTTCTATTTAAAGATTCAAACATATTGATTTAAGGCCACTTAAATAAAATAAGTGGCCTTAATGTTAAATTTGATTATTTATAAGCTGATAAAACAGCTGCACCTCTTGATCCAGCTTTATCAGACCATTCCTTAGCCATAGTCTGTCCAACTTTTTCAAAATGAGCTTGTAAAGAAGCATTTACCTTGCCTACAGTCATGCCAGCGTTGGCCAGTGCTTTTTTATCTCCAACATTTCCCTGTTTTGATAGTTGCCAACCTTTTCTTTCAGCTAATGCTGCTTGACTCATAACTAAATCTTGAGTTGCCTTATCTAGTTTATTCCATGCATCTTTATTTACAATTACCATATTCTTTGGAAACCAAGCTGCGATATCATAAAAATATTTTACACCGTTTTCCCAAATCTTAGAATTTTTTCCAGTTGTGGGTGATGTAATCATACTTTCAACAGCCCCTGTTGAAAAAGCTTGGCTAATTTCTGCAGCTTCTATTTTGGTTGGAGCCATTCCTGTTAATTCAGCTATTCTAATTGTTGCTGAATTATAAGCTCTAAACTTTAAACCTTTAAGATCATCAACAGAATTAATTTCTTTTTTACTGTACAAACCTTGTGCAGGCCATGGGACTGCATAAAGAAAAACTAAACCTTTTTCATCCAATCCCTTAATAATTTCATTCTTAGATGCTTTGTATAATTTCATAGCATCTGAGTAAGATGTTGCTAAGAATGGTTGAGAGTCTACTTCTAATAATGGATCTTCTTTTCCTAAAGCAGACATAAATCTTTCACCTATTTGAGCTTGACCAGTTCTTACAGCTCTAAAGATTTCTCCACCTTTAAATAATGAACCACCAGGGTGAGTAACAATAGTTAGTTTACCACCACTTTTTTCAGTTACATTTTTTGCAAATTCAGCTGCGTTAGCAGAATGAAAATTCCCAGCTCCATAAGCAAGAGCCATGTCCCATTTTTCTGCAATAGCAACGTTAATTGACAAAATAAATGAAACTAAAACGCTTATAAAATATTTCATGAACTTCATTTGTCCTCCATTTTTTTTTAATCTTATTTCATAATGTATTAAATAATTTATCAATAAAAAAATTATACTACTTTTAATTGAATTATTTTGAATATCGAATATTATGTTTCTACTTTGTTACAAGAATTACTTATATTAGCTCAAATTATTTTTATTACGATAATTTTAACAGCAGATAATGCAATAATTATTGGTGTAATCTCAGCAAATTTTATTCCAAAAAATAAAAAACAAATAATTTATTGGGGTGTTGCTGGTGCTTTAATTTTTAAAATTATATTTGCTCTTTTTGCTACATATTTATTTAAATTCTACTTTATAAAAATATTAGGTGGTTTACTTTTAATTTGGATTGTAAATGATTTAAGAAAAGACCTCTTTGAAATTAAAAAGATAAAATCACCTACCAAAAAATCTAAAGAACCATCTTTTATACAAAGTGTATATAAAGTTTTGTTAGCAGACATAATGATTAGTTTTGACAATGTGATTGGAGTAGTTGGTGCAGCTAAAGGAAATTTTGGTTTTATGATCTTTGGACTAGTACTTTCAGTCATTCTAACAGGAGCTTTGGCTACATATCTTGCAAACTACATCCAAAAACACTTGTGGATAGCTTATGTTGGTCTAGTTTTTATCTTATTAGTAGCGCTACAACTTGTGATTGGAGGATTAGTGGACCTCGATATATTGTCAATTAATCAAGAGTTTAGAAAGTATTTTTAATAGCTCAGAAATAGCCCAATAAATAGGATAAATTGCTTGTTGAATCTTCTTATAAATGAGATTTAATTTGGTTTTTATAAATTGTTAACAATCAATGAGGAAAATAATGAAAAAAATATTTATTGCTGCATTTATGTTTGTGTTTACTTTTACTTCAAATGTATCTGCGGATGGACACGGGATTAAAATGGGAGTTATTTTAGGATTTACTGGCCCAATTGAATCTCTAACACCGGCAATGGCTGCATCGGCTGAACTTGCTTTTAAAGAAGCATCAGACTCTGGTTCACTGCTTGGTGGAAAAAAAATTGAAGTGATAAGAGCAGATTCTACATGTGTTGACTCTGCTGCTGCTACTGCTGCAGCTGAAGGAATTATTTCTCAAGGAGTAGCTGCAATTATGGGTGCTGACTGTTCAGGAGTAACAGGTGCAATAGCATCTAATGTGGCTGTTCCAAATGGTGTTGTAATGATTTCACCATCTGCAACATCTCCAGGCTTAACTACTTTAGATGATAAAGGTTATTTCTTCAGAACAGCTCCATCTGATGCTAGAGGAGGTCAAATTTTAGCTGATATTACTAAAGATAGAAAAATAAAGAGTGTTGCGATTAGTTATACTAATAACGATTATGGTAAAGGACTGGCTGATGTATACGAAGCTGCAGTTAAAGCACACGGTATCAAAGTAACAACTGTTGCTGCACACGAAGATGGGAAGGCTGATTACTCTTCAGAAGTTGCAACTTTGGCTTCAGCAGGAGGTGATGCAGTTGCTGTTATTGGGTACCTTGACCAAGGTGGTAAAGGAATAATTCAAGCATCTTTAGACTCTGGCGCTTTTGATACATTTATTTTGTCTGATGGAATGATTGGGCAATCACTTGTTGATGCGTTTGGAAAAGATTTGAAAAAATCTTTTGGATCAATGCCTGGATCAACTGGAAAAGGCTCTGGGGTTTTTGCAGGAGTAGCAAAAGCTGCTGGAATTGATAGTTCTGGTCCTTACACAGGAGAGTCATATGATGCTGCTGCTTTAATTGTTTTAGCGATGCAAGCAGGCGGTTCAGCTGATAGAGCATCTATCGCAAAAAATGTAATGGATGTAGCTAATGGCCCCGGAACAAAAATTTATCCTGGTGAACTTAAAAAAGGTTTAGATTTATTAGCTAAAGGTAAGAAAGTTGATTATGAAGGTGCAACTGGAGTTACCTTTACTAGCGTCGGCGAAGCTGAAGGTTCTTTCTTAGAACAAGAAATTAAAGGCGGAAAATTTAAAACTAAAAAACAAAGATAATTTATCTTAAAATTTAAACCCCCAGCATAAATTTGTTGGGGGTTTTTTTCTAAAAAAATAAATATTTATCAGCCATATATAAAGCCCAAGCTATTGCAGCTCCTGTAATAATATATTTCATAATTTTATTTTATTTCTATTTTTTCTGGAAGTATACCTTTTGGTCTATATCTCATTATTATTAAAAGACCTACTCCCATCATTAAAAATCTAAAATATGGCACACTTTCAATTAAGTGTACTTTTAGAAAATGAGTATCATCTAATCCAGCAGTAGTTAAATTAATTAGGTAAAGCCCAATTGGAGCAGCCTCAATCCATAAAAACCAAACTACAAAACCTCCTAGGATTGCACCAAAATTATTTCCACTTCCGCCAATAATAACCATTACCCAAATCAAAAAAGTATATCTCAAAGGTCTGTAACTTCCTGGGGTAAATAATCCATCTTGCGTGACTAACATTGCTCCAGCAATTCCAACTATAGCTGACCCTAAAACAAAAATTAATAAATGTTGTTTAACTACATTTTTACCCATAGCATTTGCTGCTTCCTCATTATCTCTAATAGCTCTCATCATTCTTCCCCAAGGAGAATAAAGAGCTTTTTGAGTTAAGATTAATAAGATAATAACTACAGCTACAAATAATCCAGAGTAACAAAGTTTTACAAAAATCGAAGATCCTTCAATAACAAATTGATTTAAAGTTGCTTGTCTTTCAGTTAAATCAGTAATTATACTTAATTTATTTGAGTTAAATTTTTCAACTAGATTTATAAACCAATCTGTTTGTTGTAAATCTACTTCATAAGGTGCAGGTCTTTTTAATCCAATTACATTTTTAACACCTCTTGTTAACCAATCCTCATGTTTTATAATTGCAATAACAATTTCTGATATTAGTAAAGTTGCTATAGCTAGATAATCAGCTCTTAATCCTAAGGCTACTTTTCCAATTACAAAAGCCAATCCACCTGCAAAAAAAGCTCCAACAACCCAAGAAAAAATAATTGGAAGACCTAATCCACCAAGAAAACCAGTTTTTGCTGGCTCTACATTTTCAATTGCCTCAATTCCAGGTTCTGAAATAAATCTTATGACAACAATTCCCAAAATTATGATAGCAGCTACAATGTAAGTTCTGTTTTTCGATTTCTTATAATTTTTTAAAATATATCTAACAGCCAATACCATCGCTATTATAAGAAAAAGACTAAATAAAATATTAGATCCACCTGCGCTCCAAGCTTCTTGAACTGGATCTACTGAAATTAAAACAGCTGCCAAACCACCTAAAGCTGTAAAACCCATTATCCCAAAGTTAATAAGACCAGCATATCCCCATTGAATATTAGCACCCATTGTCATCACTGCTGAAATAAGACAAAGATTAAATATTGATAGAGCAATGTTCCAAGACTGAAATATACCTACAAGGATAATTAACCCCATCATTATACTGTATGCAGCAATGACGTTTAAATTTTTTCTCACAACACCTTCCCTTTAAATATACCTGATGGACGATAGAGTAATACAATGACCAATATTGAAAAAGATACTGCAAATTTATAATCTGTAGAAAGCAATTGAATTAAGCCATCCGGCTCCATACTTTCAGGTAAAACATACATGAAAAATTTTCTATAAGCGTAAGTTAACAATATCTCAGAAAAAGCAATCACATATCCTCCGAGAAAGGCTCCAAATGGATTGCCAATACCGCCCACTATAGCTGCTGCAAATATTGGCAGCATATTATTAAAGTAGGTAAATGGTTTGAAACTTTTATCCAAACCATATAAAGCACCACTAATTGTAGCAAGGATCCCTGCTATGATCCAAGTTGTCATAACAATTTTTTTTGGATCGATACCTGATAACAATGCTAAATCTTCGTTATCAGAATACGCTCTCATACTTTTTCCTGTCTTAGTTTTATTCAAAAACCAAAACAAAGTTGAAACTAAAATCAATGTAACAATAATTGTAATAACTTGAGTAGATTTTATCGCAAGACCTTCATTTAATCCTGTCATTTCTTTAAATTCACCTGCTTTAATCAAAAATTTCTCTCCATCAAAAAATCTTCTATCAGAGGGACCAATAATTATACGAACCACTGCTTGAGTAACAAACATTACTCCAATGCTCACCATCGCTAATTGTACAGGGGGACTCTTTTTTGTTCGGTAATATTTAAAGACAAATTTATCTATTATTAACATGTAACCAACCATAAAAATAATAGCAAAAGGAATTGCTAAAAGAGCTGTGGGAAAAACTCCAAGACTAATTCCAAGAGACTGAAAATACCAAGTGAATAGGATTACAAACATTGTTCCAAAAGACATCATGTCTCCTGTAGCAAAGTTCGCAAATCTTAAAATTCCATAAATTAAAGTTACAAAAATTGCACCAAGTGCTAATTGGGATCCATATGCTAAAGCTGGAACGAAAATGTAGTTTAATAAAAGTATAATTGCGTTTACAAAGTCCATATTAACCACCTAGAAAAGAGCTTCTTACTCTTGGATCTTCTAATAATTCTTTTCCAGTACCAGAATGCCGGTTCTCACCCGTTACCAAAACATAGCCTCTATCAGAAATACTTAATGCTTGTTTAGCATTTTGTTCAACCATTAAAATTGCTACATTAGTTCTTTTTACTTTTACGATATGATCAAATAACTCATCCATCACTATGGGTGAGACACCAGCTGTAGGTTCATCTAACATGAGAACGGATGGTTTTATCATTAAAGCTCTTCCAAGTGCTACTTGTTGTCTTTGTCCCCCTGACAGTTCACCAACTAGTTGACCTCTCTTTTCTCTTAGAATAGGAAATAATTCATAAATTTCATCTATTACTGACTTATATTCATTATTAATTAAAAAGGCTCCCATTTCTAAATTTTCTTCAACCGTCATACCTGCAAATACATTCTTTGTCTGTGGTACAAATGAAATTCCCTCTTTTACTCTATCTTGAGGTGAAAGATTTGAAATATCTTTTCCATTAATAATTACTGATCCTGATTTTAAATTTATTAAACCCAACATTGCTTTCATTGCTGTAGACTTTCCAGCACCATTAGGTCCAAGAATTGAGACTATTTCTCCTCTTTCAACATTCACTGAACATGAATTGATTATATCTGGACCACCTCCATATCCACCTGTCATATTATTACCTTCAAAAAATGCCATTATTAATTGTTCTTTAATTTTGAACCTCTGCCCAAATAACTTTCAATAACTTTTTCATTCTTTTTTGCATCCTCAACCGAACCTTCAAAAAGTACTGATCCTTCTGCCATAACAATAACTGGATCACATAATCTTCCTATGAAATCCATATCATGCTCAATCATGCAAAAAGTATAACCTTTTTCTTTATTTAGTTTTTCTATGGCTGATCCAAGATCTTTTAGCAAAGTTCTATTAACTCCTGCCCCTACCTCATCTAACAAGACTAATTTGGCATCAACCATCATTGTTCGGCCTAATTCTAATAATTTTTTTTGACCTCCAGATAAATTCCCAGCTAATTCATTTTTCAAATGACTTAAATTTAGGAAATCAACAACTTCTAAAGCTTTTTCTTTTATTTGTTCTTCTTCCTTTGCTACCAAAGAAGGTTTTAATAAAGCGTCAATTAGTTTTTCTCCAGATTGATTACCTGGAACCATCATCAAATTTTCTAAAACAGATAAATTTGTAAATTCGTGCGCTATTTGAAATGTTCTCAACAATCCTTTTGAAAATAATTCATAAGAAGGCGCGTC
>NZ_CVSF01000005.1 GCF_001179925.1 Candidatus Pelagibacter communis | reverse complement strand
TTCCAGTTTATAAAGATTAAATCAAATTTTAAAAAAAAAATTTTTAATAATTTTAAATTTTTTATTATAAAGTTTCCATTATATCTAACTTCTTTCAAATCATATTTCTTTTTTAGAAAATTATTAATCGATGTATTTCTTATGTAGTTGATGGAATTAATGACTAAAATTTTTTTTTTCATTAATAAGCGAATATTATTTTTTAAGAATTTGTATATTAATTAATAATAAAAATATTCATTTTTTTTTGATATATTTTTGTTAAGTTCTAATTATGAAAGTAATAGATTGCTTTACGTATTTCAATGAAGATGTAGTACTAGACGTTAGATTAAATACTTTAGATGAATTTGTTGATTATTTTGTAATCGTTGAATGTGCATATGAACATCAAGGAACAAAAAAGAAGAAAAATTTTAATATTGATAAATTTAAAAAATTTGAAAATAAAATTATCTATAAATTTATAGATAAAATGCCAGATGATTTTTTAGAATTTCAAAAAAAAAATCATTGGTGGATAGAAAATTATCAAAGAAATTATATTTCTAATTTATTAAAATTTGATAAAGAGGATTTCATAATTATTTCTGATTTAGATGAAATACCCAACCTAAAAAATATTAATTTAGAATTGGTACTTAAAAAATATAAATACATTTTTTTTTCACAAGATTTTTTTTATTACAAATTTAATAATCAAAATTTAACTTTTAAAAAATGGCCTGGATCAAGAGGATGTCAGTTAAAAAACTTAAACTCTCCACAACAACTTAGAAATACAAAATTTCCTAGAAAATATGAAATAATAAAAAGGTATTTAAGTAACAACTATGTAGTAGAAAACGGAGGATGGCATTTTTCATACATATTAAAAACTGATGAAATATTAAAAAAAGTAAAAGGATTTGCCCATAAGGAATATAATAATAGTTTTTTTGCTGATAAAAAAAAGATTGAACAAAAAATTAAAGATAATCAAGATATTTATGACAGAGGATATATCTTTAGAAAATATGAGGATGGTAAATTACCAGATTATATAAGCAAGAATAAAGAAAAATTTAATGAATATTTAATTGAATAAAATTATAAGTAATTAATTTAATATTTAACATATTCTTTTATTTCTCTTATTTTTGAATTTGTATATTTATTAATTTTAAGTTTTATTTCTGCTCTTTCATCATTTAAAAAATGAACATCTCTCGAAAGTTTAATGAATTTTTCTCCAAAATCTTTTTCCTTTTCGCAAAGTCTTTTATTATCCTCAATAATCCATAATTTATTATTAATAGTTTTTAACGATTGAAAAAAATCATTCAATTTTTCATCAGTTTTAACATTTTGATCTAGTTGTGCTTTCAAAATTGAGTGTTCAATACTTATTAATTTTAATTTCTCCGGATCTTTAATTTTTTCTTGTTTTATCTCTAAGATTGAAATTTTATCTAAAAGCTCACCGACAGATACCTCAATTAAAATTTTATTCATTATATGTAATACTATGTTAAGTTATTAAAAATATGTCTAATATTCTAATTATCAAACATGGTTCTCTCGGTGATATAACCCAAGCTAGTGGTGCTATTCAAGATATTTCTGAAAATCATTTAAATGATAATATCTTTCTACTAACTACCAAGCCTTATTTTGAATTATTCAAAAAAAATCCTTATATAAAAGACGTAATTTTAGATAAAAGATTACCCAGATATAATTTGATTTATTTATATTTTTTAATGAAAGAACTTAAAAAATATAAATTCGTTAAAATTTTCGATCTTCAGAATTCTTCAAGAACACAATTTTATAAAAAAATTTTATTTCCAAAAGCAGGTTGTGAAGTTTGGTCAAGTTCTTATACGACTTTACCTGTTGGAAAAGATAAAAATGAATTTGATAAATATTCAGTATTAGAAAGATTTAGTCATCAATTAAAAACTTCAGGCTTAAATATTTCAAATACTTTATTACCGAACTTCGAATGGGCTTCCACAGATATTAATGATATTAAAACTCAATTTGATCTAAGAAAATATATCTTATTATTTCCTTTTTGTTCTCCGCATCTATCAATTAAAAGATGGCCATATTTTAATGAGTTAATAAGGTTGATTCTAGATAAATTTGGAAATGAATATAAGATTATAATTGCACCAGGACCTACAGAAATTAAAGAAGCAAAATCAATTAACGCTATAAATATTCTTAATAATGAAAAAGCATTAGATATTTCTCAATTAACTTCTTTGATAAAAGATAGTTCTTATATAATTGCTAATGATACCGGTCCAGCTCATATAGCTGCTCATGTAGGTGCGAAAGGTTTAACTTTATTTGGTGAACATACCACAGCTGCTAAAGTTAATATTGAAAGAGAACGTTTTAAAGCAATACAGGTTAATGATTTATCAAAATTAAGTGCCAAAAAAGTATTAGAGAAAATAGAAGAAAATTTAAGATAAGATTTTTTTATATTTTTCAATAATTTTTGACCACTCAAATTTCTTAGAATTTAATTTTGCATTTTTACCTAATTCTAAATATTTTTTGTTATTTATCATTAGATTTAATGACGAATAAATGTCGTCTAAACTATTCCCATCACAAATCAATCCAGTTTGATTATGACTTATAGCATCAGATGCACCACCGTCTTTTCCACCAAGAGATGGGACACTATATTGAGCCGCTTCAACATAAGCTATTCCAAATCCCTCAACAGAAGTTTTATGCATTATAGAAGGCATAACAAAAATATCTGATTTGGCTATCAATGAATTTTTTAAATCTGTACTAATATCCTTGAAGAACATAACTTGTGGACCTAAATCAAGTTCTTGTACAAGTCTTTTAATATTATCCTCTTCATCACCATAACCTATACAAATATAAACTATACCGGGGTACAATTGTTTTAAATTTCGTAAAGCCATTATAATCTTTTCATGATTTTTTCTTTTATCAAATCTAGAGACAGTGATTAGTCTTGGTGTTTTAATCTTAAGCAAGCTCTCAACTTTTTCCAATGATTTTTCATTTAATTCTTCGACTGGATTTACACCAGGATTTATAACTATAATCTTTTCTTGGTTTACCCCTTTTGTAATTGCTAAATTTTTAGTATATTCAGAATTGGCAATTACTTTTTCAACACTATTTAATACCTTTATTACCCTTTTATTTAGCAAACTTCCCTTAGAGTGATTTATTTCTTTTCCATGAATTAAACAAAATTTTTTTTTGTCAGTATTAATTAATTCTAAGCTTTTCCAATGATCAGCAATAATCCCCTTAACTTTATTTTCTTTTAAATATTCATTTATTAATTGAGCTTTTCTAATTTTTCTCAAAAATTTTATTCCACCGACCCTATCAATAGAAAAACTTACTTTTTTATCAAATTCTTTGTGATTTTCTTGAAAATCTGCAAAAACTTTAATCAAAAAGTTTTTAGACATCTCAACACTAAGACCCCACATTAAATTTTGCATACCCCCTAATTCTGGGGGAAAAGATCTTGTTACAATTAAATACATTAATTATTTTTCCACTTAATGCTACAGCCAGCACTAGGTGTTTGATTTTCTGGTCCTTTTCCAGTTTGGCCGATTTGTTTCATTGCTTTAAATAGATCACTTTCACCTTCTCTAACTGGTATTAAGTTTTTAAGCTCTCTTAATCTTCCTCTATATTGGAGTTCTAAGTTTTTATTGTATCCAAAAAAATCTGGAGTACATACGGCATCGTAAGTTTTTGCTATCTCTTGAGTTTCATCAATTAGGTATGGAAAACCAAATTGATTTTGTTTCGCAAATTTAATCATATTTTCAAAAGAATCTTCTGGGTAATTTTCAGTATCATTTGCACAAATGGCAACTGAACTAATACCTAAATCTAATAATTTTTTAGAATCTTCCACAATATCTTTTGTAACAGCTTTTACATAAGGGCAATGATTGCAGATAAACATTATTAAAGTTCCATTTTCACCTCTAACATCATCTAGAGAAATTATTTTATTATCAGTTGATTTGAGCTTAAAGTCGTGTGCCTTTTGGCCGAAATCACATATTGGAGTTTGTATTGGCATAATGTAATAATATATAAATTATGTTTTACGATTTAAAAGGTAAAAAACCAAAAAACTCTGGCGAAAATTGGGTGGCTCCTAATGCAACTATAATAGGTGATGTAACTTTAGAAAAGAATTCTAGTATATGGTTTAATGCAACCTTAAGAGGAGATATTGAAAATATTTACATAGGTGAGGGATCAAACGTTCAAGATGGAAGTGTTTTGCATACTGATCCAGGTTATCCATTAAAAATTGGAAAAAATGTAACTGTTGGTCATATGGTTATGCTTCATGGATGTACGATAGGGGACAATAGTTTAATTGGAATTGGTGCTGTTATATTAAATAACGCAAAGATTGGAAAAAATTGCATTATTGGAGCCAAAGCTTTAATTACAGAGAATAAAGAGATACCAGATAATTCATTAGTAATAGGTTCTCCGGGTAAAGTTGTCAGAGATGTTACTGAAGAAGAAAAAAAAGCAGTAGCAGAAAATACTAGACATTATCAAGAAAATTGGAAAAAATACTCTAAATCAATTTTTTAAGATAAATTAATAAAATGAAATTCTTAGTAAGTATTATTTTTATTTTTTTATTTGCTGTAAATGCAAATTCTCATTCAGGGGGTACGAATGCTGGAGGGTGTCACATGAACTACACAACTGGTCAGTATCATTGTCATCAGGCTAAACAAACAGATCCTTTTAAAACATATTATTATATTAAACATCAAGGAAGATCATATGGGCCATACTCAAGTTATAGCTCGTGTATGTCTGCAATAAGAGGATCAGGAGTAATGGGAGCATATTGTAGCACCTCAAAATATTAAATATAATTATCATATGAAACTTTTTACTAGTATATTATTAGCTCTTTTTATTTTTAGTTGCGCACCTTCGGAAAAATCAAAAAATACCATTCCTTATAAATACAGAACTAAAGCTCAAGTAGATGCTGCTTGTAAGGCTCAGATAGAAGAAAACAAAAATAGTAAAGCCCAAGCTGATTCAAATGCTGGTAATTTTTTATTAGGAGTTATGATGGCAATGCAAGAAGACTGGGCTTGTGATCCATATAGATAAAAATTAAGGAACCAACCAATTATTCTTCTTTGTATCTAAATCAAACTTAGCTCTTCGATGTCCTTTAGCTGCAAGATATAGCCATTCAATAGATTTAATTTTACATTTAATAACAGTAAAATTTTTGTAGCCTTCCTCGCTTTGTTCCATAGTATAATCAAAATCTTCTAATTTAGATATCATTCCAGAAGTTGGATGTTGCGATGTAGTACCTGGAGGGCTATCAGTTAAATAACATCTTCTACTTATGTGTTGAGTTTTTTTCCATGACTCTTCAGTTGTGGAATTTTGATTATTTACCTCACATTCTACTTTTACTCTTAATTGTATCTTTTCTTCTTTATCGTAGAAAACTAGAGAGGCATTCTTATTTCTTTTTAGAATATCTACCTTTGGAGATCTTAAATCTGTATGAAATTGTAATAGATTGTTTGCTCTATCTGATTTACGTAAAACAACAATTCTACCATCTACTTCATCTTGATGAGCACAAATAAAAACAGGAATTCTAAACGGTGAACCTCTATTGGTTACCGCATCATCTAGCATAGACCAGTACTTATTCTGAATTTCTTCTAGGTTTTCATAGTATGCTGGCTGCATACATTACTTTCTAAATCTTTTAATTAAGCTTGAAGTATCCCAACGA
Source organism: Candidatus Pelagibacter communis (assembly GCF_001179925.1). Taxonomy (GTDB): domain Bacteria; phylum Pseudomonadota; class Alphaproteobacteria; order Pelagibacterales; family Pelagibacteraceae; genus Pelagibacter; species Pelagibacter ubique_E. The sequence goes on along the minus strand of NZ_CVSF01000005.1, from coordinate 28,350 downwards.
TTTCCACCTAAACCTTGAACTTCTCCATAAAATTTATCTACAAGTTCTGTTACAGGTAATAATGAACCATTATTTTTAGCTTCATCCATTGCAATCTTTAAATCTTTTCTCATCCAGTCAACTGCAAACCCAAAATCAAATTTATCATCAATCATTGTTTTATATCTATTTTCCATTTGCCAAGATTGAGCAGCTCCTTTTGAAATTACTTCAATAACATCTTCCATATTTAACCCAGCTTTCATTCCAAAATTAATTCCTTCTGATAATCCTTGAACTAATCCTGCTATACAAATTTGGTTAACCATCTTTGCTAGTTGTCCACAACCTGCTTTACCAAGTAGTTTCATCTTTTTGCTGTAGCAATCAATTTTATCTTTTGCTTTATCAAAGTCTGCTTGATCTCCACCAATCATTACTGTTAGGGCACCATTTTCTGCACCGGCCTGTCCACCAGATACAGGAGCATCTAATGCACCAAATTCATTTTTCTTTGCATGTTCATAAATTTCTCTAGCAATTGTTGCTGATGCTGTGGTGTTATCAATATAGATTGCACCTTTTTTTATAGTTTTAAATGCACCATTGTCACCAAAAGTAACTTCTCTTAAATCATTATCGTTTCCAACACATGTAAAGACATACTCTGCATCTTTTGCAGCTTCAGCAGGAGTTTCTGCCATTTTACCTTTATATTCTTTAATCCATTTTTCTGCTTTTGATTTTGTTCTATTAAAAACAGTTACATTGTGACCACCTTTTGATATATAACCAGCCATTGGATAACCCATGACACCAAGACCTATGAAAGCAACATTACAACTCATAATTTTTTTATGTTTAACAGTTTAAGTTTAAAAGTAATTATTTTTGGATTTATCTTTACATTTTTTTCTAGTTTTGGACAGAGTTTTTTTTTAGGTTTATTCAATTCTAGCATTAGAGAAACACTTTCAATCACTCATGGACAATTTGGCTCAATCTATGCCTCAGCAACATTATTAAGTAGCTTCCTTTTAATTTGGGTTGGAAAAAAAATTGATGACATCAATATTTTTAGATTTGCTTTTTATGTTTCTTTACTTTTATCTTTTTCTTGTTTTCTCTTTTCAAAGATATCTTCGATAGTTTTTTTATTCATTGCAATTTTTTTGATGAGATTTTCAGGTCAAGGTTTAATGTCACATACAGCAACAACAACTATTACTAGGTATTTTACTAAATCGAGAGGAAAAGCTCTTAGTGCAGGATGGTTCGGGCTTTCGACAGCTGAATTTATTTTACCAGTTTTAATGGTCTATTTGCTTACAATCACGGTTTGGCAAAATATTTGGATATTTATATCTTTATTAACATTACTTTTTTTACCTTTGATTTCTTTCCTTTTAATAAAAAATTTAAATTTTGACTCTAGGGAGCAGAAAAATTTAGATGATTTTGAAAAAAAAGAGATCAAACAATGGAAAAGAATAGAGGTTTTGAAAGATTATAGATTTTATATAATTTGTTTAAATATGTTAGCAATGCCTTGGATTGCTACTGGGGTTTTTGTTTATCAATCTTTTATAACAGAGTCTAAGGAATGGGGCTCATTTGTTATAGCTCAATCATTTATGACATATTCAATATTATCTGTATTGACCTTATTAGGATCGGGTTTTTTAATTGACAAGTTTACTAGTAGAAAATTATTAGTATTTATGAATATACCTTTATTTCTTTCTACATTGGTTTTAATTTATTTTGATAGCTCTATTACTGCATTTTTATTCCTTGGATTGATAGGTGTCTCCAATGGATTAGCCAATGTATTAGGATCGTCAACTTGGGCTGAGATTTATGGAGTTAAGCATATTGGATCTATAAAAGCTTTAACTACGGCACTGATGGTTTTTTCAACTGCATTTGGAACAGCTTTATTTGGCTTTTTAATTGATTATGGATTTTCAATAGAACAAATATCAATTGTCTCTAGCATTTATATTATAGGGTCAATAATCTTGCTTTTCTTAGTTAGAAATAAACTTAATCCTACATATTTTTAGAAATTAAGCTTGATTTTTTAAGGCTGGCTGTATAGATACTCCGCATGGCGAGAGTTACAGTGGAAGATTGTATAGATAAAGTAGATAGTCCTTACGAGTTAGTTTTAGTAGCTAAAGAGAGAGCAACTCAATTAAATTCAGGTATAGAACCTACACTAGATAGAGATAATGATAAGAATACAGTCATTGCTTTAAGAGAAATTGCTGAAAAAAAAATCAAAGTTCCAGATTTAACTGAAAGTGCAGTTTATAAATTAAGAAAACATGTCGAACAAATTGATGATGGATCTGAAGATGATGAAGAAGTAGGTGATGATTTTGAAAGTCTATACAAAGGCGAAATTTCAAAAAGTGGTACTCCAATTCTACCATCTAAAAGAGCTAGAAAAGCACCCGAAAAAATTCAAGTTTCTCAGGAAGATTTAGCTGAACTTTCACAAACTACCAAACCTGATGTCGAAGGATCGGTAGATGAAGAAAACGTTTCTGAAGAGGGCAATGTTTCTTTAGATGAGGTTTCTGAAACAGAAAATCAACAAGAAGCGCAAGAAAATTTAGAAGATAACGACACTTCAAACCAATAACAAAATCATATAAAGTTTAGTTATGAACAGGAAAGTATCAGTCGCTCCTATGATGGATTGTACTGACAGACATGAAAGATATTTTTTAAGATTAATATCTAAAAATACATTTCTCTATACAGAAATGATAGTTGATGAGGCTATTCACAGAGGAGATAAAAAAAAATTATTAGAATTTAATGTAAATGAAAAGCCTGTAGCACTTCAGCTGGGAGGTTCGTCTCCCAAACTTTTATCTGAAGCCTCTAAAATAGGCGAAGATTTTGGATATGACGAAATTAATTTGAATTTAGGTTGTCCAAGTAAAAAAGTTGAAAAAAACAAATTTGGGGCTTGTCTAATAAAAGAACCAAATTTAGTTGCAGATTGTTTAACAAAAATGCAATCTTCAACAAAACTTCCAGTCACTATCAAAACAAGAATAGGATATGATGATGTTGAAGATTATGAAACTTTTCATAAATTTATTTCAACTATAAAAAGTACAGGTGTCAAAACTTTTATCATTCATGCCAGAAAGGCCATGCTAGGCAAATTTACTCCTAAACAAAATTTGAATATTCCTCCACTAAAGTATGACTATGTTTATAAACTTAAAGAAGATTTTCCAAATGAGGAAATTATTATTAATGGCGGTATAAGTTCAATTAACGAAATAAAATCTCATTTAAAAAAAACTAATGGGGTTATGATCGGAAGAGCAGCCTATCATACACCGTATCTGCTAGCTGATATTGAAAGAGAAATATTTAAAAATGATAATGTCCCGAGTAGACAAGATGTAATTGAAAAACTTATTCCCTACATAAAAGATGAAATTAAAAAAGGAACTAGATTGAACCAAATAATGAGACATACACTGGGACTTTTTCATGGACAAAGTGGTGCAAGTTATTGGAAAAGATACTTAAGTGAAAATATGTGTGTAAGAGATGCTGATGTAAAAAAGATTGATCACATAATGGATAAAATTAAATACAATAATGTTGATATAAGAGTAGGGCAGTCTGCTTAGTTCAATTTTAGCAAATGAATATAGTTATGTAGTTTTATTGATGGTGCTTACTGCTATTCCAGTTGGTTTTGTTGCAGGTTTATTTGGAATTGGAGGAGGTTTAATAACAGTTCCATTTTTATATTATATATTTGGATCTTTAGGAATAGATCCACAATATATTATGCATTTAGCAGTGGGTACATCATTTGCAATAATCATACCAACCTCTACTGTATCAGTTTTAACACATAATAAATTTAAAGCAGTAGATTTTGATGTTGTTAAAAAATATGGATTTTTTGTCGTGTTAGGAGTAATTGTTGGAACTATTTTTGCAGCATCTTTAAAAACAAAATCTTTAGTTTTATTTTTTTCAATAGTGATTTTATTTTTGGGAACATACTTGCTTTTAATTAAAGAAAAAGAAAAGAATATAATTATAGATATGAAATTATATCTTAGAATTTTATTAGGATTTATTGTTGGGTTTATATCTGCTCCTATGGGAATAGGTGGTGCTATTATGAATGTTCCCATTCTTAAATTTTTTGGTTATTCAATTAATAAAGCCATAGGAAGCGCTGCTGCTATAGGTTTTTTTATTGCGGTATTTGGTGCAATTGGGTTTTTGGTTTCAGGAAGTTACTTAAAATCCAACCTTCCATTAAGCATAGGATTTTTGAATATACCAGCATTTTTAATATTTATTCCAATTACAACCTTTATGGCAAGAATAGGAGCTAGAACCGTTCATAAAATTGATAAAAATAAAATTACAAAATTTTTTGGCATTTTTTTACTTGCGATTGCTATCAAGTTTTTGTTTGAGTATTTTAAATTGTAATCGAAGGGGTCGGGGTGGTTTCAGTCTCCCTCTACCACCCTTAAATAAAAAATTAATTGATTCTTAATGAAAATGTAATCGCGAAAAAGTTGAAAAATAAAGTTATTAATTAAGGTAAAGGCTCAGGTTCCATTACACTTGAAATTTCAACAAGATTCACTTTATAAGTTAAAAGAATTTTGGGGTCTTCATCTACAAAAGGAATATCAGGTAATATTGGGTTTTTTGAAAATTTTTTAAATTTATCTGATTGATATAATGAATTTTGTAATCCTAAATTGTTAATAATTTTGCCAGAACTATAAGACAGTGAAGCTTGATAAACGCTTCCTGTTTTTACACCAGTATAAACAGGACCAAAAAAAGCAGTATTTGGTATTGAGCAATTTGAAATTAAAAAAAAACAAAATAAATAAAAAAAATTTTTAATCATGAAATTACAAAAGCTAATATCTGATTCTTTGCTTATTAATCCTAAAAAAAAATTTAAGTTAAAATAAAATTACACGTAGAGATTGTATTGATCGATTATACTACTCAATTAATAAGATTTTTTTGCTAATCAAATATCAAAACCCCAATTTAAACTTTTCAAAGATTTTTAAATTACTTTAAAAATGTTAACTTAAATTATGAGTCCAAAAAAATCACAAAAACAAAAAAATGTGATTTTAGAAAATATCAAATCTTTAGTTCCGAAAGCCCCAAAAAATTTAGATATAAATCCTTTTGGTTTAATAGAAAATACAAAAAAAAAAGTAGAAAAATATTTTATTGACTTAAAAAAAAGAAAAGAAAAAGAGAAAATTAGATTAGAAAAGAAAAGAAAAAATGATGAAAAAAAAGAATTATTAAATGAAAAAAAACAAGCTCAAAAAGAAAGATTAGATAAAATTAAAGAGGAAAAAAAACAAATATTCCTCCAACAAAAATTATTAGCTGATAATGAAAAACAAGTAAGAAAAAATGAGGAAAGGCAAAGAAAAATAGAATTAAGGAGAATTAAAATAGAACAGCAAAAAATTAAAGATGAAGAAGCCAAAAAAATTAGAGAAGATGCTAGAAGATTAAAAGATGAAGAATTACGAATGAGAATGCTGGAAAGACAAAGAATTAGAGAGGAAAAAATTAGAATTAAAGAAGAAGATATAAAGAATAAAGCAATACAAGCTCAAAAGTTAAGAGATGAAAAAGAAAAAGAAAGACAAGAAAAGAATAGGCTAAATGAAATTGAGAGACAAAATAGATTAGATGAAGAACAAAAATTAAGAGAGGCAGCTAGAAAATTGCAATATGAAGAAGAAAAACTGAGAGAAACTGAGAATAGACTTAAACAATTGGAAATAGAAAGACAACAAGAGATTGAGCGACAATTACTCAAAGAGCAAGCTGATCAAAGAGCCAAAGAGGAGGAATTAAGAATCAAGGAGGAGAAAATTAAATCCCAAGAGCGAGAACGCTTAATGAAGGAAAAAGAACTTAGAGAACAAGAGGAAGAATTAAGAAAAGAAGAGGAGAAAAGAAGAAGAATAGAAGAGGAGAATGAATTAAAGATAAAACGTCAAGCCGAAGAAGAAAAGAGGATTGTCGAGGAAAATAGACGAATTAAAGAATGGGAAGAAAAATTTGATCAGGAACAAAAAAAGAAAGAGGAAGAATTAATTAGAAAATTTTATAGTAATCAATCTCAAATTCACAATAAAGATACAAATAATGACGTGCAAGGAGAAGAAGTTAAATTAAGTGAAAATGAAGGAGAAAAAGAAAATAATTAAATTTTTTGGTCGTATTCTCCTATTTGATTGGTACTTTGAAGCAATTTATCTATAAATTTAAAAATTTCTATTTTTCTGTTATTTGAAGTCGGACTTTCAGTAACAATTACTAAAGATGGTTTATTTGAAGACGCTCTAATTAAACCCCACGAACCATCTTCAAAAGAGAATCGAATTCCATTGACTGTTAAAATTTCTTTTATTTCCTGATTATCTATCTTTATTCTATCATTTTTAATTTTTTCTATTTGTTTTACTAAGCTGTCAACAACTTTGTATTTTTCTTTATCTTTACAATATGGAGCCATTGTTGGTGACTGAAAAGTTTTTGGAAGTTCTTTAATTATTTCACTCATTTTTTTATTTTGATTATCTAATAGGTGACAAACTTGTATTGCAGAGTTAATTCCATCGTCATAACCATGTCCTAGGGGTGGATTGAAAAAAAAATGACCACTTTTTTCAAACCCAGCTAAAGCTTTTTCATGATTTACTTTTCTTTTAATATGAGAATGTCCAGTTTTCCAATAAATAGTCTCACATTTATTTTTTTTTAAGATTTCATCATTTTTAAATAAACCAGTTGATTTTACATCCACTACAAATTTTGAATTTTGATGGTTTTTTGATAAATTTCTAGCAATTATTAAACCAATCTTATCAGAAAATATTTCATTTCCATTGTTATCAATTACACCAACTCTATCTCCGTCACCATCGAAACCAAAGCCAATATCAGCATTGTTTTTTTTAACTACTTTAGCTATTTCATGAAGCATTTCCAAATCCTCAGGATTAGGATTATATTTTGGAAAATTCCAATTTAGTTCACAATCTAATTCAACCACATCACAACCGATGCCTCTTAAAATATCAGGGGCAAATATTCCTGCTGTACCATTCCCACAACCTACAACTGCTTTGATTTTTTTTTTAATTTTATTTTTTTGAATTAAATCACCCTTATAAATTTTATCAAAATTCTTTATATTTTTTTCTTTTCCTTTACCTTTTAAAAAATTTTGATCTAATGTAATTTGTTTTAATTCTTCCATTTCATCAGGAGCATGGGTTAAACCTTTTTGAATACCCATTTTTACTCCAGTCCAACCATTTTCATTATGACTTGCTGTAACCATGGCTACTGCATCGGCATCTAATTTGAATTGTGCAAAATAAACCATAGGTGATAAAGATAAACCTATGTCTTCAACAAAACATCCTGTTGAAATTAAACCATTTTTAAGTGCAGTTTTTATTTCTACACTATAAGACCTATAATCATGACCAACTATAACTTTAGGATTTTCTTTTTTGGTATGTTTTATAATCTGGGTTCCTAGACCTTTACCCAAATTTTTGATTCCCTCATTATTGATATCTTTGTTGTAAATCCATCGTGCGTCATATTCTCTAAAGCCTAGGGGATCAATTTTTATTGATAGAGTCATGCTGTTAATTACTTACCTTTTTTTCAATTTTATAGTTGAATTATTTTTATAGTGTTCTATAAATGTTCTATTGATTTACTAGTTATATAGTATATTAATAATAAGCGCATACAACATATAGTTGTTTTCGCACTTACAACAAAATATAATAACAAAAAATGAATAAAATACTATCTCAGGCCTTAAAGAAAGCTGTCTCTGAATATAGCCCTGAAGTAAAAGAAGTCTCCAAATCTAATAGACCTGATTTATTTTCATTAAATAATGAAACTGAACTTTTTCAAAATGACAAAGGTATTATTATCAAAATTGATCGATCGAAAGACGCAAATTTAACTGACTTTGGAAAAGCAACTTTAAAAGACAGATATCTTGGTCATAACGAATCTTTTCAGGATCTATTTGCAAGAGTAGCTAGCACTTATGCAGATGATAATTTACATGCTCAAAGAATATATAATTATATAAGCAATCTTTGGTTCATGCCTGCAACACCTGTTTTATCTAATGGTGGAACAAAAAGAGGCTTGCCTATTTCTTGTTTTTTAAATGAAGCTACAGATAGTCTTGGTGGAATACTGGATCTTTGGAGTGAAAACGTTTGGTTAGCAGCGAAGGGTGGAGGAATTGGAAGTTATTGGGGAAATCTAAGATCTATTGGTGAAAAAATTGGTAGAGTAGGCAAAACTTCTGGAATTATTCCTTTCATTAAAGTTATGGACTCTTTAACAATGGCAATTAGCCAAGGTTCTTTAAGAAGAGGTTCCGCTGCTTGTTACCTTCCAATTGATCATCCAGAGATTGAAGAATTTATTGAAATGAGAAGACCAACAGGTGGTGATCCAAATAGAAAAGCTTTAAATTTACATCACGGAGTTTTAGTTTCAGATGCATTTATGCGTGCTGTTGAAACTGATGAACAATGGGCTTTAAAAAGTCCTGTAGACGGATCTGTTCAACAAACTATATCTGCAAGAAACTTATGGATTAGATTGTTAACAGCTAGAATTGAAACTGGTGAACCATATATAATTTATATTGATACTGTAAATAGACAAATTCCTCAGCATCATAAGTTAGCAAATTTAACTGTTAAAACTTCTAATCTATGTAGCGAAATAACATTACCCACGGGTATAGATAAAGACGGTAGAGATAGAACTGCAGTTTGTTGTTTGTCTTCTTTAAATATTGAAAAATATGATGAGTGGAAAGATGATCCTAATATGATTAATGACGTAATGAGGTTCCTTGATAATGTTTTATCTGATTTTATAAATAAGGCACCTGATCAATTTAAAGACGCTAAATATTCGGCCGAAAGAGAAAGAAGTGTAGGTTTAGGCGTAATGGGTTTTCATTCTTTTCTACAAAAAAATAGAATTCCATTAGAGTCCGTAATGGCAAAAGCTTGGAATAAAAAAATTTTTAAAAATATTCACGAAAAAGTTAATCAAGCTTCAAAAGATTTAGCAGAGGAAAGAGGCGCATGTCCGGATGCAGCTGAATACGGTTATAAGGAAAGATTTTCAAATAAAACTGCAATAGCTCCAACGGCTTCTATTTCTATTATTTGTGGTGGAGCTTCACCAGGAGTTGAACCTATAGCAGCTAATAGTTATACCCACAAAACTTTGTCTGGATCATTTAATGTTAGAAATAGATATTTAGAGGAAATTTTAGAAAGTCATGGTAAAAACGATGATGAAACTTGGTCTACAATCACCACTAATCAAGGCTCGGTATCACATTTAGATTTTTTAACAGATTTAGAGAAAGATGTTTTCAAAACTGCTTTTGAGTTGAATCAACATTGGATTATTGATTTAAGTGGAGACAGAACTCCATTTATATCACAAGCTCAATCAGTAAATTTATTCTTACCAGCAGATGTACACAAAAAAGAATTACATAAAATTCATTTTGATGCTTGGAAAAAGGGTCTTAAAAGCCTTTATTACTGTAGGTCAAAATCAATTCAAAGAGCTGAAAATATTAATGATGCAAAATCAACTGATATTACAGCGAATGTATACAAGTCTAAAAATCAACAATCAAATGAACAAGAATACGAGGAATGTCTATCATGTCAGTAGCAGAAAAAATCAAATTAGAGAAAAAAGAAATAACTAAACCAAAAAAAATGGGATTGTTAACTGAGAATCCTGTTTATAAACCATTTAGATATCCATGGTGTTATGATGCATGGTTAACTCAACAAAGAATTCACTGGTTGCCAGAGGAAGTTCCACTTGGTGATGATGTTAGAGACTGGCAAAAGAACTTGTCTCAACCTGAAAAAAATTTATTAACACAAATTTTCAGATTTTTTACTCAAGCAGACGTTGAAGTTAATAACTGCTATTTAAGACATTACACAACTGTATTTAAGCCTACTGAAGTTCTAATGATGATGACAGCTTTTGCTGCAATGGAAACAGTTCATGTAGCTGCTTACTCTCATTTATTAGACACTATAGGAATGCCAGAGTCGGAGTATTCAGCTTTTATGAAATATAAAGAAATGAAAGATAAATATGATTATATGCAAGGTTTTAATGTAAATTCTAAAGAAGATATTGCAAAAACAGTTGCAGTGTTTAGCGCCTTTACAGAAGGATTACAATTATTTGCAAGCTTTGCTATTCTTTTAAATTTTCCTCGACACAATAAAATGAAAGGTATGGGTCAAATAGTTACTTGGTCTGTTCGAGACGAAACTCTTCATTGCAATTCAATGATAAGAATTTTTAAGGAGTTTATAAAAGAAAATCCAGAAATTTGGACTCCAAAATTAAAAAAAGAACTTTATGAGGCTTGTAGAACAATAGTGGAGCATGAAGATGCTTTCATAGATCTGGCTTTTGAAATGGGTCCTATGGAAGGTTTAACTGCTCAAGAAGTTAAAGATTATATCAGATTTATTGCTAATAGAAGATTAGATCAACTAGGATTAGAACCAATTTATAAAGTTGAAAAAAATCCACTAGGTTGGTTAGATACTATGTTGAATGCTGTTGAGCATATGAATTTCTTTGAAGGTAGAGCAACAGAGTATTCTAAAGCATCAACTCAAGGAACTTGGGCAGAAGCTTTTAGTTAATTATCTTTGGTTTAGTTGAACAACTTTTCTATGCTGGTTACCTTTGTAGCTGGCTAAAGGTCTAATTAATTTATTTGCTGCGTGTTGTTCCATTATATGAGCTGACCAACCTGTAATTCTCGACATAACAAAAATCGGAGTAAAAAAATCAGTATCAAAACCCATTAAATGATAAGTTGGTCCAGTAGGGTAGTCAACGTTTGGATGGATATTTTTTCTATCTATCATAACTTTTTCTACAATGTCATAAATTTTTTCAAATTTTTTATCTTTTTTAATTTTAGCAACTTTTGCAAAATATTTTCTCATAGTTGGAACCCTAGAGTCTCCAGATTTATAAACTCTATGACCAAAACCCATCACAACTTCTTTTTTATCTAGTGCGTTATTTATCCAATTAAGGGCATTTTTAGGACTTTTTATTTTATTCATCATATGCATTACCTCTTCATTTGCACCTCCATGAAGTGGACCTTTTAAGCTAGCAATTGCTCCTGTAATGGCACCATGAATATCAGATAAACTACTTGTGATAGTTCTTGCTGTAAAAGTTGAAACGTTAAAACTGTGCTCAGCGTATAAAATTAAAGACACATCAAAAGCTTTAACTATTTCTTTTTGAGGCACTTTACCAAAACACATGTAGAAAAAATTTTCAGAAATATTAAGATTTTTTTTAGGTTTAATAATTTTTTTCCCTTTTCTTAGTCTGTAGAAAGCAGCTAAAGCAGTCGGTGTTTTCGCCAAAATCCTTATAGCTTTTCTCATATTAGCTTCAGGAGAAGAGTCAGTTGTTTCTTTATCTTCTAAACCCATAATACTTACAGCTGTTCTGGCAACATCCATTGGGTGTGATTTTTTCGGCATTCTTTTGATTATTGAGTAAAGATCTTTAGATAAATCTCTATTATTCTTTTCTTCTTTTTCAAATTTTCTCAATTCAATAGTGTTTGGTAAATCTTTGTTTAAAATTAAATACGCAACCTCTTCAAATCTGCAGTATTCACACAAGTCTTGAGCAGCATAACCTCTATAGGTTAGAGAGTTAATCTCAGGCATCACTTTGGAAACTTCAGTTTCATCAACTACTATACCAAGCAATCCTTTTTTAACTTCATCACTCATTATTCATGACCTTCAGTACTAAAATTATAAATTTTTTCATCTAAACTATTATATTTTTCATAATCAACAAGTTCATATAATCGTTTTCTTGTCTGCATTTTATCAATAATATTATTTTGATGTCCATTTACATAAATGTCTCTTAATCCATCTTCAACATTTTTCATTGCTAATCTTTGGGTTGTAACTGGATAAATTACTATATTATATCCCAATTTCTCTAATTCTTTATAATTAAATAGTTTAGATTTACCAAATTCAGTCATGTTAGCTAAAAGATAACATGATAATTCTTTTCTAACTTTTTCAAAATCTTTTTCATTTTCTAAAGCTTCAGGGAAAATAATTTCAGCACCTGCATCAACATAAGCTTTGCATCTATCAATCATTTTATCTATACCTTCGACGCTTTTGGCATCAGATCTTGCAATAATTTTAAAATTTTCATCTTTTTTTGTTTTTACACACTCATTTATTTTTTTAACCATTTCATCAGTTGAGATTAATTTTTTATTATCTAAGTGCCCACATCTTTTTCTCTCAATTTGATCTTCAAGGTGTACTGCAGACACCCCAAATTCTTCAAAAGTTTCAATCGTCTCTTTACAAGATTTAAATCCTGTATCTATATCAACAATCGTTGGAAGGTTTGTTACTCTTGAAATTAAATAAGATCTTGTACTCACATCTTGCAAAGTTGTTAAACCAATATCAGGAAATCCAAGATCATTCGCCATTACTCCTCCTGAAACATAAACAGCATCGTAACCAATCTCTTCTATTAATTTAGCTGTTAAAGGATTATATGCACCTGGAACTCTTAAGATTTTATTAGACTTTAATTTTTTTACAAAATCTTCTCTCTTTTGATTTGGTTCTTTTTCTACAAAATGCATTAAAAAATCCCTATTTTTAAATTTCTCTTAATTTTACTTTTTTTAACATCTATATTTAGATTATAAAGCTGTCCAGGCTTTAACTTTTTTAAATTTTGAACTGTTTTTAGAAATCTATTACTTTCTTTTTTATCAATTATACTATGAGTTAAAGTTAAAAATTTATTTATATAATTTTGTCTTTTGAATGGCCTTGAACCATAAGGATGAGCATCAGCTTTATCTTGCTGCTCAGCTATTTTTTTACCACTTTTAAGTGTAATTATTACTTTTGCACCAAATGATTTTTTTTTTGGATCTGGGTTATGATATTTTTTTGTCCATTTTTTATCTTCGTGAGTTTTAATCGATTTCCAAATTTTAATAGTACTTTTTCTTCTAGCCCTAGCCTTTGTATAAGATTTGATGTGATGCCAGTCACCATCCTCTAATGCCACAGCAAAAATATACATAATTGAATGATCTAAGGTTTCTCTACTTGCATTTGGGTCCATTTTTTGAGGATCATTTGCGCCAGTTCCTATTACATAATGAGTATGATGACTTGTATAAATATCTATTTTCTTAATTTGATTTAGATTTTTTATTTTTTTTTTAAGTTTTTTAGCTAAATCAATTAAAGCTTGAGATTGGTATTCAGCAGAATACTCTTTAGTATAGGTTTCTAGTATAGCTTTTTTACTCTCTCCTTTTTTTGGGAGAGGAACTTTGTACACAGCTTTCTTTCCATCTAGAATTCTTGCAATTACACTATCCTCACCTTCATAAATCGGGCTAGGAGCACCTTCACCACGCATAACTCTATCAACAGCTTCAATTGCAAGCTTTCCAGCATGAGCAGGAGCATAAGCTTTCCAGCTTGAGATGTCACCTTTTCTTGATTGTCTAGTTGAGATAGTTGTGTGTAATGATTGTTGAATTGCTTGATAAATTGTTTCTGTGTTTAGTTTAAGCATTGCACCTAGACCTGCGGCAACACTTGGGCCAAGATGAGCTATATGGTCAATTTTATGTTTATGTAAACAAATCCCCTTTACTAAATTTACTTGAACTTCATACGCAGTAATAATTCCTCTTAAAAGATCTAAACCACTTTTTTTATTTTGTTGAGCTACACTTATTAGAGGAGGTATATTGTCCCCTGGATGACTATAATCTGCTGCTAAAAAAGTATCATGAAAATCAAGCTCTCTTACAGCTGTACCATTTGACCAAGCTGCCCATTCACAATCAAATTTAAATTTTTTATTTAAACCAAATAATGTTGCACCATTTTTTCTAGAATGCTTAATAGCCATTTCTCTTGAAGAAATTACTGGTTTTCTATTAAGAGATGCAATTGCAACAGATGCATTATCTATAATTCTATTAATCACCATTTCAATAGCATCTTTATTCAATTTAGAGTTGTCACTTGCAATTTCTGCAATCTTCCATGCAAGTTGTTTTTTTTTGGGAAGATTTGTTTTAGATGGATAAACTTTTACATTATGTATTATCAAAAAAACTCCTAATTAACGCAATTGTTTTTAATAGTTAAAAAATAAATAATCAATATTAAAGATATTTTGTTACAATTTTTTCAATACCAACAAAGTCTTTAATCAAGTGATTATGGTAAATTTCGGTTATGTTTTTTTCAGTATAACCATCTTCAAGTAAAATTATCGGAATTCCAGCATCTCTTGCAGCGTTAGCATCAGTCTCACTATCTCCAATCATCAAACTTTTATTTACATTTCCATCAAGAATTTCAATTACTGAAGTTAAATGCCTTGGGTCTGGTTTACAGTAATCAAATGTGTTATGTCCGGCAACATATTCAAAAAATTTATATATTCCAATTTTCTTTAAAAGATCGACCGCCAAATGCTCTTGTTTGTTTGTACAAACTGCCATTAATATATCTTGTTTTTTAGACCACACTAAAAATTCTTTTACACCATTGATCAATGTACTTTCATTAACAATATTCTTTCCGTAATAATCTATAAATTCTTTTACCATTTCTTTCTTAATTTTTTCGTCCTGAACTTTTCCAAATTCTTTTTTTGCTTGTCCCCAAATTGATCTGCCAAGCATAGCGCTAGCGCCTTGTCCAACTAAACTTCTAATCTCTTCGGTAGACTTTGTGGGATATCCAAAATTTTTCATTACATGATTATGAGCACGCATTAAATCAGGCGCTGTATCAACTAAAGTTCCATCTAGGTCAAAAAGAATTATAAATTTTTGTTTCATAATACAAAGTATTTTTAAGAAATATTTTGTGAATTAAGAAAGATATATACTTAATATAAAGAATTTCAAAGATGAAACAATTAAAATTAAAAGATACACAAAATACTTTGAGAAACAGATTCTTAAAATTAGGTGTTAAAATGATTGGACCTGAAACAGTTTTTTTTTCGAAAGATACTAAGATTGGAAAAAATGTTACAATAGAACCATATGTAGTCTTTGGAACAAAAGTTAAAATAGGAAATAATGTTACCATTAAATCTTTTTCCTATTTAGAAAATTGTAAAGTTGAAAATAAAGTTGATATAGGTCCTTACGCCAGAATAAGACCCGGAACAGTCTTAAAAGAGGGATCTAAAGTTGGTAACTTTGTAGAAATTAAAAAAAGTATTTTAGGCAAAAAATCTAAAGCAAACCATTTAACATATATAGGTGATAGTCTTATAGGCAAATCTGTAAATATCGGTGCAGGAACAATTACTTGTAATTATGATGGAGTGAAAAAAAGTAAAACAAAAATTAAGGATAATGTTTTTATAGGATCAAATTCAGCATTAGTGGCTCCTATAACAATTGATGAAAATAGTGTTATCGGCGCTGGTTCAGTGATTACCAAAAATGTAAGAAAAAAATCTTTAGCTCTTACAAGAAGTTTACAAACTGAAATTAGAAACTATAAAAAAAAGAAAAAATAATTATGTGTGGAATTATAGGAATAAATAGTAATAAACCTGTTTCGGCAACAATTATCAATTCTTTAAAAAAGTTAGAATATAGAGGATATGACTCTGCTGGCATTGCAACGCTCTCAAGTGGTCAAATCAATGAAGTTAAATCAGAAGGTAGAGTTGATAATTTAGAAAGAAATTCTTTAGTTCAATCTATGGAGGGCACTATTGGAATAGGTCATGTTAGATGGGCCACACATGGATTACCTAATAGTGTAAATGCACATCCTCATTCTTCTCAAAATGTATCAGTGGTTCATAATGGTATAATTGAAAATTCAACTTTGTTAAAAAAATTTTTGGTAGGCAAAGGACATAAGTTTAAATCTCAGACTGATACTGAAGTTATTGTTCATTTGATTACCGAACATCTTAAAAATTATGATATTGTAAATTCAATTAAAAAAACTTTGAAATCTCTTCATGGAAGTTTTGCTTTAGGAATAATTTTTAAAGATCAACCAGATCTAATTATCGGAGCAAGAAGAGGTTCACCATTAGCAGTTGGATATGGTCCTAATGAAAATTATTTAGGTTCAGACTCTTACGCTTTAAAAGCAATGACAAATAAAATTACCTATTTAAATGATGGTGAATTCTGTGTGATTAAAAAAGATCATGTAGAGTTTTTTAATGAGGAAGGAAATAAGATAAATAAAAAAGTCCTAGAATTATCATCTGATGAGGAAAAATATGACAAAGGTGAATACAAACATTTTATGGCTAAGGAAATCGAGGAACAACCAATTACATTAAAAAATGGAATAAAAGAGTATATTGATAATTCTAATAACGATATAAACATTTATAACTTTCCTTGGAAAATAAATGAAATTTCCTCAATAACTTTGATAGGTTGTGGCACTGCATATCATAGCTGTTTAATGGCTAAATATTGGTTTGAAGAATTAACTTCGTTAGATGTAAATGTAGATATAGCGTCTGAATTTAGATACAGAAAAAATAGGTTTAAAAAAGAGACATTATATATTTTTGTTTCGCAATCAGGTGAGACTGCAGATACCTATGCTGCTTTAGATTTATGCAAAAAAAATGGAATGAAAACTTGTGCAGTTGTTAACGTAATAGAAAGTTCTATTGCAAGAGACTCTGAGTTTGTTTTACCAATACATTGTGGAACAGAGATTGGTGTAGCATCCACAAAAGCATTTTTAGGCCAAATCTTAATATTATATATATTAACCTTAAAATTAGGTTTTTTAAGGAAAGATTTGAATAAAGATTTATTTTCAAAAAAACTTAGAGATTTAAAAGAATTACCAAATTTAGTTGATCAAACTTTAATGATTGATCATAAGATACAAACAATATCCAATACTTTTAATGAAGCAAAAGGATCAATGTTTTTAGGTAGAGGATTTTCATACCCTATCGCTTTAGAGGGTGCTCTAAAGTTGAAAGAATTATCATATATTCATGCAGAAGGCTATCCAGCAGGTGAAATGAAACATGGACCATTGGCTTTAATTGAAGAAGGAATGCCAGTAGTGGTTTTGGCACCAAGAGATAACTACTATAAAAAAACTATCTCAAATATGCAGGAAGTAATTGCAAGAGGAGCAAAAGTTTTATTAATTACTAATAAAAGTAAAGATGAAGTTGTTTCTGAAAATATTTGGGAAACGCTAGAGGTTGAGACTACTAATGGGGATTTACTACCTTTTCTTCTAACAATACCATTACAGAAATTAGCTTATTATTCTGCATTAAAAAAAGGTTTTGACATAGATAAGCCTAGAAATTTAGCTAAATCTGTCACCGTTGAATAATAAAAAAACTCTGATACAACAATCTTGGGTTGAACATGAAAAATTGGAAAATAAATAGCTGGAGAAAATTCCCAGTAAAACATATTCCGGAATATCCGGATAAAAAAGAATTGGATCAAGTTTTAAATAAGATTAAAACTTTTCCACCTCTTGTTTTCGCCGGTGAAACTAGACATCTAAAACAACAACTTGCTGAAGTTGTTGATGGAAAAGCTTTTTTATTACAAGGTGGTGATTGTGCTGAAAGTTTTGCTGAATTTCATCCAGATAATATAAGAGACACATTTAAGCTAATGCTTCAAATGTCATTGGTTTTAACTTATTCCGCTTCATTGCCAGTTGTTAAGTTGGGTAGAATTGCTGGACAGTTTTCTAAACCAAGAAGTTCGCCAGTTGAAGTTAAAAATGGAATTGAATTACCAAGCTACTTAGGTGATAATATAAATGGTATAGAGTTCAATGGGAAAGCAAGAGTTCCTGATCCAAAAAGATTATTCAAAGCATATTCTCAATCTGCAGCTACTTTAAATTTAATAAGAGCATTTTCACATGGTGGTTTTGCAGATCTTAAAAAAGTTCATACTTGGAATCTGGGTTTTATAAAAAAAAGTCCTGAAGCGAAAAGATTCAAAGAATTAGAAGATCAAATTGCAAATGCTTTAGCATTTATGGATGCGTGTGGAATTAATTCAGATTTTAACAGAAGGTTGAAGACAGTTAATTTTTGGACCTCACATGAAGCCCTACATCTTCCATTTGAGGAATCAATGACTAGAACAGACTCAACAACTGGTGAAAATCATGATACATCTGCACACTTTGTATGGATCGGGGATAGAACGAGACAACTCGATGGAGGACATGTTGAATTTTGCAGAGGTATAGAAAATCCTATTGGAATTAAATGTGGACCAACATTAAAGGCAGATGATTTAATTAATTTATGTAATAGAATAAATCCAGAAAATGAAAAAGGTAAAATTACATTAATATCAAGATTTGGCTGTGATAATGTTTCTAAACATTTACCTAAATTAATAAGAGCTATCAAAAAAGAGGGACTAAATGTGATTTGGTCTTGCGATCCATGCCATGGAAATACGATGCAAGCTTCAACAGGATTTAAAACAAGACCTTTCAACAGTGTTTTAAAAGAAGTTAAAAATGTCTTTGCTTGCCATCAAAGCGAAGGAAGTTACGCCGGAGGATTGCACATTGAATTAACTGGGCAAAATGTGACAGAATGCACAGGTGGAGCACAAAAAATTTCTGAAAAAGACTTATCTTCTAGATACCATACTCATTGTGACCCACGATTAAATGCTAATCAAGCTCTAGAATTAGCTTTTTTAATTTCAGATGAGATAAAAAAGAATAGCAGCTATTCAAAAAATGCTATTCAAGTGGCATCTTAGGCCATTGCTTTCCTGCAATAGGTGATTAAATATAAATTATGAGTCCTTCAGAAAAAGTAAAATATATATCCAATTGGATCAAATCTTATGTTGAAAAAATGCCAAACAAGGCAGAGTCTTTAGTTATAGGAATTTCTGGAGGAATAGATTCTTCGGTATCAAGCACATTAAGTGCCTTGACAGGTTTAAGGACGATTGTTTTATCTATGCCAATAAAACAAAAAGAAAATCAACATGATCTTAGCTTGAAACATCAAAAATGGTTAACTGAAAAATTTAAAAATGTTGAGGCTCATACTATTAATTTAGATGAACTGTTTAAATCTTTTTCATCAACTTTAAATAAATTTGATAACGAACATGGCTTCGCTAACTCTAGAGCTAGATTAAGAATGGCCACTTTGTACCAGGTGGCTGCTGCAAATAAAGGCATAGTTGTTGGTACAGGAAACAAGGTGGAAGATTTTGGAGTAGGTTTTTATACAAAATATGGAGATGGTGGAGTTGATATTTCACCTATAGCTGATTGTAATAAAACGGAAGTTTGGGAACTTGGAAAAGAATTGGGTATTTTAAAAGAAATAATTGATGCTCCTCCAACAGATGGTCTTTGGGACGATGGTAGAACTGATGAAGGCCAATTAGGTTTCAAATATGAAGATTTAGAGGATGCCATGATAAATCCAAAATCACCTCATAAAGAAGAATACGAAAAAATCAGAAAACAAAATTTGCATAAAATGGAGCCTATTCCAGTGTGCAAAATTCCCAGTTAATCAATTAGATTAACAAATCACCAAATAAGGTATATTTCTAAATCTATTGATATGGATATTTTTTTAACAAATAATTTAACAAATAAAAAAGAACAATTTGTTCCAAATGATAAAAAACATATAGGAATGTATGTGTGTGGACCAACTGTTTATGATGATCCACATATTGGTAATGCAAGACCATTAGTTATTTTTGATATTCTTTATAAATTACTAAAGAAAAGTTATTCGAACGTTACATATGTTAGAAATATTACTGATATAGATGATAAAATAATTAAAGCATCGCAAGAGCAAAAAATTTCTGTAAAAGAGTTAACTGAAAAAATAACCAAAAACTTTTTAGATGATTGTAAGTTTTTGATTTGTGAAGAACCTACTCATCAACCTAAAGCAACAGAACATATTAAACTAATGATTGAGATGATTGATCAATTGATTAAAAAAGGTTACGCATATGAAATTAACAATCATGTTTATTTTGAATTAAAAAAATTTTCTGATTATGGAAAATTATCAAATAAAAAATTAGATGATTTAATTGCTGGATCAAGAGTTGAAATTAGTGAAAATAAAAAAAATTCTGAAGATTTTGTATTATGGAAGCCATCCAAGGAAAATGAACCTTATTGGGACTCACCTTGGGGTAAAGGAAGACCTGGTTGGCACTTAGAATGTTCAGCTATGTCAAAAAAGTTTTTAGGAGATCAATTTGATATTCATGGAGGTGGAATAGACTTAATTTTTCCTCATCATGAAAATGAGATTGCTCAATCTAG
This sequence comes from Candidatus Pelagibacter communis, assembly GCF_001179925.1. Classification (GTDB taxonomy): domain Bacteria; phylum Pseudomonadota; class Alphaproteobacteria; order Pelagibacterales; family Pelagibacteraceae; genus Pelagibacter; species Pelagibacter ubique_E. Next base: position 7,801 of record NZ_CVSF01000005.1, on the reverse strand, counting down.
ATGTGTAAATGATACAAAAATATTTGCAAATTATTGGGTGCATAATGCTTTTATTACAATATCAAACGAAAAAATGGCAAAGTCTCAGGGAAATATTTTAAAGATCAAAGATTTTAAAAATAAAATGAGCGGTCAAGTATTAAGATTAGCACTAATTAGCTCTCATTATAAACAACCTCTTGACTGGAATGAAAAATTATTAGATGAGTGTCAAAATACTTTAGATAAATGGTATCGTGTTTATTCATCTGATATCGAGTCTGTTGAAATTAATGATGAAATTTTGAAACCTTTATATGAGGATTTAAATACTCCTGGCTATATAGCTAACCTACATAAACTTTATGAGCAAGCCAATAAAGGAAAGAATGTAGAACTATTTATATCTGCTTGTAAATTTGTCGGTTTATTAAAAGAAAATGAAAAACAATGGGAAAAGCATAAAAAAGATAAAGTTTCAATAAGCGAAATTGAAATAAACAATAAAATTGAACTAAGAAACAAAGCAAGGTCAAATAAAAATTATAAAGAAGCTGATAAAATAAGAAATGAACTTTTTGATAAAGGTGTTTTAATAGAGGACAAAGATGGTAAAACACTTTGGAAATTTAAATGAGTAAAGAGAGATTATATATTTTTGATACAACACTTAGAGATGGAGCTCAAACCCAAGGAGTTGATTTTTCAATTAAGGACAAAGAAAAAATTGCACTAGCTTTAGATAATTTAGGTGTTGATTATATAGAAGGAGGTTGGCCAGGTGCAAATCCTACAGATACTGAGTTTTTTCAAAAAAAACATAATTTTAAAAATTCAAAACTAACGTGTTTTGGAATGACTAAAAAAATAGGTCGTAGTGCAGAAAATGATACAGGTTTATCATCATTAATGAATTCAAATACTTCCTCAGTCTGTTTAGTAGGAAAATCATGGGACTTTCATGTAGATGTAGCTCTAGGTATTACAAACGAAGAAAATTTAGAAAACATCAGTGAAAGCACAAAACATTTTGTGAAAGCTAATAAAGAATTTATGTTTGATGCTGAACATTTTTTTGACGGTTATAAAGCGAACTCAAAATATGCAATTTCTTGTATAAAAGCTGCATATGATCATGGTGCTAGATGGATTGTATTGTGTGATACTAATGGTGGAACACTTCCTCATGAAGTTTCAAAAATTGTTTCTGAAGTCTCAAAAATTGTTCCAGGAAAAAATTTGGGTATTCATGCACATAATGATACTGGAAATGCAGTTGCTAATTCACTAGCAGCAGTAATATCTGGAGCAAGACAAATACAAGGTACAATTAACGGACTTGGGGAAAGATGTGGTAATGCAAATTTAATGTCTTTAATCCCAACTTTTTTTTTAAAAAAAGATTTTTCATCAAAGTTTGAAATCGGTGTCAAAGCAAGTAATATTAAGAATTTAACTGAATGTTCAAGATTACTGGATGAAATTTTAAATAGAAAACCAAATCAACATTTGCCTTATGTTGGAGCAGCTGCTTTTTCTCATAAAGGAGGTTTACATGTTTCCGCAGTTCAAAAAGATCCAAAAACATATGAGCATATAGATCCAGAAGAAGTTGGAAATAATAGAAACATAGTTGTTTCCGATCAGTCCGGAAAATCTAATATAATTTCAAGGCTTAAAAGTATTAAAGTTGATATTAAGGAAAATGATCCAAAAATTAAAAAATTATTAGATGAAGTTAAAGATAGAGAATTTATTGGATACAGTTACGATGGAGCAGACGCTTCATTTGAATTATTAGCAAGAAGAATTATTGGAGAAATTCCAAGATATATATCAATTAATGAGTATGACGTTTCTGTAAAAAAAAAAAAATCTGGTGAAATAGTTTCATCTGCTAAAGCACAATTAGAGGTTGATGGAGAAAAAATTATTTGTGAAGGAGAAGGTAACGGACCAGTTAATGCTTTAGATAATGCTATAAGGCAAAATGTTGATCGATTAGCAAAATATTCAAAATATTTAAAAGATCTAAAATTAGTAGATTATAAAGTAAGAATCTTAAACACTGGAACGGAAGCTGTCACTCGAGTTTCTATTGAAAGCACAGACTCTAAAGGAAAAAATTGGTTCACCATTGGAGTTTCAACTAATATTATTGAAGCTTCTTTTAAAGCATTAATTGATAGTTTAGATTATAAACTATTTAAAGACAATGCGCCTGCAAGTAAGTAATGAAAATTAAGAAGTTTTCAAAAAAACCAGAGGATTTAAATGATAGGATTGGAGCAAAGCCAATAGTTTGTTACCCAAATAACAACTTAGAGAATAACAACTTAGATGTGCTTCATGAGGCAAGAAAACATTTAAATAAAATAGATGAAATTATAATTCCACCACGAGATGCAAAATCATTCAAAGTAAAGTCAGGAAATTTTTTTAGAATAGAAAGTGTTGAGGGTCCTCAAGTCGGTGATTTAAACTTATTTCAGGCAAATAACCTTGATGAAAAATTCTATTCAGGAAAAACTAGAGCTCTTTACGGAACTCATATTTCAGTAGGTGATAAACTTTTTAGTTGTTTTCCATATTTAAGATCATTAGCGACTATTACTTGGGACACCTTAGATTGGTATGACTATGATGAAGATGGAGGATCAGTGCATGATGTAATAGGAACAAGGTGTGATCCATATACTTCAAAATTAATATCAGGAAAAGATTATCATTATTGTTGTCATTCAAATTTGACTAGAGCTTTGGTTAAAGAAAAAAAAATGAAATTAGATGATGCAGAAAAAATTGTTCATGATGTTTTAAATGTTTTTATGTTAACTGGTTTTACTAATGACACTAAACAATACTTTATGAAATCTAGCCCAGCTAGACCTGGAGATTATTTAGAATTTTTTGCTGAAACAGATTTATTAGGCGTTTTATCAGCTTGTCCCGGTGGTGATTGTGGCTCTGAGCATTCTTCAGATGTTGCAAAATGTTTTCCATTAAAAGTTTCTATTTGGAATGTGAATAAAAAATATTTACAAGGAATTAAATTTTCAGAAGTGTCATCATATAACAAAGACCACGGTTTAACTAAATAAAATGAGTAAAAATAATATATTCTTTATTCTTCATAAAACTCAATTATCTGAAAATATAGGATTATGCGCTAGAGCAATGAAAAATTTTGATTTTAAAAAATTAATTTTAGTAAATCCAAAACCCATTTTCCCAAATGACAAAATATTAGCTACAGCAGTTGGTGCAAAAAATATAATAAATAAAAGTAAAGTATATCAAAATTTAGAAGATGCTTTAAGAAATACTGATATCGTGATAGCAACATCTGCAAGATTTAGAAATAAGAATATTAGGCATATTAATCTTGAAGATCTTAAAAAAATTGATTTTAAAAGAAAAGTAGCTTTTTTGTTTGGTTCCGAGTCATCAGGATTGTCTAATAATGAGATAAGTTATGCTAATTACACTTTACAAATTTCAACTAATCCTGAGTTTAAATCTTTAAACTTGTCACATAGTCTAATTATAATTGCTCAAACTTTGTCAAGTATCTTAAAAATTAGAATTAAACCATTTAAAAAATCTAAAAAGGTTAAAACTGCTTCTAAAAAAGAAATTCAATCTATGGTAAACCTTTGTGTCAAAAATTTAGAAAATATAAACTTTTTTTAAACCTAAAGAAAAAAAACCTATTATGTTAGAAAATCTAAGAAATATTTTTTATAGGATGGACTTATCAGATAAAGAAACTCGTATATTATCAAGTGTATTTGCAAGTTTAGGCAAAAAACGTTGATTGACAAAATGATGTGTAAGTTTATAAACCCCGTATTCGAATGACAAAAAGAATAAACTCTAAACATAAAGTAGATAGAAGATTAAAAGTAAACCTATGGGGTAGACCAAAGAGTCCTTTTAATACTAGAGCTTACGGACCAGGTCAACATGGTCAGACCAGATCATCAAAACCATCAGATTATGGAATTCAACTTCAAGCAAAACAAAAATTAAAAGCCTATTATGGAAATATTAATGAAAGACAATTTAGAAATATATACAGAAAAGCTTCAATGCTCAAAGGTGATACAAGTGAGAATCTTATTGGTCTTTTAGAACGTAGACTTGATGCAATTATTTATAGAGCAAAGTTTGCAACAACAATATTTTCAGCAAGACAATTAATTAATCACGGTCACGTAAAAGTTAATGGAAAAAAAGTTAATATCTCATCCTACTTAGTTAAAGAAGAAGATACTATTGAAATTAGAGATAAATCTAAGCAGCTAGCAATTATAGATATTGCATTAGCTAATAAAGAAAGAGAAACTCCAGAATATATTCAGATGGATGAAAAAAATAAAAAATTAAAATTTATAAGAGTTCCAAAGTTTGAAGAAGTACCTTATCCAGTTGTAATGGAACCTAATCTAGTTATCGAATATTATTCTAGATAACATTATTTTTTAAAATTAATTCCTTTAGTCTCAAGAATTTTTTTTAGTTCTCCGTTCTCATACATTTCTTTAACAATGTCACAACCACCTATGAATTCTTTTTTAATATATAATTGTGGTATTGTAGGCCAGTCACTAAAAGTTTTAATACCTTCTCTAATTTTTTGATCTTCTAAAACATTTACGCCTTTAAAATTTATTTCAAGAATTTTAAGCATATTTGATACAGCCATGGAGAAACCACATTGAGGAGCGTCTGGGGTTCCCTTCATAAATAAACAAACATCATTATTGTCAATATGATTTTGAATTAAATTTCTTATTTGATCATCCATTTATTGTTCCTTTGTTTTAATTGCTAAAGCATGTAATTCATTACCCATTTTACCTTTTAATGAATTATATACCATTTTATGCTGTTCTATTTTACTTTTGCCTGAAAACTGAGACGAGGTAATAGTTGCTGAGTAATGGTTACCATCACCAGCCAAATCTTGAATTTCTACTGTTGCATCTGTTAAAGTTTCCTTAATCAAACTTTCTATTTCTTTTAGATCCATCGCCATAATTATTAACTCATATAGTTTATTAACCAATTCTTATTCGAAGTTTTTAATTCGTCAATTGTAACTTTTGTCTTGTCATCAATATATAACTGATTTTCGTTTATAATTCCAAGTTCATCAAAATGAACTGCGTTTTTATTAAGAATATCTGTTACTTTTTTGTAATTTTTTTTTGTCGATTTCAATTAAGTATCTTCCCTGATCTTCAGCAAAAAAATATTCAATTTGATTAATTAAATATTTTGGTTTTTTTAAATTTATTCCTTTATTTCCCTTTATACACATTTTGGAGATTGCAGTAATTATTCCACCTAACGAAACATCATGAGCACTTTTAATTAGTCCGTTATCAATTAATCTTAATAATGTTTCTCCATTATTTTTTTCATTAAAAAGATTTATTTCAGGCGGAGGCCCATTTTTTTCATCTAAGATATTTCTTGCAAATAAACTTTGATCAATATGGCCTTCTGTTTTACCAATTACTAAAACAAGGTTATCAACTTCCTTTAAATCCATTGTAATCATTTTTTCATAATCTTTAATCAAGCCAACACCTCCAATTGTTGGAGTAGGCTTAATTCCAACCTCTTTCGTTTGATTGTAGAATGACACATTCCCAGAGACAACTGGGAATTTAAGATACTCACTTGCTTCCCCAATTCCTTGAACACACTCCACAAATTCACCCATGTTTTCCTCATTTTCAGGACTACCAAAGTTTAAACAATTTGTAATAGCAATTGGTTTTGCACCGACACTAATTAGGTTTCTAAAATTTTCACAAACTACTTGTTTGCCTCCAGTTAGAGGATGGGCCCAACAATAAACAGCAGATGAGTCTACAGAAGTTGCAACTGCTTTTTTTGTTCCATGAACTCTTACAACTCCTGAGTCTCCACCAGGCTTTTGAATTGTATCACCCATTACAGTATGATCATATTGTTGCCAAATCCATTCTTTGCTACAAATATTAGGATTAGATAAAATTTTTTTTAATACATCAATAACTTTTAAATTATTTAGATCTTCTTTTTTAATCTTATTTTTTTTTGGTAGTTTTGCTTTTTTCCATTTACGATCGTACATTGGTGAGTTTTCAACCAATATATTTACTGGAATATCTGCAACTTTGTTATTATCAAAAAAAAGTTCTATTTTTTTTGATTTAGTTGTCTTACCAATTACAGAAAAATCTAAATTCCATTTATCAAAAATTTTTTTAGCTTGATCTTCTTTGCCATTCTCAAGTACGATAAGCATCCGTTCTTGACTTTCTGACAGCATAATTTCATAAGGTGTCATATTCGCTTCTCTTGTAGGAACTTTATTTAAATTTAGCTCAATACCAAGATTACCTTTTGATGCCATTTCTATACTCGATGAAGTTAGACCTGCAGCACCCATATCTTGAATAGCAATAATTGAGTCGCCAGCCATTAATTCCAAACAAGCTTCAAGAAGTAATTTTTCTGTAAAAGGATCTCCCACTTGGACAGTAGGTTTTTTTTCCTCTATTTTTTCATCAAAACTTGCTGAAGCCATACTGGCTCCATGAATTCCATCACGTCCTGTTTTTGAACCTACATAGATGACTGGCTTGTTCAAGCCAGCAGCTTTGGAATAAAAAATTTTATCTTTTTTTACTAAACCCACTGTCATTGCATTTACTAAAATATTTCCGTTATACGAACTATCAAAACATGTTTGACCTGCGATTGTAGGAATACCCATACAATTCCCATAACCACCTATACCTTGAACTACACCTCTTAATAAATTTTTAGTTTTTTTGTTCTGAGGTGATCCAAAATGTATTGAATTTAAATTTGCTATTGGTCTTGCTCCCATTGTGAAGACATCTCTCATTATTCCACCTACACCAGTTGCAGCTCCTTGATAGGGTTCAATAAACGATGGATGATTATGGCTCTCAATTTTAAAGACAATCGCATCCTTATCTCCTATATCTATTACCCCAGCATTTTCTCCAGGTCCTTGAATTACGTATTTTCCATTTGTGGGAAGTTTTTTTAAATGAAGTCTTGAAGACTTATAAGAGCAATGTTCATTCCACATTGCTGAAAAAACTCCAAGTTCAGTTATGTTTGGAATTCTTTTTAATAATTCACATATTTTTTTATACTCATCTTTTTTTAATCCATGATCAAGAGCTACTTTTTCGTTTACAATCATTTAATGTTGTTTATTAAATTATTAAAAAAAATAGATCCATCTTCACCTGATAATGATTTATCTATCATTCTCTCAGGATGGGGCATCATTCCTAAAACATTTTTTTTTTTATTAAATATCCCAGCAATATTTTCAATTGATCCATTTGGATTAAATTCATCTTGTATTTTTCCATTTTTATCACAATAATTAATTGCAATTTGATCATTATCATTAATTTCTTTTAATTGATCACTTGTACAAAAATAATTTCCTTCATTATGTGCTATATGCAATTCCAAAATATCATTATCGATGTTTTTAAAAAAAGTATTTTGTTTATTGTGAATTTTAACAAATACATTTTTACATATAAATTGAAGATATTTATTTCTTAATAGAACACCAGGAACCAAACCTGTTTCAACTAAGATTTGAAAACCATTACAAATGCCCATAACCATTCCACCAGAATTTGCAAAACTAATAATCGAGCTCATTATTTTTGATTTTGATGCCATACTTCCACATCTTAAATAGTCTCCATAAGAAAAACCGCCCGGAAGAACAACCAAATCACTTTGTGGTAATTGAGTGTCATTGTGC
>NZ_CVSF01000004.1 GCF_001179925.1 Candidatus Pelagibacter communis | reverse complement strand
ATAGCCGAGGCAAATAAACTAGCTAACAAATCATCCAACGTGATAGCTGTAATTGGAGATGGAGCGATAAGCGCAGGTATGGCGTATGAGGCTATGAATAATGCGGGCGCTTCAAAGACTAAAATGATAGTTATTTTAAACGACAATGACATGTCTATTGCAAAACCTGCTGGCGCGATGAGAACTTATTTGGCAAAATTATTTACGGGAAAAATATATTTTAGTTTAAGAGAAACTTTAAAATTAATAACATCTGCCTTTTCAAAAAGATTTAGCGCTAAAGCAGGTAAAGCAGAAGATTTTTTAAGATCTGCTGTCACTGGTGGCACTTTATTTAACTCCTTAGGTTTTTATTATGCAGGTCCTATTGATGGTCACGATTTGACTTCGCTAGTACCAATTTTGAAAAATGCAAGGGACTCTAAATATGAAGGTCCAATTATGATTCATGTTAAAACTCAAAAAGGCAAAGGTTATTCATATGCTGAAAAAGCCACAGATCATTATCATGGAGTCTCAAAATTCAATGTCGAAACTGGAGAACAAGTAAAAAGTGGTAACAATTTACCAGCTTACTCAAAAATATTTGGAAATACTTTAGTTAAGCATGCTCATAGAGATAGTAAAATTGTAGGAATCACAGCAGCAATGCCTGGTGGTACAGGAATGGATATTTTTGCAAAAGAATTTCCAAAAAGAATGTTTGATGTTGGAATTGCTGAACAACATGCTGTAACTTTTTCTGCTGGTTTAGCTACTGAGGGATACAAACCATACGCAGCTATTTATTCTACTTTTTTACAAAGGGCATATGATCAAGTTGTCCACGATGTAGCCATACAAAGTTTACCAGTAAGATTTGCAATTGATAGAGCAGGTTTAGTAGGTGCTGATGGGCCAACTCATGCTGGTTCATTTGATATTACATATTTATCAACTCTACCTAATTTTATTGTTATGGCTGCAAGTGATGAATCTGAGTTAGTTAAAATGATAAATACTTCAGTTGATATAAATGATAAACCTTGTGC
>NZ_CVSF01000003.1 GCF_001179925.1 Candidatus Pelagibacter communis | reverse complement strand
AAATTGCATATCTCGATATAAATCTTTGATCTGTCAAATCTAAATAAAAATCAGATATCGCTTCTGCTAAGTATAGCCCTTTGTAAATTATTGATTTTGAGCTAATTGAGCAAATATAAAAGTTATTTAATGATGCTTCAAAAGCTTTATTTTCGATTTTCTTTCTTGTCTCGTAAATTTTTCTCTCTAAATTTTTATCCAGTAGATTTGGATTATTAGATTTAAATAAAACTTGAATAATCTCTGGCATAGTATGAAGAGCTTTTTCACCTAAAACTTTTGGGTTTACAGGCACTTGTCGCCAACCATATATACTAAAATTATTTTTAGTCAGTTCGCTTTCAACAATTGTTTTGCAATGTTCTTGCGCTGAGTAATCATTTCTAGGTAAAAAAATCATCCCTACACAAATTTCGGAGTTATCGTAGTCATGACCAGTCACCTCTATTTTTTCAATAAAAAAATCTTTTGGTATTTCAACATGAATACCGGCTCCATCACCTGTTTTTTCCATCAGCATCAACTGCACCTCT
>NZ_CVSF01000002.1 GCF_001179925.1 Candidatus Pelagibacter communis | reverse complement strand
GAGGAATGGGCAGACCATGTGTGTCGGGATCAAGTGAAATAGACATAAATTACGAAAAAAAAATTTTTAAAACATCTAATTTGGAAATTAAAGAGGGAGATATTATTACTATTGATGGTTCATCTGGAAGAATTATTTTAGGAAAAGTTCCAACGGTTAAACCAGAAATTTCTGGTGACTTTTCAAAATTAATGAGCTGGGCTGATAGTATAAGAAAACTTAAAGTTAGAACAAATTCAGAAACTCCATTAGATACAAAAACAGCGAGAGATTTTGGTGCCGAAGGAATTGGGCTTTGTAGAACTGAACATATGTTTTTTGATGAAGATAGAATTTTATCCGTAAGAGAAATGATTTTATCTAAAACAAAAGAAGATAGAGCTAAAGCTTTAGTAAAATTATTGCCTCATCAAAAAAAAGACTTTATGGAAATTTTTAGAATAATGAGAGGATTACCGGTAACAGTTAGGTTATTGGATCCACCATTACATGAGTTTTTACCAAACTCTGAAAAAGAAATTTTAGAAGTTGCTAATGTCGTAGGTGTAGACACTAAAGAGGTAAAATCAAGAATATCAGAATTACATGAACAAAATCCAATGCTAGGACACAGAGGATGTAGACTAGGTATTTCTTATCCAGAAATATATGAAATGCAATGTCGAGCAATTTTTGAGGCTCTTGTTGAATTGAAAAATAGGAAAATAAAAGCGGCTTTTCCAGAGATAATGATTCCTTTAGTTTCTACTGAAGCTGAAATAAAAATCATGAAAGACTTAGTTCAAAATATAGCCGAAAAGGTTCAGAGAGAAAATAAAATGAAAATAAATTATATAGTTGGAACTATGATAGAATTACCTAGAGCAGCAATTAAAGCAAAAGAGATAGCAAAACATGCTGAATTTTTCAGTTTTGGTACTAATGATTTAACTCAAACGACGTTTGGAATAAGTAGAGATGATAGTGGAAAGTTTTTAAATGATTATATTGATAATAAAATTTTTTCTATTGATCCATTTGTTTCAATTGATGAAGGTGTAGAGGACTTGATTGAAATAGCAGTATCAAAAGGAAAAAAACAAAATAAAAATATTAAACTGGGTATTTGTGGTGAACATGGAGGTGATCCAAAAAGTATATTTTTTTGTTCTAAAGTAGGCTTGAACTACGTGTCTTGCTCTCCATATAGAGTGCCGATAGCTAGACTTACTGCAGCCCAAGCAGAAATCAATCAAAATTAAAATTTTTGATAAATTTTTTAAATTACTTGAATTTGAGAAAACATAATTGATGAAATTTTTTAAGGAATTATTTTTTAATTTTCACAGCTACAGATTTAGAAAATCGAAAAAGAAAAATATTTATTTAGATTTCAGTGAAAAACAAATAAATGATATTTATAAAACAGTTTCGTTTCAAAAAAAGATTATTCTTGCGACTCAAGTTGGCAGAGGTGGAGGAAAATGGCTTGTAGACATAATCAATCATTGTAGAAATGTAAGCGCGTTTGGAGAAAGAAATAGAACAGAAGAGGCAATTTTTAGATACAATTGTTCTCACAATAAGATTGTCAATTTAAATAAAATTTTATATTTAATTAAAACAGAAGCATTAACTGATTGGAAAAATAATAATACCAGTTACATATCAAGTCCGTATTTTTCTCACGGTATAAAGATTTTAGAGGAAAATTTAAAACCAGATAAATTTGTTATTATTGTTAGAGACTTTTACAGCTTATTTTACTCATTAAGAAATAAAAATTGGTATAAAGAAAATTTCAGTTTAGATACAAGTGCATATAATAAAAAAATACCTGATCTTTTTTTAAATAATCCTAACCATTTTTATGGTAGATATATTAATTTTGGAACAGATAATAAAAAATTTTTAGTCTCTTCTAATCAAATCAAAATTGCGATTTTCATGAATCATACTATTCAAAAAATATTCGAAGAAATAACAAATATTGATAAACGAAAAATAGCAATTTTTAATTTAAATGAAGCTGATCAAAATTATGAATACTGTAAAAACTTTTTACACAAATTGGATATTCAACTAGATTTTGGAAAAAAAGATTTTTTAAATTTAAAAAAAAGGACAGCAAGTTCTATTGAAAATAAAAAAACTACCATAGATAGTGAAAATTTAATTGAAATAGAAAAAATTAAAGATAGCTATGAATATTATTTAAATAAGATTAAAAATTTTTCATGAAAGCAATTATATTAGCAGCAGGAATGGGCAAAAGGTTAAAAAATGTTACTTTAAACAGACCAAAGCCCTTACTAGAGGTGGCAAACACAACAATAATACAATACTTGGTTAATTGTTTAAAAGAAATTGGTGTAAAAAAAATTTATATTGTTACTGGTTATAAATCTAAAATGATAAAAAATAAGCTAGGAAACTCAGTTAATTATATTCATAACAAAAAATTTAAAAGCACTAATAGTATTTATTCATTATATTTAGCAAAAAAGTACTTGCATAACTCAAATTTTATATTGATGAATGGTGATATTTTTTTAAGTAAAATTTATTTATCAAAAATTGTTAACTTTAAAAGTTCAACTTCTTTCGGTATTAAAAGAAGAAAATATTCGAATGGTGAAATGAATATAATTTTGAATAAAAAAGTAATTAAAAGGATTGGAAAGGATATTAAATTTAATCTTAGTAATGCAGAAAGCGCCCAAATATCCTATTTTATTAAAAAAGATGCAAACATCTTATTTAAACAAATAAATCAACTAATAAAAAAAAAATGTTTCAATTTATTCCCAGCTTATGCATATAAATCAGTGATAGATAAATCAAAATTAGACATTAGTTTCATCAAACCCAAATGTTGGTTTGAGATAGATAATAAAAAAGATTTATTAAAACTGAGAAATAAAATAAGAACAGCCAAACAATTGGAAATATTCAAAAATTTGAAATAGAAATGAAAAAAAAGATAATTAAAATTTTAGCTAATGAATTAGAAAGTAAAATTATAAATTACTGCTTGAATTATACTACACTCAATAATGCTAAAATAATTTCAAAAATGATAGTTAGAGCTGAAAAGATGGAAATCTTGACTCATGGTTTGCATTATTTTTTACATTCTGTTGCTCCACATTTAAAAAATGGAATAACAAAACATCATGTAATTAAAAAAAAAAATTTTCTTTATTCAAAGGGAAAAAAGGGTGGTGGATTGGGCCTTGTGAATACCTTTAATTGTTTAAAAAAAGCCAGTCAAATTGCAAAAAAAAATGGTATTTGTGTTTATTCTGCAAAAAATCCAGGTAAAGTTGGTGCATTTAGAACTTATTGTCCTGAGATTATAAAAAATGATCAGCTTATATTAATGGTTAAAAATACAGCTCCAACCCAAGGAGTTAAAAAAATTAAAAAGGCTTTAATCGGAACCAACCCTTTAGCTATTGGAATTCCTGGAACAAATTTCATTTATGACTCTTCTACATCAACAGTAGCTACAAATGCTATAAGGTTAAAAAATAAATATAATGAAAAATTTGATAAAATTGTTGGATTGGACAAAAGAATTAGAGGGACCAATGACCCAGTCAAACTTTTATTAAATGGTGCTTTTTTAAATACATTTGCGGAAGGACCTTTTTGGTTTAAAAGTTTTTATTTAGGCGTTGCAATTGAATGTATCGGTGCTCTATGTGGAGGAAAAACGAGCTATAGAGTAGGCAAACATAAAGGAAGCAGATTATATTCAAAAGAGGGAATGTTGATTATCATTATTGATAAAAAAGTTTTTCCTCATTACAGAGAATATATAAAAGAAATAAGTATTTTTCTAAAAGAATTAAAAAGGGTAAATTTGAGAATTCCAGGCACCTTTAATGAAAATAAGAAATATCTATCTTTATTTAAAGATGACTATGATAAACTTAGCCAGTAAATTAATTTTTGGAGCTTAATATTTTTTTTTCAAAAAAAGTGAAATAAATTAAATTTCTAATTATTGGCTACTTAAAAAATTTTTTGTTTTTTTTTGAGTCCAAAACATTTTTAAAATGAATAATTATTTTTGAAATAAAACGGTAACAAAAATTGATAAAATCATATTTTTTAAGATATTTAAATTTATAAATAATTTCATTCTTTAATAATTTTGGAACAATTGTATTGTGGTATCGGAAATCTGTAACAATATCATTATCGATAGATTTATTTTTAATCTTTTTATTTATACCAGTTTTTTTTGTGTTGATATGAAATATCACAATACTTTCGAAATATTGTATCGAGTATACATAATCATTAAGAGAAACTTTGAAATTTCCTAAATTTGGATATTTAAAATTTACATCATCAATAATCTTTTTTGTAAAATTAATAAAACTGTATTTATTAGGATTTCCAAATTCTTGCATGTAAGATGTGTGTGTATCCTCAATCATTAAAATACCATCATCAGTTATATTTGGTAAAGATTTTAGTGTGGTTATTATTTGCTGAGTATTTGTATGACCACCATCATCTAATAATATGTCAACTTTACCAACTTTTTTAAAAAAATTGTCCCAAAAATCTTCATCAGATTGGTCTCCAATAAAAATTTCAATTCCGTCTTTTTCGAATTTTTTACATTCTGGATTAAAATCAATGCCTATAATTTTTGAGTCAGGATGGAAATATTTTTTCCACATCTGTAAAGACTCACCATTGAGCACACCTACCTCAACAAATGTAATTTTTTTATGTTTAAATCTGTCGAAAATACCATCATAAACATCAAAATATTTTTCCCACTTCGTTGTATATCTTTTGCTTTGTAAAAATAGGTCTCTAGTGTTCATTTGTTTTTAATATTTTATTAGGGGCGTTCTGTTGCCAGGTGCCCCAAACCCCGACTACATAATTAGTAAAGCTAATTATGCAGCAAGTGCGTAACTTTCGTTAGCAATTATAAATTAGCCCTTTACGGAGGAACAATTCCGAACGAAAGAATAGCTTTTAGTCACCCGTCGATTCTAGTTCACCCCCATAAGTTGTAATGGTGGAGGTGGTGGGTACTGCCCCCACGTCCGCAATGGTTATTACGAAATTCA
>NZ_CVSF01000001.1 GCF_001179925.1 Candidatus Pelagibacter communis | reverse complement strand
AAAAATAAGAGAATTACCGACCAAGTGTCAGATAAATTATCACACTTTTTAAGATTTAAAAATGACGCTATAATGATTTCTAGTAAAACTCTTAATATTGATAATCCTAAATTAAATTGCCGTTTAAAAGGATATGAAAATTTTTCTCCTAAAAGAATAATCTTGGATAAATTTTTAGAAATTAATTTAAAAAGTTATATTTTTAAATCAGCAAAAAAAGATAATACAATTATTTTTTATAATTCTTCAAATAAATCAAAGATAAATAAATTAAAAAAAAGAGGGATAAATTTAATCAAATTAAGATTAAATAGTAATAAGTATTTTGACTTAAGAATGATTTTACATAGATTATATAAATTAGGTATCAGAAATTTATTATTGGAAGGTGGTGATAAAATTACTAAAAATTTTTTAAAAAAAAGATTGATTAATATCTTTTATGTGTTTAAAAGTCCGAAAATTTTATCGAAGAACGGCAAACATCTACATTTTACATCTTTAAAAATTTTGAGCAAAATCTTTAATTCTGAATTAAAATCCACCAGTAAACTGGCAAAAGATAAGATAACAATCTATAAAAGATGAAATGTTTAACGGTATAATTTTTTATAAAGGATCAGTAACAAAAATTTTAAAAAGATCTAAAGGGATCAATATATTCATTAAATCTAATCTTAAATTAAATAAAAAAGATGTTGGAGTTTCAATAGCTTGTGATGGAGTATGTCTAACCCTTATAACGATTAAAAAAAAAATAATGGAATTCTATCTTTCTAATGAAACTCTTGAAAGATCTAGATTTAAGAATCTTAAGAAAAATGAAATTATTAATTTAGAACTTCCTTTAAGATATGGTCAAAAAATTTCTGGTCATATATGTCAAGGTCACGTTGATACAGTAGGAAAGATTCTTAATATAAGAAAGATTGATAAATCTTTTCTTTTTGATTTTGAAATTTCAAGAAATCAAAGAAAAAATATAATTGAAAAGGCTTCAATTTGTATAAATGGTATTTCTTTGACTATATCAAAATTAACCAAGAAGGGCTTTCAAATATGGGTTATTCCTCACACACTCAAGTTGACTAATTTATCGAGGTTAAAAAAAGGAAGTTTTGTTAACATTGAAATAGACATACTTTCTAAATACGTTAAAAACTTTTTTTCATGAAAAAAAGTAATTATGCTCCAATCGAAAATATCATAAATGTAGCCAAAAAGGGTGGTATGTTTATTTTAGTTGATGATGAGAAAAGAGAAAATGAAGGAGACTTAGTAATCTCCACATCAGACACAAATGCAAAAAATATAAATTTTATGGCTAAATTTGGCAGAGGATTAATCTGTTTAGCTTTAGATAGTTTACAAGCTAAAAGATTAAACTTATCTTTAATGTCTCCTATAAATCAATCAAGAAATAAAACTGCCTTTACTGTATCAATTGAAGCAAAGAAAGGAATTACTACTGGCATATCAGCTAAAGATAGAGCACGTACAATTAAAATTGCATCAAAAAAAAATGTAAATAAAAAAGATATTGTATCACCCGGACATGTTTTTCCAATAATTGCAAAAGATGGTGGAGTTCTTGTAAGAGCTGGCCACACAGAGGCATCAGTCGACATTTCAAAATTAGCAAAAAAAAATAATTCAGCTGTTATCTGTGAAATAATGAATGAGGATGGGACAATGGCAAAAGGCCAAGATTTATTTAATTTTGCTAAAAGACATAAATTAAAAATTGGTAAAATTGAAGATTTAATTGCCTATAGGTTAAAAAAAGAAAAATTAATTAGGTTAAAGAAAACATCAGACATAAAAGTTAAAAATCAAAGTTATAAAATAAAGATTTACGAAAATTTATTAGACGGTTCCGAACACTTTGCACTTATTAAAGGAAAAATTAAAAAAGGAATAATTCCAAGAGTAAGAGTTATTTCATCGAATGTAGTTTACAATTACTTAATTAATCAAAAATTACCAAATTCGTTTAATAAAACATTAAATTACTTTAGAAAATTTAATAATTGTGTTTTAGTCTTTATAAAAGATACCAATCTTAAGTCTGTGACACAAACTTTAAAAAACTATAAAGATAAAAGTATATATAAAAAAGGTAATGATAAACTTATCAGAAATTATGGTATAGGTGCTCAAATTATCAAAGATTTAAAAATTAAAAAGATGATATTAATTACTAGATCGCCAAAAAATGTTATTGGTTTGGAAGGCTATAATATAAAAATAACGAAACAAGAATTTTTAGGATGAAAAAAAATTTACTTATAGTTAACGCTAATTATTATAAAGATATTTCTGCTGGGTTAATTAAAAGTTCAAAAAAAAAGTTACCAAAAAATTATAAGATAAAAATTATAAATGTTCCTGGTGTATTCGAGATACCGGTAACAATTGCAAAAAATATAAAAAAATTTGATGCCTTTCTAGCATTAGGATGTGTAATAAAAGGACAAACACCTCATTTTAATTTTATATCTCAAGCTTCAACGAACGCTATTATGAAACTATCAATCGATTCAAAAAAACCAATCGGAAATGGTATTATAACTTGTTTAAGTAAAAAACAAGCAATAGCTAGAAAAAAAAAGGGTGCTGAAGCTGCAACAGCAGTAATTTCGATCCTATCACAATAATGAAATCTTATTTTAGTCCAAAAAATAACCCAAGGGTAATTATTATTCAAAAATTATATGGTAGATTTTTTAATAATGATGATGATTTATCATTTCCAAAACATCGGTTTAAAAAATTCATAAAAGATGTTGTTTTAGGAACCATAGAGAGAAATGATCTTATAATAGATGAATTAGAAAATGAATTAGGTAGTAAATTGATTTTTAAAAATTTGGATAAAGTTTTTCAAACAATTCTTAAAGCAGCTACTTATGAAATTTTATATAAACCTAATTTATCAATTAATATAATCATTAAAGAATATTTAAATTCATCTAATTTTTTTCTTGAAAATTCTCAAACTAAATATCTCAACGCTTTACTAGATAACATTGGTAAAAAACTAAGATCTAAAAATGCAGGAATTTGATTTAATTAGAAGGTATTTCTCTAAATTATCTTTCAAAAATAAAGGTGCCTTTTATCTTAATGATGATGTTTTTTTTGACAAAAAGAGAGAATTAGTTATTTCTATAGATACATACAATGAGGGAATTCATTTTTTAAATTTCAAAAATCCCAAACTAGTAATAAAAAAAATAATTAGATCCTCTATTTCAGACTTAATTTGCAAAGGAGTGAAACCAAAATTTTATTTTATTTCAGGATCTGGAAATTCAAATCATTTTTCAAAAAAAAATTTATCAAAAATTTCGAGTTCATTATCAGAGGAACAAAAAAAATATAATATTTTTCTAAGTGGCGGTGACACAACTTTTTCAAAAAAAATGAGCTTTTCAATTACTGTTATTGGCTATTCTAAGAATATTATTTTGAGAAATAAAGCTAAAAACAATGATGATATCTATGTAACAGGAAATCTTGGTGATAGTTATATTGGACTTCAAATTTTAAAGAAAAAAATCAAAATTAAAAAGAAATATCATAATTATTTCATTGATAAATATTATAAACCCGAAATTCAAATTGATTTATGTGACGAACTTTTGAAATTTTCAAATTCATCAATTGATATTTCTGATGGATTAATTTCTGATTTGGAAAAATTAATTAATAAACAAAAATTAAATTATAGACTTTATTTAGACTCTATACCTATTTCAAAAAATTTAAGATCTTTAAGTAAAAATATAAGAATTCCAAAGTTAGAAATGGTTTCTAAAGGTGATGATTATCAAATATTATTTACGGCAGGATTAAACAAAGCTAGAATCATAAAAAAAATATCTAAAAATTTAGGTATAAAAATAACTAAAATTGGAAAAATTATACCTAATTCAAAAAAATCTTTAATTACCGATAAAAAAGGTAATAATTTAAGGACTAAATATAAAGGCTATACTCACCAATTTTAAACTTAATTATTGTCTTTTTTAGCTTTTTTTGTATTGTCCGGGCTTAAAATTTAACAACCAATTAACTAAGGTAATTATGAATATATCAGTAGAAACAATACTATTATACACCATCGGGGCCGGCTTCTTATCTATCGTTTATGGATATTTTACTGGTAAAAATATTTTAAATTCAAGTACAGGAAATGCAAAAATGCAAGATATTGCTTCTGCAATTCAAATTGGTGCTAAAGCTTATTTGGCTAGACAATATAAAACAATTGCAATTGTTGGTATTGTTGTCTTGATAATTGTTAGTGTTGCATTTAGTCCTTTAGTTGGTTTGGGTTACCTTATAGGAGCAGCATTGTCTGGTATAGCAGGATACGTAGGTATGTTGGTTTCAGTTCAAGCTAATGTAAGAACTGCAGAGGCTTCCAGAAAAGGTCTAGCACAAGGTCTTTCAGTGGCATTTAAATCTGGAGCAGTTACTGGAATGTTAGTAGCTGGTTTAGCTCTTTTGGCTATAGCAGTTTATTATTATCTTTTACTTAAGTTTAACATTAATGAGAGAGAAATTGTTAATGCTCTTGTTGCTCTTGGTTTTGGTGCCTCTCTAATTTCTATTTTTGCTAGACTTGGTGGAGGGATTTTTACTAAAGGTGCTGACGTTGGTGCTGATTTAGTTGGTAAAGTTGAAGCTGGTATTCCAGAAGATGATCCTAGAAATCCTGCAGTAATTGCTGATAATGTAGGAGACAATGTTGGTGACTGTGCTGGTATGGCGGCTGATTTATTTGAAACTTATGCAGTTACAATTGTAGCTACTATGGTTCTTTCCTCGATCTTCTTTGTTGGAGATTTAAATATGATGATATATCCATTAACAATTGGTGGTGCGTGTATTCTAACATCAATTATAGGAACATTTTTTGTAAAACTTGGAAATACAAATAATGTAATGAATGCGCTATATAAAGGTTTCGTAGTTTCTGCAATTGCGTCTCTAATAATTCTTTATCCAGTAACTGATTATGTAATTGGTTTTACTAATGAATATTCAGTTAATGATAAAACCTTTAACGGTATGAGTTTGTATTATTGTGGAGTAATAGGTCTAGTAATTACAGGATTACTTATATGGGTCACTGAATACTATACAGGTACTGGTTATCGTCCTGTAAGGTCAGTTGCAGCATCCTCTACAACAGGACATGGAACTAATGTAATTCAAGGATTAGCAATTTCTCTTGAGGCAACAGCAATCCCTGCAATTATAATTGTAGCTGGAATTCTACTAACAAATTACATTGCAGGTCTGTTTGGAATTGCAATCGCAGTCACAACAATGTTAGCTTTAGCAGGAATGGTAGTGGCGCTTGATGCATATGGACCGGTCACTGACAATGCTGGCGGTATAGCAGAAATGTCAAATTTGGACAAAAAAGTTAGAAAAACTACTGATGCATTAGATGCTGTCGGTAATACAACCAAAGCTGTCACAAAAGGTTATGCGATTGGATCTGCTGGTCTAGGTGCTTTAGTTTTGTTTGCTGCTTATACAGAAGATATTAAACATTTTTCAAAAGAAGCAGGATCAGCACTTGAAGGGATAGTTGTTACTTTTGACCTTTCAAATCCATATGTTGTTGTTGGTCTATTGATTGGTGGAATGCTACCATATTTGTTTGGATCAATGGGTATGCAAGCCGTTGGTAGAGCTGGTGGGGCAGTTGTTATAGAAGTTAGAAGACAATTTAAAAAATATCCTGGTATAATGAAAAGAAAACAAAAACCAGATTATGCAAAATTAGTTGATC
Source organism: Candidatus Pelagibacter communis (assembly GCF_001179925.1). Classification (GTDB taxonomy): domain Bacteria; phylum Pseudomonadota; class Alphaproteobacteria; order Pelagibacterales; family Pelagibacteraceae; genus Pelagibacter; species Pelagibacter ubique_E. Next base: position 25,787 of record NZ_CVSF01000001.1, on the reverse strand, counting down.
TTCTTACGGTTGCTGCTATCAAGGAGATGATAATTCCATCTTTATTACCAGTGCTTTCCCCGGTCGTTCTTTATTTTATTATTTTGAGTATTGGCGGACAAGTTGCTGCTTTAGCTGCTGTTGGAGCAATGTTACTAGGAGTCATTATAACTGGTTTATTTGTTGCTGTTTCTATGACAGCAGGCGGTGGAGCTTGGGACAATGCAAAAAAATATATAGAAGACGGTAATCATGGAGGCAAAGGTTCAGAAGCTCATAAAGCTGCTGTAACTGGTGATACTGTAGGTGACCCCTACAAGGATACTGCAGGACCAGCTGTAAATCCCATGATTAAGATTACAAATATAGTTGCTTTATTATTATTGGCAGTTATTGCAGGTTAAAATAGTCTTATTTTATTTTAGTTCTTGATTCTCTTTTTACCGAGAGGATCATCAATTTTCTGTCTAACTGAACTTAGAAAACTATATATGAAAGATCTTTTTGAATAATTGATACCTGTTTCATTTTCATCAAAAACAATTTTATTCATATCATTTTTATTGTAAAATTTTTTACTTAAAAGAATTCCGGTATTATCAATTTCTAGTACCAAAACATCATTTTTAATTAATTTTTTTTTTCCTAATTTAGTAAGTTTGGAGTTGCTAGTTTTTCGTTCAATATAAATATATATATCATTATCAAATGTGCTTTTTGTAGATGGGGGGCCTATTAACTTAATTATATCATTTCTATTAGAATAATTAATTTTGAGCTTAGTTTGCTTTTGTTCTAAATTATGTACACCGTGATGATTTACAACATTGTTCAACGAACAACTTGATAATAATATAAATGAGAGTATTAGTATTTTTTTCATGAAAACTGAATATCTTAATTTTTATAATAATTTAATTAAATTAACTACTAATAAATCTCTTTATTTAGGTGTTAAAAGTAGTCAAGATAGTTTTAGTGATAGAATGATATTATTTTTATTACATTTTGCTTTTATTCTGAAAGAATTTAAGAATAAAGAAAATGATAAAAAATTACAGGAATTATATGATTTTAATTTTAGACAATTAGAATTAACAATTAGAGAAATAGGTTATGGAGATCAATCTATTAATAAAAAGATGAAAGATTATATAAATGTATTTCATGGTATTATCTCAGAAATTCATTTTTGGGATGAGTTAGACATTACTAAAAAAAAAGAGAAGTTATCAACGTTTTTAGAAAATTTTGATGATATTGAATATTTAGTTAAATATTTTGATGATTTTCAAGAACATCTTTCAAAAAATAATTTGAATTCCTATATAAAAAGTGTAAGTAATCAATAATTATGGCTGTACCAAAACGTAAACAAACACCGTCTAGAACTGGAATGAGAAGAGCACAAAATATGAAATTCTCTTCTAAAAATGTTGTCGAAGACAAAAAATCTGGAGAATATAGACTATCTCATCACTTAGATTTAAAAACAGGCATGTATAAAGGTCGACAAGTTTTAGACCCTAAAGAATAATTTTTTTATAAATGTCATCATTTATCAAAATTGCAGTAGATGCAATGGGGGGTGATAATTCTCCAGAAAAAATAATAAAAGGTATTATCCATCATCATTCTAGAAATAAAGATATATTTTATAAAATTTTTGGTGATGAAAATACAATTTCAAAACATCTTAACAATAAAATTGATAGAAATAATTATCAAATAGTTAATACATTGAATAAAGTATCAAGTGAAGATAGCCCTCTTGAAGCAGCGAAAAGGGGTAAAGATACCAGTATGTGGCTTGCAGTAGAGAGTATTAAAAATAAAGATTGCGATATTATTATTTCTGCAGGCAATACTGGAGGATTATTAGTTATTTCAAAACTCAATCTAAAAATGATAGACAATATAGACAAACCTGCGCTATCAGCTTTATGGCCAAATAAAAAAGGCATGAGTGTTGTTTTGGACCTAGGAGCTAACATTGAGTGTAGTTCTAAAAATTTATTTGATTTTTCAGTGATGGGTGCATCTTTGTATAAATCACTATATCCTGATGAAACACCAAAAGTAGCTTTATTAAATATTGGTTCTGAAGAATTGAAAGGAAATGAAACTATTAAGGAAACTTTTAAAATATTGAATGATAAAAAAACTAATGATTTTGAATTTAAAGGCTATATAGAAGGAAATGAACTAATGAATGGAGATGTAAATGTGATTGTTTCAGATGGTTTTACAGGAAATGTAGCACTTAAAACCGCTGAAGGCACTGCAAGTTTTATAACAGACGAACTTAAAAAAGCATTAGGAGGAACGATGATTGGTAAGATTTCCTCTTTACTAAATATCTCTAATTTAAAAAAATTTAAAAAAAGGCTAGATCCAAGATTATATAACGGGGCTATATTTATCGGCTTAGACTCACCTGTGGTTAAAAGTCATGGTGGGACTGATTATATTGGTTTCTCTAATTCACTTGATGTTTGTTGCAGAATAATTAAAGGTAATTTAATAGAAAAAATTAAAAAAAACATCTAATTATGAGAATTAACTTAACTAAAAAAGATTTAGTTAACTTGATTTATATGCAATTAGGTTTTTCAAAACAAGTATCAGAAAACTTAATTGAAGATTTTTTTCAAACAATAATTGAAAATTTATCAAAAGAAAAAGTGTTGAAATTATCTAAATTTGGTACATTTTCCATTAGGCAAAAGAAGTCAAGAGTAGGCCGAAATCCCAAAACTAAGGAAGAAGCAATGATTTCAAAAAGAGATGTTGTATTATTTAAACCTTCAAAAGAATTTAAAAATTTTGTTAATTTACAAAATAATGAATAAATCTGATAAAGCTTATAAAACCATTGGCGAAGTAGCAAAAATTTTAGATCTTAAAAGTAGAACTGGTCAAAAAATACCAACCTATACTATTAGATACTGGGAAAAAGAGTTCAAACAAATTAAACCAAAGATATTAAATGGAAATAGAAGATATTACGATAAAAGTAATGTAGACTTATTAAAAAAAATCAAGTTTTTATTAAAAGATCAAGGTATGACGATTGGAGGAGTTAAAAAAATACTCAATTTAGGATATTCTAATGATCTTGACGAATTTTCAAATAAAACTATAAGACTTAATAATTTAAAAAATAATATTGATAATATTTCACAAATTATTAAAGACTTGAAAAAATTGAAATAACATGGCTAAAAAAACACACATAAAAGTAAGACTAGTACCTGAAACTAAGCCAGATAGCTCTTTTTTTTATTATGTGAAAAAACCTGCAGGTGGAGAGAAAGCAAAGATTAAATTAAAAGCAAAGAAATACAATCCAGCTACTAGAAAGCATGAAGTTTTTATTGAAAAAAAACTTCCTCCTCATAGCAAGTAATTATTTTTTTTTGAAATTCTTTCTCTCGTAATTTATATAAGACCATATCATATTTTTCCATATGCGATTTGTGATTTTAGGGTCTATTTTAAGTTTTTTAGATTTACTATCAATTTTCTTAAGAATGAAATTAATTCTTTTTTTGTCTACAATTTCCTTTTTAAATTTTTTTAATTTCAAAACTTCATTTACAAGATAAGTTCTTTTTTTAATTAAAGATAACAAATTATTATCTAATTTATCTAATTTAGATCTAATTATTTGTAATTTTTTTTTGTTTATAGGCGACATTTAATTTATTGGAATAATTAATAATTATTATATTTATCTAATCATGTACAGCTTGAATAATCATATAAATAACAAGTTAAAAATTTGGATGATTACATTATTATTAATGATTACACTGATTATTTTGGTAGGTGGACTTACAAGGTTAACAGATTCTGGTTTATCAATAACAACATGGGAATTGTTTGTGGGATTTTTCCCTCCTTTATCAAATGATAAGTGGTTAGAATATTTCAGTCTTTACAAGACGATACCCGAGTACAAAGAGCAAAATTTTAATATGACTTTAAGTGAATTTAAAATAATTTTTTGGTGGGAATGGGCTCATAGACAATTGGGTAGATTGATCGGATTAGTAGCATTAATACCGTTGATTTTTTTTTCAATTAAAAATGGTTTATGGATTTTAAAAAGATATGGGATAATTTTCATACTCATCTGTTTCCAAGGATTTATTGGATGGTATATGGTCTCAAGTGGCTTAGTTGATAGAGTGGACGTCAGTCATTATAGACTATCTATTCATCTTGTAACTGCTTTTATATTATTGTCTTTAATATTCTGGAATTTTTTAAAATTAACTTCATTAGGCAAAAATCAAGTATCTTTTAAATTGATATCAATTAAATTTTTTTTATTTTTAATATTTTTACAACTTGTTATTGGTGCTTTTGTGTCAGGTATGGATGCTGGAAAAGTTTATAACACATGGCCTTTAATGGGATCTGCCTATTTTCCTGATGATAGTAAATTAATTGAACTTTTGAATATTAAGGTATTTGATAACCCTTCAATAGTTCAATTTGTCCACAGAAATTTAGCGTATTTAATTGTAATTATTTATTTTTATATATTATTCAAGATTATTAAAGAAAAGAACAAATTATTGAATAAATCATTAGTAATTATTGGACTTAGTTTATTGTTACAGATTATTTTAGGAATTTTAACATTAGTTTCTGGTGTAAACATTATTTATGCATCTTTACACCAGATCAACTCTATTTTGATAATACTCTCAACTTTATATCTTCTTTATATTTCTAAATATAAAAAAATTAACTAACTGCTTTTAGGTTTCCTTTAGAAGATCTTTTTAACGCTTGATCAAGATCCTCTATTATATCATCTATATGCTCTATTCCGATACAAAGTCTTACATATCCTTGAGTAACACCAGATGCTGCAAGTTCTTTTTCGTTTAATTGACTATGAGTAGTACTTGCTGGATGTATAGCCAAACTTCTAACATCACCAATATTAGCAACATGATAAAACATCCTTAAAGATTCAATAAATTTTTTACCTGCTTCTATACCACCTTTAAGTTCTATTCCTACCATTGGACCATTTCCTTTTTTTAAATATTTTTTTGCACGTTCAGATATTGGCTTAGCATGTTCTGTGGAATAGATTACTTTTGAAACCTCTTTATGTTTTTTTAAAAATTCAACAACCTTTTGAGCGTTTTCGCAATGTTGTTTCATTCTTAAAGCTACAGTTTCTAATCCTTGAATTATTGCAAAAGCATTATCTGGAGAACAGGCTGATCCCAAGTCTCTTAGAAGACAAACTCTTGCTCTGACAGCAAATGCGACATTTGCTCCGGTTAATTCAGGAACTGCTTTACCCCAAATTACTCCTCCATAACTTGCATCAGGCTCATTAAATAATGGTTGTCTCTTTGGGTCGGCAGTCCAATCAAAATTTCCACTATCTACAATACTTCCTGCTACTGCAGTTCCATGACCACCTATATATTTTGTAAGTGAGTGAATTACGATAGCTGCGCCATGCTCTAAAGGTTTACAAATTACAGGGGCAGCGGTGTTATCCATTATAAGAGGAATATTATATTTTCTTCCAATATCAGAAACTTCTTTAATTGGAAAAACTCTTAAATACGGATTAGGAAGTGTTTCACCATAAAAAGCTCTTGTTTTATCATCAATTACTTTTTCAAAATTTTTTGGATCACTCGGATCAGCATATCTTATTTCAATACCTAATTTACTTAGTGTATGTGTAAATAAAGATACGGTTCCGCCATATAAATCAGTTGAACTAACAATGTTATCACCAGCTTGAGCAACATTAAGAATTGCAAACGTTGATGCAGTTTGACCTGAAGATACTGTAAGGCATGCTAATCCACCCTCTAATGATGCAACTCTTTTTTCAAGAACATCATTTGTGGGATTCATTATTCTGGTATAGATATTACCAAACTCTTTAAGTGCAAAAAGGTTTGCAGCATGTTCTGTATCTTTAAATTGATAAGATGTAGTTCTATAAATTGGGACCGCTACAGCATTAGTTGAAGGATCACTTCTATAGTCACCACCATGAATAGCTATTGTTTCAGGGTTGTTTCTTTTTGTAGTCATTTTACTCCTTTTTTAGTGCTTTTACTTATGTAAGGTGCACAATACAGTTCAAATACCTACCGATTATTTTTAAGAAATTCCTTTTTAGCAGTTTATTGCCCGCAATAGGATCAAATCGGCAATCATTTTTTACCAGATACATTAATATTTGCAATATAAATATCAAATTGACTTTAAATCTAATAATAGTATTAATCCACGCACAATGACTAAATTCCTTAAAAAAGATCAACTAACGTCTAATTGGTATGAAATTGATGCTAAAAATGCCGTAGTAGGGAGAGTAGCAACAGTAGTTTCAAAAATTATTAGAGGAAAGAATAAGACTACATTTACACCTCATATGGATGATGGTGACTTTGTAGTTGTAAAGAATATTGAACATATAAAATTTACAGGAAAAAAATTTCAAAATAAAAAATATTTTAGACATACTGGTCACCCTGGAGGAATTAAAGAAACTACTCCTGAAAAATTATCTAAAAAAAAACCTGGTGAAGCTTTAAAATTAGCTGTGAAGAGAATGCTTCCTGGGGGTGTTCTTGGAAAACAGCAATTAACTAAATTGAAAATATATTCAGGAGATCAACATCCTCATACTGCACAAAATCCTAAGATAATAGAATTAGATAAATTAAATAAAAAAAATATTATAAGAAATTAATTATGGAAAATACTCAAACTTTATCAAAAAAAACAAAACTGAATTTAGATTTTAAAGATAGTAAATACGCAACTGGAAGAAGAAAAAAATCTATAGCCAAAGTTTGGGTTAAAAAAGGAACTGGAAAAATCTATGTTAATGGAAAATTATTTGATAAATATTTTGTAAGCGAAAATCACAAAATGCAAATCACACGACCATTTGAAATAATAAATCAAGCAACTGCCTACGATGTAAGATGTAGTGTTAGTGGTGGTGGTCATACTGGACAAGCTGGAGCTATGGTTCATGGTATAGCTAAAGCTCTTGTTATGTTTGATGAAAGTTTTAAAACCACATTAAAAACAGAAAATCTTACTACCAGAGACCCCCGAGCAGTTGAAAGAAAAAAACCTGGTAGAAGAAAAGCTAGAAGAAGCTTTCAATTTTCTAAAAGATAATTTTTTTTTAAATTTTAACTGTTATAATATTAAATGCCCAAGCTTAATGTATTAGTCGCTGGATCAACTGGATATATAGGTATTGAACTAATTAAGTTGTTAGTCAAACACCCTAAAATAAATATTAAATATTTATGTGGAAATAGTTCAGTAGGAAAAAAAATATCATTTTTTGATAAAAAATTAATAAATCGAAAACTTCCAAATATAACAAGATTTAAAAATAATTTGCTTAAAGATGTTGATATTATATTTACAGCTCTTCCTAATGGAGAGGCACAAGTAATATCAAAAAAACTTTTAAAAAAAAATGTTTTGATAGATTTAGCTGCTGATTTTAGATTAGATAAAGCGTCTGAATACTTAAAATGGTATAAAAAAAAACATAAAGCACCCAATTTAATTAGAAGATCAATCTATTCTTTACCGGAAATAACAGGGAACAAAATTAAAAAATTTAAAATTATAGGTTGCCCTGGTTGTTATCCAACATCTATTTTGCTTCCATTAATCCCATTGATAAAAAAAAATATTATAAAAAAAGATAATATAATTATTGACTCAAAATCAGGTTATTCAGGTGCCGGTAGAGGAGTTCATAAAAAATATAAAAATAAAAATCTATATGAGTCTTTAAGTGCCTATGGTGTAGGTTTTCACAGACATAATTCTGAAATTGAACAAGAAATTAGAAAATTTACTAAAGAAAAATTTAGTTTTATTTTTACCCCTCATTTATCTCCAATGTTTAAAGGTATTTTAAGTACAATTTATATTGATTTAAATAAAGGCAAAACAGTAAAGACTTTGCATAATGAATTAGCTAAATTTTACAAGAAATCAGAATTTATAAAAGTATTAAAAATTAATTCATTAATTAGTACAAATAATGTGATAAATACGAATAATTGTATTATATCAGTGTGTAAATCTAAATATAAGAATAAAGCAATTATATTATCTTCAATAGATAATTTAATTAAAGGGGGGGCGGGTCAAGCAGTACAAAATTTGAATATAATGAAAAATTTTAAATCAATAGAAGGTTTAAAATGAAAAAGTTTTTTCTTATTTTATTACTCTTAAATTGTTGTTCAATAAATGAGACTGAATTAAAGAAAGATTTACCAAATATAAATTTTTCTGATGATTTATCTCTAGATGAGTTCAAAGTTAAATTAAAAGAATATGCTAATATCAATCCATATCCTAGTATAGATGATTAAATGAAAAATTATATTAATATTGCAATTGTAGGTTTAGGCCAAGTAGGTATTTATTTATATAATGAATTGAATATTAAAAAAAAAGACATTGAAAAAAAAACTGGAAAAAAAATTAAAATTGTAGCTATATCGGCAAAAAATAAAAATAAGAAAAGACGCTTTCCTATATCAAAAAAAATTTTTTATAAAGATCCTTTAAAAATTTTAAATAAAGAGAGAATTGATATTATATTTGAATGTGTAGGATTATCTGATGGTATATCAAAGAAATTAGTGGAAATAGCTTTAAAAAAAAGGATTCATGTAATAACTCCTAACAAAGCTTTAATCGCTAAACACGGAGATAAATTAGCTAAATTGGCGGAAAAACAAAAAGTTAATTTAGAATTTGAAGCATCTGTTGCCGGGGGCATACCAATCTTGAGAACAATCAAAGAAGGTCTTGCAACTAATAGAATAAATAAAGTTTATGGAATACTTAATGGAACAACAAATTATATTTTATCTGAAATGGAAAATAGTAATGAAACTTTTGATAAAGTTTTGCAAAAAGCACAAAAGCTTGGTTATGCTGAACCAGGTAATCCTAAGTTAGATCTAAATGGCTTTGATGCTTTTGCAAAAATAAAAATATTATCAGCTCTTTCTTTCAATACGAAGATTTCTAAAAGTAAATGTATAATGGAAGGGATTGAAAATATTAAATTAGAAGATATTAAGATAGCCAATCAATTGGGTCTTAGAGTTAAATTACTTGGAATTTCTGAAATCATTAATGGTCAATTATTTGAGACTGTTCATCCATGTTTAGTAAGTAAAAAGACATATATAGGAAACGTAAATGGTGTTATGAATGCAGTTATTACCGAAGGTAAGCCTGTAGGGCAAAGCGTTTTACAAGGTGAGGGTGCTGGACCTGGCCCAACTTCCTCTTCATTATTATCAGACTTATTATCAATTTTAAGAGGAAATATTAAATATCCCTTTGGTATCTCTTCTAGTAAAAGAAGGTCTATTAAGCCATTTAGTAATGATAAATATACAAACTCATTATATTTAAGATTTGAAGTCAAAGATAAGCAGGGTGTTCTTTCATTAATTACAAATAGATTAGCCAAATATAAAATTTCAGTTAAAAGAATAATTCAAACACCTGATAGGAAAAATAAAAAAGCAACAATCGTAATTATTACCCATAAAACAACAGAAATTAACGCAAGAAACTGCTTATCAGTATTTAAAAAGAATAAGAATATTCTTAAACTTCCAACATTAATTAGATTATATAATTAATGGATATCTACATAAAACTTTTTGAGGTTTTATTTCCTGTATTTTTTGTTGTTGGTATTGGTTACTATTTAGGCAAAAAAAATCCAAAAATAGACACAACATTTATTACAAATTTTGCTGCAAATGTAGGAACTCCTGCAATGATTATTTACGCTTTAAATCCTGTAAATATTTCATTTAATATTTTTATAAATTACTTTTGGTATTATGCGCTAGCTATTGCTGGATTTATGATTACTGGAATTATAATTCTATATCTTCTAAACACTAAAGATATTATTAGAGAGCTTCCTCCATTAACAATGCCTAATACAGGAAACATGGGTTTACCAATTTGTTTATTTGCTTATGGTTCCCAAGGCCTTGGAGTTTCAGCGGCGATATCTGCTTTAATTATTTTGTGTCACTTTACTCTAGGTGTTTTTTTAGCAGACAGAAAATTTAGTATTAACGTTATAATTAAAAGTCCTCCTTTTTATGCAATAATAGTCTCGGTATTTTTACTTTATTATGATTTAGAACTTCCAGGATTTGTTGAAAATACTACTTTCTTATTAATGTATGCAACTATATTTCTTATTTTGATGTCTTTAGGAATTGCATTAACAAGGCTTAAGGTTTTTTCTCTTAATAAAGCTATATTCTCTTCTATAGGACGTGTAATCTTTGGACCTATAATTGGATATTCATTAATTCTATACTTTAATTTGGAAGGTTTTGCTGCTGGTGTTTTATTAATTCAATGTTCAATGCCTAGTGCTGTTCTAAATTACTTAGTTGCTTCAATATATTCACCTAAAAAAATTGTTGATAGTGTTGCTAGCACTATTGTTGTGTCAACATTAATGTCATTTATAACTATTCCTATTGTTGTATTCTTTGCTTTAAAATACTTTAATTAATCTATATCCTTCTTCTAAAAATGAAGGCCATAACTTTTAATCTATTGGCATGGGTAATGCTTCCTATAATGGATGGATTTGCAAAATATTTAAGTGCAGATGTTCCAGTATTACAAATTACATGGGCAAGATATTTTTTTACAGTGGCTTTCACTTTCCCAATTATGTTTTTCTTTTTTCGAAAAAATCTTGTCTGGACGGATAAACCAAAACTTCAATTTATTAGAGGTTTAATTCTTTTAACTGCTAATATTTGTTTCTTTTATGCAATTTCGGTTATTTCTTTAGCAAAAGCATTAACTCTAGCTTTTGTTGCTCCTTTAATTGTTACAGCGTTTTCTCCAGTTTTTTTAGGTGAGAAGGTAGGATTTAGAAGATGGTCTGCAGTAATTATAGGTTTCATAGGTTCTTTAGTAGTTATAAGGCCGGGTTTTGTTGAAATTAATTTAGCAAGTATAGCTGCTCTTGGAACAGGTATAATGTATGGGTTTTATTTAATTATTACACGTAAACTAAGTACCTCAGACAATCCTTTATTAACTTTATTGTTGACTGGTGTAGTAGGGGCCATAATTATATCCACTGTAATGCCATTTGTGTGGGTTAAACCTAGTTTAAATCAGTGGTCTATGATGGCTGCCATAGGTATATTTGCCTGTATAGGGCATTTATTCTTAATATTGTCTCTTAAATATGCTGATGCTTCTAAATTAGCGCCATTTAGCTACTTTGAGATCATTACAAACATCATTATAGGTTATTATTTCTTCAGTGATTTTCCGGATAATTGGACTCTTTTAGGTTTATTCATTATTGTATTAAGCGGTATCTACATCTCAAGAAGAGAGAATTTAGTTAAAAAAGTTAAATAATAGGTGCTATTTATTTACTAATATCTAAAGTATTACATTAAGTATAAATTTTAAACTATTGTATTTATTATATTTTATTAATTAAAAAATTATTAAAAAAAAGAATATTTTGAATTATTTAATACAAAATTGCTAAAATATATTGTGCAAGAGTTTAGTTTTTTTGCATTTTATAAAAAATATCAAATATTCCTTTAAAATAAAGGCTTTTTTCGATCTTTGTAATGAAAATTCACTAAAAATAGGGCAGTCTAAAAGTATTGATATATTTGAATAGTAGAGCAATGCACTAATTGAATATAGCATTTAAACGCCCATAGAGGGCTTTATTTTAAGTATAAGCTCATATCTGCTACAACTAAAGGGTGAACTTTACTAATTTTCAAAAAATAAATTAAAAAGATCAAAAAACGTTGATTTTACTGACTTTTTTAATGTAAAAAAGCCTTTAAATAGGGCTAAATCTCAACCTTTTCAGATCTAAGTAATTTGAGCTTTCGCTTAATTCCACCCCTCCCAGAGTAGCCTCCAAGAGCTCCATCGGACCTAATTACTCTATGACAGGGTATTTTTGGAGCATAAGGGTTTTTAGCACAAGCATTAGCTACAGCACGAGCAGATTTAGGGCTTTTAATGCCAATAGCCACCTGTTTATAGGTTTTTACCTTACCTTTTGGTATAGTTTTAAGGTATTTCCAGACTTTTAGTTGAAATTTAGTTCCTTTCATGGATTTTTAGCGTGGAATTAATAGAATTATGTAACTTATAAAAAATATAATAGCCATTACAGACAAGAATATTGTGTTAAAGCTCTTACCAGTGTTTCGATATTGAATAACAGTTAAAATAACAAATCCAATCGAACTAATTAAAAACCATATTGCAGGAATTTCTCCATCAAGTGAACCCATAAGTTTTATAATTTAAACTATTGACATTAAAAATCACTTGATATATTACTAATGATAATTAATTGTTATCAATAGTAATTATATGAATGAACTGACAACAGAACTAAAATCGCTTCATGAGGCAACTCTTAATAATCTTAAAAGCTCAAAAGCAAATAATACCTTAAGAGCATATAAATCAGATTTTAAAGATTTTGGAATTTTTTGTGCTAAGCATGGATTAAAAACTTTACCTTCAGAGCCTAAAATAGTTTCATTATACCTTACTCATCTTTCTAAAAATTCAAAAATAAGCACTTTAAGAAGACGGTTAGTATCAATTAGCATGGTTCATAAACTAAAAGGACATTATCTAGATACAAAACACCCAATTATTGTTGAAAACTTAATGGGAATAAGAAGGGTGAAAGGAAGCATTCAAAAAGGTAAAAAACCTATATTAATCAGTCATTTAAAATCTATAATTAATGTAATAGATGAGCAAAAAATTGAAAACATTAAAAAATTTAGAGATAAGTCATTAATCTTAATTGGCTTTGGAGGTGGATTTAGACGAACTGAGCTAATTTCAATTGATCATGAGGATTTAGAATTTGTTCCTGAAGGACTTAAAATCACTATCAGAAAGTCAAAAACCGACCAATTAGGTGAAGGAATGATTAAAGGATTACCCTACTTCACTAACGAAACTTATTGCCCAATTGTCAATCTTAAAAAATGGTTGGAAATTTCTAAGATTAAATCTGGACCAATTTTTAGAAGATTTTCTAAAGGTTTATCATTAACAGATAAAAGATTAACTGACCAATCAGTAGTTTTATTAATGAAAGAATATTTGAAGTTAGCAGGTATCGAAAATAAAAATTTTGCTGGTCACAGTTTAAGGTCTGGTTTTGCAACAGTAGCTGCAGATTCTGGTGCTGATGAGCGAAGTATAATGGCAATGACAGGTCATAAATCAACACAAATGGTTAGAAGGTATATTAGAGAGGCAAATATATTTAAAAATAATGCGCTTAATAAAGTCAAAATATGAATGAAGTAACAATTATAATAATTACTTATAAAAGTGAAAAAATAATATATGATTTTATTAAGAAAATACCCTCAACCATAAACACTATAATAATAGAAAATTCACAAAATTATGAACTCAAAAAAGATATTGAAGAGAAATATAAGAATATATCAGTATATATAAAAAAAAATAATGGTGTCAGTTCAGCATTAAATTATGCTGTAGAAAAAATTGAAACCAATTATTTCTTACAAATAAGCCCTGATCTGGAATTTAATTTTGAGGATTTAAATATTTTTTTAAAATTTGCTAGTATTAAAAAAAATAAATTTGCAGCTTTAGGACCAAGATTTTTAAATGTAAATAAAAAAAGCCATAAACAAATTGATGATAAATTAGAAAATGGTGAAATCGATTCAATTCATGGTTCGTGTATGTTTATAAAAAAAGAAAATTTTGAAAAAATAGGTAAATTTGATGAGAACTTTTTTCTTTATTTTGAAGAAACAGAATTTTGTTATAGAGCAAAAAAAAAAGGATTTAAAACATATCAAATTAATAAAATTAAAGTTGAAACTAAAGGAAGATCTGTAGAAATAAATAATGAAAATTTTAAAAAATTTAACAATATTCTCATTTGGCATTTTATATGGTCTAAATTTTATTTTAGTAAAAAGAAATATGGAAAATTTTTTTCAATATTAATTTTCATGCCTGTAATAATAAGAATAAATCTAAAGATATTATTTTATACAATTTTTCGAAAGAAAGATTTAACAAATAAATATTCATATAGATTAAATGGTCTGATTAAATCCATAATGGGTAAAAAATCAGATTTAAGACCTTAATCCCTACCCCAAGTATCAAATTGAAATTTAAGTTTTTCATTACTGTCTAATGAATGATATTTTCTAATATGTTTGTCAGATATAATTGATTTATTCTGCTCTGAATAATTATAAGTTTGACTGTTTTTCCAATATTTTTCTGAAAATCTATTACCATCTGAATTTATTACATAAATGTTATAATTCAATTTTTTAAGATAATTAGTTAAACTATTTTTTCCACTTTCAATTTTCCATGCATCTATTTTAGATTTAATTAATTTATTACTCATAAATTTGAAATAATCATTTCCTTTGATTAAAAAGCCAGTTGTTCTTATATGTGGGTTTGGAAATGGGTTAAAAAATTTTTTATAACTAATAAGTTTTATCAAATATTTAAGAAATTTATAAAATTTTTTGAGTTTAATAGAACTAAGTAAACTTTCATATGAGGCACTTGTAGCTAATATTGAATTTTCCTCATAATTTTGAATAATTATTTTTAACCAATTATCACAAATCGGATATGAGTAACTATTGAGAAAAAAAATGAGTCGTGATTTGTAATTTAAAGCAACTCTTGAATAACTCCCTAGGTCAAAATCGTTATGGATATGATTATCTATGAATTCAGTATAACTTATATTTAAAAGCATTTTTCTAAAAATATTTAGTTTTTCATTGTCAAATAATTTAAAACAAATCAATAATTCATGAGGATAACCACTTTTAAAATTTTTATAATTTCTTAAAAAAGTTAATAAAGTATCTTCATTATCAAATTTTGTAATTAAATAACAAACTAAAATTTTTTCATTAAGCAGCTTATTCATTTAAAAAATTTTTTTAACTTTTTGGATTTATACCTATAAAATAACTTTATAAAAAATCTTTCTATTTTTTGAAAAATTCTATATTTATATAAATATTTAAATCTTTTTCTAAAATTAATAAATCCTACATCTAGTGTAGTGTCTGTGTTATTAGACTTATGACCTTTGTTTTCAAGTAATCTATTTTCATAACATAAATTTTTATTAACTTTAAAAGCTACTATACTTTCAAAAAATTCTACAGAATAAACAAATTGATTTAAATTATAATCAAATTTTTTTAAACTTGGAAAAGTTGAGTTTATATCATCAATTGTTTTTTTGGAAAAATTTATGAAAGAATATTTATATGGATTTCCATAATGTTTTTGATAACTAGAATGAACATCTTCCACTATATGTAATCCTCCATCATTAATATTCTTGATACTATTAATTAAACTTATGATTTGTTGATCATTAGTGTGACCTCCATCATCTAAAACTATATCAACATTACCTACCTCATTATAAAATTTTTTCCAGAAACCAGGATCAGATTGTGATCCTATAAAAATTTCGTAATTTTCATTTTGGAACTTTTTACATTCAGGATTGTTATCTATCCCAATTATTCTAGAACTATCTCCAAAGTACTTTTTCCAAATTTCTAAACTACCTCCATCTAAAATTCCAATCTCAACAAATGTAATACCCTTATTCTTATAATCATTAAAAAGTTTTTCATAGATTGAAAAATATTTTTCCCATTTAATTGATCTATATTTAGATTCATTGAATAATTCTATGAGTTTTTTATTTTCATTCATTTTTTTTTATATTTCAAAACTTGAGGTTTGGGTATATGTGTTAAAAACTTTAAACCTTTTTTAAAATATTTTTTTTCTTTATTAATAATTTCATTTTTAAAATTCCATGCACCTAAAAATGCATAATCATAATTTTTTAAAATATTTTTATTATATCTTAAAATCTTAATATTTTTGCCTGGCATATAATTATTAATTTTTTCTGGCGTAGTATCCACAAAATTTGAAATCAAATTCTTATCAATATCGCAATAATTAATAACTGTTACAGCTTTTGCTGTAGCACCATAACCAATTATTTTTTTGTTATTTTTTTTTATATTATTCAATATTTTTAATAAATTTTCTTTAGATTTTTTTACTTTTTTTGAGAAATTTTTATATGTCTTGAATTTATCAATTTCATATTTTTTTTCTTTATCAATTTGTTTTTTTACTTTAATTGAAATTTTAAAACTCTTATTTATTTTTTTTTTAATATAATATCTTAGTGATCCGCCATGAGTTAATAAATTTTTAATATCAAATATCTCTAGATCATATTTGCTGATAATATTTTTTACAGAAATTGCAGAAAAAAGATATATATGTTCATTATAAAACTGATCATAGGAATTTTTCTTAATGCATTCTAATAATGACGGATCTTCAATAATAAGAACACCTTTATCTTTTAACAATAATGATATTGATCTAAAGACATCATCTAAATTACTTATATGTGTTAATGTATTAGCTGAGTAAATTAAATCTATATTTCCATGTTTATCTTTTATTTTTTTTGCAAGTTTATAATTCCAATATTTATTATATGTTAAAAAACCTTTTTTAGATGTTATATTTGCAAGATTTTTACAAGGCTCAACACCAATAACTTTATTCATTTTAAAATTCTTAATTAAAGCACCATCATTACTTCCTATTTCTAAAAGCTTATCTGGATTAAATCTTTTTTTAATTTCTTTTGACAGTTCATAAAAAGAATGTCTCATTGTTTTAGACATTGAAGATCTATAGGGATAATCATTTGTAAACATTTTTTCAGATGGGATTCTTTTAGATATAGAAACAATTTTGTTATTTGTGTTGAAAAATAACCTAAGAGTATATTTGATATGTTTTTTTTTTAGTGAGTTAAGATAATTATTTGCTAAAGGTTGATTTCCTAAATTTAAAAAAAATTTATTCATTAATTTATTTGAACAAATTTAAAGGTATGCCATTTCTATCTTTTTTGGATAATATAGGTTTTTTGTTGGGCCATTTGATCCTTATGTTAGGATCATCCCAAGCTAATGTTCTTTCATATTTAGGATTCCTATAATTTGAACACTTGTAATTAACAGTACATTTGTCTGATAAACACATAAACCCATGAGCAAATCCTTCAGGTATGTAAAAAGAAAAATCTGAATTATCAGATATAATTAATGAGACATACTTGCCAAAATTTTTAGATTTTTTTCTAAGATCAACGGCAACGTCAAAAATTTTACCATGAGTTACTGTGATAATCTTGGCTTGAGATGATTTAATTTGTAAGTGTAGACCTCTTAAAACATTTTTTTTAGAATATGACATCACATCAAAAGGAAAATTTATTTTACCAAATAAATTTTTTCTGAATGTTTCTTTTAAATAACCTCTTCTATCTTTATAGATATTTGTTTTAATTATTTTAGGACCAGGTAATTTAGTATTTATTAATTTCATTTATTCAAATCATTTATCTTATTGTTAAAATTGTAAATATATTTTAGATAAAGATAATTCAACTTATTTAAATATAAATTAATCAAATAAATTAAGTTTTTTTTAGGTTCAGTTAGAGGTCCATTATATCTGGTTTCAGATTTTAAAATAAATCTTTTAAAAAATTTAATGGATATACCCCATTTTGACAAAAAAATTTTTCCACCTTTACTACCCGACTCAGTAATTATGTTTTTATCATCTTTATATTTTCTGGTAACTATTGATCCAAAGTGATAAACTTTGAAATCATTTATTCCCTTAAATATTCTAATTCCAAGATTCCATAATTTCATATTTAAATCAGGATCTGATCCTGTGCCAGGATAAAATTCCTCACTAAAACCCCCTACTTTATTCCAGATATCTTTGTGAATTAAATGTGGAGCCCATGTTGACCCTTGAAAGTCAAAATAATTATGGTTTTTATGATTTTTTATAAATTTTTTTTCATCAAAATCCTCAGCTGTACTTCCACAATTAAAATCTATTTGACCATTATTTACCATCGTTCCCGAAAGATAGAAATTTTTATGACCGATAATATCGACTTCTTTTTTAAGTATTTCATCCCATTCAGGACAAAAATAAAAATCATCATGAGAATAAAGAATATAATCGTTTGTTGCTAATTTTGACGCCAAATTCATACCTTTACAGATACCAGCATTATAATTTGTAAGGGTATATTTTATATTATTTTTTTCTAAAAAATTAATTGTTCCATCATTACCTATATTTACATGAGGTATAATTTCATGTGTATATTTGGAGTTTTTATTAATACTATCTAAACAAATTTTTAAATATTTTAGATTGTTTAAAGTAGGAATAATAATAGAAAACATTTACCAAACAAACTTGTATTTCGATTTTATATTGAAAGTTTTAGAAATGATATATTCAGATACTAAAGAAGAGTTAAAATATTTAAAATATTTTTTTTTACCATTTTTTGCAATTTTTTTTCCAGATCGCACATCTTTTTTATATTTATTAAGTTTATAACTTAGATCATTTATATCTTTATAAAAAATCATTTCATTATCATCAAAAAAATCACTTAATTGAGTTTTTTCATCCACAAAAGTTAAAAGTCCGTTTCCAATAATTTGAACTAACCTATCACTACTATAATATTTTATAGGTTTACCTCTGCTTAAATTAAGTCCCATATAAGAGTTAGAAATTTTATTAATAAAATTTTCTGCCCAAATTGGCTGTACATTATTCATTCCATAAACATCAAATTTAAGATTTTGATTTAATTTTATTAATTTATTTATGAAAAATTCTCTATCATCATTTTTTCCTACTTTTAAACTTCCACGATGTACACCGTGACTCATTGCAAAAAAAACATCAAAATTACAATTTTTTTCATAATTCGATAATGTTTCAAATGCTTCATCGCATGGATTTGGCATATAATTTGAATTTTTTACATTAAACGAAAGAGATTTAGGATCTGTAGTTAAAAAAGAATTGTCGATTATATCGATTTTATCTAAAATTCTTTTTTTATTATTTTCATGATCAGGTCCATATTTCGATAATGGATCTAGAAACCATTGAGAAATTTTTAAATTCTTATCAAAATTTTTCATTTTAACTAAAGTTTCCTTACTAACGCGATCGGCGTGTCCTAATACTACCAAATCTGGTTTAAAATTATTAAAACTTTCTATAATTTTTCTATCTAATGAACTTTGACCTTTCGGATCTTTGATTGATTTGTTATTGTGTATTATATCCCTATCGCTGATAGTAAGAACGTTATGACCATTTCTAATAAAGCCGTTGTTTAATCTTCTTCCTGTATTATAATGTAAACGTCCATCAAATCGTTCATTAAAATTTGTTATATGCATTACTTTAAGAGTTTTATTTCTAAAAAAATTTAATTTTTTATTTGAGATGAATTCAGATCTAATATTGTCAATTAAATCGCTAATATACTTATGATTAAATCTAAAATTTCTATAATTTTTTTTTTGTAAATGAACTAATTTTTTTTTATTTGTAATTAATCTTTTGATTTCATTATAAATTTCATTTGAGGATAATTTTTTTAGAATAATTGCTGAGTTGGTTGTTTCTGGAAGACCACCTCTATTACTAATAATAACAGCAGAACCTCTACTTGCAGCCTCTAAGCTTGTTCTTCCAAAAGGTTCTTCCCATCTTGAACAGACAACTGAAATACTTACTTTTTTTAAAAAATTAAGAATTTTTTCATGTTTTGTATAACCATTAATAATCAAATTTTTGTGTTGAAAAAGAATATTTTCTCTAGGTTCATCACCGTAAACAACAGCCTTCCAATCTTTGAATTCAGAAAGAATCTTCATCATCGCTTTACCAAATAAATCATAACCTTTTGCTGAATTTAGTTTACCTATAAAACTAATTATCTTTTTTTTTTCACTGAAATTTATTTTAGTTTTAGAGGTAGATTGAAAGCAAACTGCTGTCTTTTGTTTTAACAAATCTTTATTATCAATATCAATAAAAAATCTTTTTTGAGACCATGAGCTATTAAATATAATCTTATCGATATGATTTAAAAGAAAAATTCTGTCTTTTAACAATGTTGACCCTGTCATTGATAATGGATCATTATGAAAATATAAAATCAATTTTTTTTTGGTAGTTTTTAAATATTTTATATAATTTGGTCTATTATGAACTTCTATAATATCTGAATTTATTTTCTTTTCTATTTTTAAAAACTCGTTTACATAAATTTTGCTTGAACTTTGAAAAATATTTTTTTTTAAAAAAACGTTAATATAATTTTTTAGAAAAGGTTTTTTATAATTTGTATTTCCAAAAATGTATGTTGACTTAAAATATTTACTATTTTTAATAGTGTCTTTTACAAACAAAGAAACTGCTCCAGCGTAATTTTCTGAAAAGTTTTCTTTATAGGGTAATAGAACTGATATTTTCATCTTTTTTATAATTATTTTTAATTTCTTTTCTTAAAGTATAATTTTTTTTTAGCTTATACTCTTCTTTTAAAGCAATATTTTTACTTTTATATCTTTTAAAATAAATTAAATTCCATTTACGACCTTTTGTAAATTTAGCACCTTTTCCAATATTATGAAGTAACAATCTTTTCTTTAAATTGTTTGTATAACCAACGTACGATATTCTACTGTCTTTATTTTTTGCAACTATTAAATAAACAAAATGCATAAAATCTAATACTTATCATTTTTTTGGTTTAAATTCGATATTTTATAAAGTTCTTCAATATATCCTTGCCTAACCCAAGAACGTTTTTTAGAAATTAATTCATATTCAGGGAACTCAGATACAATTTCTCTAACTGAAAATTCATTAACTTCATGATTTATCGAAAGAAACCATTTAGATTTACCGATAAAATTTTTAAGATAATTCTGTGCAACATTAATTTCCATTTCAGTAAAGGAGTCTACATTAAGTACAACATCATACTGATCTTTATCTTTTATAAAATTTTCTGGTTGTATAAGTTTTATGCCTTCATCAAGTTCAATATTTTCACCATTAAAACAAAAAGACTCATTAGGCAAACTACAACCTAAAAAATAACTTTGACAAAGCGATGGAATGGGTAAATCAACCAATGTATATTTCTTAATGCCTAATAATTTAGCAAAAAATGCTGTCCTTCCTAAACCTGGACCTATTTCACAAACATTATTTCCTAATTTTTTAACAAGTAATGCTTGATAAATAGATGCAGGAACTCTTAGAGAGGCAATACCATACTTAGTTAATACACCTTTTTCACCGTTATATAAATTTGGGAAAAAAAATTTATCTGAAAAATTATGATTAACAATCTTGTCTATTATATCATTTAGAATTATTTTTTTTTTAAAAGGCGAAATTAAATTTTCTGGATACATATATTTAATCGCACCTGTGTATTCAGCTAGTGCAAGAAAGTGGTCTGCTGTAGATTTCGCTTCAAAAACTGTTTCCAGTCTTAAAGGTGACTGTAAATCTTTTGCTAAGTTATCGAAACCGTATTGTAAATTATTGGTCAGTGGATCTTGAAGAAGTTCTAATATTTTATCATTATTCTTGTCTTTGATTAGTTTTACCGCTTCAGCTTGATAGTCATTAAATATACTCCCCCACATACCACGTGGGATAAAATTTATACTTTGTTCTAGTGAATTTAATAAACGTGAAAATAATTTACCATCTATAGAGGATACATTTTTTTTTATTACTGAAGACTTTTTATAGACTGCTTTAATGTAAGGGAAATGATACCTGTAGTGAAAAAAACGGATTTTTCGAAGTAAATCCGCTAAATGATGCAATCCAAGAGCTCTTAAAATTTTTTTTTTTAAACCTTTCACTAACTCTTCCTACCATCAGCAAACAAACCTTTCAACATAATGGCGGTCCCTAGGGGAATCGAACCCCTCTTTCGAGGATGAAAACCACGTGTCCTAACCGATAGACGAAGGGACCATTTGCTGGTCTTTTATTTGAAATGTCTCTAATTATCAAGTGTTTAATAAATCACAACACTAAATCTTTAATTATTAATTGAAGAGTTTTTTTATTATTCCAAAAGTTTTCGCTAATTTGACCCAAAACATTTAAATTCTTTTTATAATTTAATAAATACTTTCCAATTTCGCTATTACTAGAGTTAAATGCAATCGAATTTATAGCAATCCCTTTATTTGATTTTAAAATACATGAAACATGTTTTTCATTTAATATTGATGATTTTAAAATCTTAAAATCTTTAAATAAAAAAGTTGGTAAAGGATTTCCAGTTCCAAAAGGTCCTATTTGTTGTAAATCCTTATAAAATTCTTTGTTTAGAGCTGACGATGATGCTTCAAAATCGTACATATAAACATTATTTGAAAAAATGTAGTTCTTTAGAAAATCTTTATTAACAAATGATTTAAAATTAGATAAATTTTCTTTTTTTAAAGAAAAACCAGCTGCCATATTGTGTCCCCCACCATTAATGATCAAATTTCTATCTAATGAAAGTTTGATAACACGTCCTAAATTATATTTATAAATTGATCTAGCAGACCCTTTTAATATATCATTAGAATTTGTTATAACTATTGATGGTTTATTGAAATAATCTTTTAATCTTGAGGCTATTATTCCTATAAGTCCTTCATTGATGTTTGGATTATAGTAAACAATGATATTATCATTTTGATTTTTCAACATATCTAAATCAATATTTTTTAAAGTAATATTTTCTATTTTTTTTCTTTTATTATTTAAATTTATTAATTCTAAAGATCTTTTATTAATCAAATTTTGGTTTTCTGATGATAATAATTCAGTAGCATAATTTGATTTGCCAAGTCTTCCACCAGCATTCAATATTGGACCTATTAGATAACCTAGGTCATTTATGGAAATTTTATTTTTTCTATTATTTAATTCGTATAATTCTTTAAATGCTTTGTTTTCATTAATTTTAAATTCATTAATCACTTTTTTTGCAATTAATCTGTTTAATTTTCTTAAAGGCATTACATCACATACAGTCGCTAAAAGAACATTAATTAGATATTTTTTTAAATCCATTTTACATTTCATCTTTTTATTTAACATCTCTAAAAAAAAATAAGTCAATGTAGTTGCACAAAGATAATCATATTCTAAATAACCATTATTTTTTTTTGGATTAATAATCACATCAGCTTTTGGATATGGTTTATTAATTTCGTGATGATCTATAATCAAAGATTTTATATTATTTTGATTAAGGTAATTTATGGCTTCATTATTTGTGGATCCACAATCGACCATAATTACTAATTTTGGTTTTTTTAAAATTATCTTTTTAAATATTTTTACACTGGCACCATATCCATCTTTTACTCTATCAGGGATATAATAAAAAAATGGATGACTTATGCTTTGAAAAAAATTTACTAATAAAGACGTAGAGGCTGAACCATCAACATCATAGTCACCAAATATACAGATTTTTTCTTTGTGTTTTATTAATTTTTCTACAATTTTAACAGAATCAATAAAATCAGAATTATTTTGAAAAAAATTTGATAATTTTAAGTTATTGTTAATTGAATATATTTCTTCTTTATCAAAATTTCTTGATACAATTAATTTTGAGACGATCTTTGAAAAATTGTATTCTTGTTCAATTTTTTCTAATATTCTTTTATTAACTTTTTCTTCTTTCCATTCCCTACCAGAAACTGAAATCATTTATTAATTCTTAACATTATCAAATATCATTTTTCTTTTTTCTATACTCAAGTGGTTGTCATTTGAAGTTTTATTAGTTACTAAAGTTTCAGTCATATAATAATTATTATTTTCAGACACCACACCTTTCATCGCCATCGTATCTGTAATTGCTGTAGCACAAAATATTGTATCTCCTTTAATAATTTCATTAATTTCATATTTTTTATCAAATTCAGTGATGCCCATCTTTTTAGCTTCTTCAATATCTTTTTCGTTATCAAAAATAAATTTACCCTGAAAATGACAATTATAGGCATCTAATGCTGCTGCAGCTAAAACACCTTCGGGTCCACCACCTATTCCCAAGTAAATATCAACATTATAAATTGGTTTTGTTACTAAAAGTGCACCAGCTACATCTCCATCAGTAATTAATTTAATCTTTACATTCAATTTTGTTAAATCTTCAATAATTTTTTTATGTCTAGGACGATCTAAAATACATGCTGTTAATTTTGAAGGATCTGTATTTTTAAAATCTGCTAAATTTTCAATATTTTTTTTTGTTGAATAATCAAGATCAATTAAGCCTTTTTCAACTTTCGCTGTAGCAATTTTGTGCATATAAGTTTCTGGTGCTTTAAATAAATTCCCTTTTTCAGAAATGGCTATAACCGATAATGCCCCAGGCAAATTATTAGCAGCAAAATTAGTTCCTTCTAAAGGATCTACAGCTATATCAAAGTCGGGACCTTTTTTTAAACCCAATATTTCACCTGTAAAAAGCATAGGAGCTTCATCTAGACTGCCCTCTCCTATTACAATTTCACCTGTCATTTTAATTTTATTTAATTCAGTTCTCATAGCGTCAACTGCAGCTTGGTCTGCTGCAATTTTATCTTTTTTACCAACTAAATGATATGAAGCTATAGCAGCTTTAGATGTCACATTTATAAATTGATCAATATATTTTTTGTCTATTGACATTATTTTACAGTTTCAATTGAAATATTTTTCTCTAACTTTGATTCAAATTCTCTCAATCTTTTCCAAACTGAAATTAACTCAACTATTATTGGCCAGCTTCTTACTAAATATTGCAATGATGTTTCAACACGGCCAAATGCTCTTATAATTTGTTGAACAAAGCCAAGTGTAATCGCACCAGTTACGATTGTTGGTGCTAGTGCTAGGTACGGAACAATCACCATTCCTTGTAAATAACTCCATTTAACAGCATTAAAATAAAGATAGTGAAAATACATTTTATAATGAATTTTTCTAACACCTCCATAAAGATCAGTAATTTTTGCAGGTTGTGCACTTTCTTTAAAGTCTTCTCCTAAAACTAATTCTTTTCTATAAGCAGCCTCTTCTTTTTGTATATCATATTCAATACCTGGAAGTTTAATTCCTACACTGGCTAATATTATTGTTCCACCCAATGCTGATATGATTGCTACCCAAACTAAAGCATGCTCAACTTCACCTATCCATGGTAATACAGTTATACTTTTAGATAACCCCCATAAAATTGGAGTAAAAGCAATCAATGTCATTACACTTCTTAATAACTCAGCACCTAAACCTTCCATTATTCTTGCGAATTTAAGCGTATCTTCTTGGACTCTTTGTGATGCTCCCTCTATAGAAGAGGCGTCATTCCATTTATCATGATAAAAATCTGCCATTGCAGTTCTCCATCTGAAGGTCCAGTGGCTAGTAAAATAATCACTAAAAATAACCACTAATATATATACTGCTGCAATTTTAGCGAATGTAAAAAGATATGCTATAAACTCTTTTTCTGATACAGAATTAGGATTTGTAAGAGCTTTTTGTAAAGTATCATAAAATTCACCAAACCATTCATTTATTCTAACATCAAGTTGAACCTGATACCAGGTAGCCATTAAAATAAGTAAAGTTCCACCTATGCTCCATAAATACCATCTTCT